>JADZCI010000217.1 GCA_020851655.1 Bryobacterales bacterium
CCCATCGCAAAGAAGATGCCGAGCAGGATGATCACCAAAAACAGAACGCTGAAGAGTTGTTTGTTGCCCAGAACCAGTTCGAACTCACCCTGCTCGCGTCCCGCCATCAGAAATGCCTCACTTCTCTTCGAGCATAATTCGCCGCGCGCGCGCGGAACAAGCGCTCCGGCGGTTATTCTTGTGTTCAGGCTATGGAAGCGGTCAGGTTCGAGTGCCGGCCCGGTTGCAGCCGCTGCTGCGAAGTCAAGGGGTTCGTTTACATTACCGAAGAGAATCTGCGGGAGATGGCGGCGTATCTTGGCCTGAGCCGCGGCGCATTCGAGGCTCGTTACGTGTACCGGACCCGCTACAGTTTGCGGCTGCGCAAGCCGAGAGGGAAGCAGTGCCATTTTCTCGAAGAGCACGCCTGCGCGGTTCACCGGGTGAAGCCGGCGCAGTGCCGGCTGTTTCCTTTCTGGCCGGAACTGCTGGAGGATGCGCGCCAGTGGCGGCGCACGGCGAAGTGGTGTCCCGGAATTGGCCAGGGTCCGCTGATCCAGATTGGGACCGCGCACGAAACGGCTTCCGAAATGAAACAGGCGTATCCCTCGCACTACTCCGCTCCGTAGCGCCGGCGGGGCGGCGGTCTAAGGTGTTCGACGGATGCGCAAATAGCCTGAAAACGCCATTATTTTGCCGCCTGGCGACGGTTTGTCACAATCTCCTCAAGAAATACGGGAGTTAGCCGAAAAGCTTTGGCATGCCGCTTGCACCATGTCCGGCAGTATGTTGAGCCCCACCGCAAACCGGCTGGAACAATATCTCGATCTGCTCAGCACCCGGCAGAAGCTGGTGGCCTCGAACCTGGCCAACATCGACACGCCGGGCTACCGCACCAAGGACATCGATTTTCAGTTTGAGTTCCTCTCCCGCTTGGAAGGGGCTCAACCCGGGGTGATCGATGTCGCCGGGCTTCCGACCAAGAATGACGGCAACAACGTCAGCCTGGACCGGGAAACGGGGTTGCTGGCGGAAAACGCGATGCGCTTCAACCTGGCGGCGACGCTATTGAAGGGCGAGTTGCGGTCGATTCGCAAAGCGATTGACGAAGGGAAGAGCTTATGAGCCTGTTGAACCTGATGTCTGTCAGCGCGTCGGGACTGGCCGCACAGCGGGCGCGCGCCGAAGTCATTGTCGAGAACATGGCCAATTCGGAGACGACCCGGACGCCGGACGGGGGTCCGTATCGCCGGAAGGAAGTGGTCTTCTCGTCCGAGGCGGCGCCATCGCCCTTCGCGGCGGTGTTCCAAACGGAGATGGGGACGGGAAGCGCGGGCGTCGGTGTGTCGGAAATTCTGGTTGACCAGCGGGACCCGGACAAACGCTATCTGCCGGGGCATCCGGATGCCGATGCGCAAGGTTATGTGGCTTACCCGCGCATCAATCCGGCGGAAGAGATGGTGGATCTGATGAGCGCGACGCGCGGCTACCAGGCCAATGTCGCGGCGATGTCGGCGATCAAGGACATGATCAACAAGTCGGTGGACTTGTTGCGTTGAGGTAGACGATGAACGCCGGCCCGATCAATCCTGTTTCCTGGCCCAAGCTGCCCGAGATGGTGCGCGGCGCGGCGCAGCCTGGCGGCGAAGGCTTTCAGGCCGCCATGAAGGATGCGCTTGGCACGGTCAACCAGCTCGGACAGGAGTCGGCGCGGGTCACGGAGCGATTCCTCAACGGTGAAGGCGAAGAAATTCACTCGGTCATTATGGCCGACCAGAAGGCTTCCGTATCCTTCGACCTGTTTTTGCAAGTCAGGAACAAGGTTGTTCAGGCTTATCAGGAAGTCATGCGGATGCAGGTGTAAGGCGGCATGGATCAACTGAAACGCATCGCAGCCGGACTGACGCTCACGCAAAAGCTCTCGGTGGCGCTGGCCGTCGTGGCCGCCATCGCGGGCCTCTATTGGGGAGCGCAGTGGAACAAAGAAAGGGACATGAAGCCCCTGTTCACCGGCTTGTCGGCCGAAGATGCCGGCGCGGTGGTCGAAAAACTGAAGACCGCGGCCGTTCCCTATAAGGTCTCGGACACGGGCGGGGTCATTTCCGTTCCTTCGGCGCGCGTGGCGGAACTGCGGCTGGAGCTGGCGGCGGCGGGCCTGCCGAAGACGGGACGCCTGGGATTCGAGCTGTTCGATAAGACGAACTTCGGGATCACGGAATTTTCCGAACAGGTCAATTACCGGCGGGCGATCGAAGGTGAACTTGAGCGCAGCGTGATGGCGCTGGCCGAAGTGGAGCGCGCGCGCGTCCACGTCACCTTCGCCAAGCAGTCGGTATTCGTCGAATCGCGGGAAGCGGCCAAGGCCAGCGTCATGGTCAAGCTCAAGCCGGGTGCGCAACTTTCGCCGCAGAATGTCATGGCGATAACGCACCTGACGGCGAGCGCGGTTGAAGGGCTGGCGCCGGAACAGGTTTCGGTGCTCGACATGAGCGGGAACCTGCTGAACAAGCTTCGCAAGCCTTCGGCGCTGGACGCCTCCGGGTACTCGGACGAGATGATCGAGTACCGCCAGGCTGTTGAGAAAGACCTGCTGGCGAAGATTCACGCCACGCTGGATCCGCTGCTGGGACCGGAGAAGTTCCGGGTGGGGGTTTCGGCCGAATGCGATTTCACGAGTGGGGAGCAAAGCGAAGAGTCGTTTGACCCGGGCCGCTCGGTCATGCTGACGTCGCAAAAGAGCGAAGATGTGGCCGGCGCGGGCGGCGCGAGCGGGGTGCCGGGAACCGCGTCCAGCCTGCCGCGTCCGACGTCGCGCCCGGGTTTTTCGTCCAATGGCGTGGCGCGGCGCACAGAAAACATCGCGTTTCAAACCAGCCGTACCGTTCGCCACACCAAGATTCCGCAAGGCACGATCAAGCGGCTGTCGGTGGCGATCCTGGTAGATCAAAACCTCCGCTGGGAGGGCAGCGGGGCCAAGGCCAAGCGGGTGCTGGAGCCTCCGGCGCCGGAAAAGCTCAAGATAGTCCACGACGTGGTGGCCGGCACGATCGGGTTTCAACAGGACCGGGGCGACCAGGTGTTGGTCGAGACGCTGGCGTTTGATGCGACAGCCAACGCGCCGCCGCCGGAATCCCAAGCCACCGGGTCCGCACCACCGCAGGGCCAGAAGATCCCGGTGCCCAACTGGTTGAAGCCGCTCGCCGGCAAGGCTCCGCTGCCGGTGCTGCTGGGGGTGGCGGGCGCGGTCCTGCTGGCGCTGCTGGGCGCCGCGGCCTGGTTCGTGCTCCGGAAGCGCGGCAAGAAATCCGGGCACGCGGTCTCAGCCAGAGGCGGCGGCCACCTGGAAGCCCACGCGCCGCGGATTTCGCAGGCCGAGGAGGGTCAATTGCAGAGTCCGGCCGATGACGCTGAACAGAGAGCCCTGGCGCAACTGGCCGAGGCGGCCGCAAGCCGCGAACGGCAGGAAACGGCGGCTCTTGCGGGACTGCTGATTCCCTCGCCGACCAAGAAAGCCGAAGTCCTGAAGAAGCACCTGACTGAAGAGGCCAAGAGGAGTCCGGAATCGATCGCGCAGCTTGTCCGGACGTGGCTGAACGAGGAGGCTGGCAGGTAAGTCATGATTGCGAACGCGGCCAAACCGGCGGAAACCACCCCGAAGCACACCGGCGCGCAGAAGGCGGCCGTGCTGATGGTTACGCTCGGCGAACAGTTGAGCGCCGAGGTGCTGAAGCATCTGGACGAGGATGAAGTCGGGCTGATTGGGCGCGAGGTTGCGCGCACGACGCTGGTGGCGCCCGAGGATGCGGAATCGATTCTCGAAGAGTTCTACCAGATGTCGGTGGCCAAGGATTATGTCCTCAAGGGCGGCGTCGATTATGCCAAGAAGATGTTGATCAACGCCTTTGGTCCCGAGACGGCGCGCATGCTGGTGGACCGGCTGATGAGGGCGCTGGGGCAGGATGCGGCCAGTTTTGACGCGCTGCAGAAGGCCGACCCGCAGCAGTTGGCGAAATTCATCCACAGCGAGCACCCGCAGACGATCGCGCTGATTCTCAGCCACCTGAGCTCATCGCAGGCGGCGGGCCTGATTTTCTCGCTGCCGGCCGAAATTCGGGCCGATGTGGCGCTCCGCATGGCGAACCTGGAGCAGATCTCGCCCGATATTATCTCCCGCATCGCCGGAATTATCGGCCAGAAGCTGAAGGCCTTGGGTGAATTGAGCCGCGAGTCTTACGGCGGGGTGCGCGCCGTGGCGGAGATGTTCAACCGTATGGATTCCGGCACCAGCAAAGACATCCTGGAAAGCATCGAGCAGGCCGACTCCAACCTGGCGGAAACCATCCGCCACCTTATGTTTGTCTTTGAAGACCTGCTTCTGATTGATGTGAATGCCATAAAAGACCTGCTGGCGCGCATCGACCGCAAACTGTTGACGGTGGCGCTCAAGGGCACCAGCGAGCAGTTGAAAGAGCATTTCATGCAGTGCATGTCGCAGCGCGGCAAGGAAATGTTGGCGGAAGACATCGAAGCGCTGGGGCCGGTCAAGATCAAAGACGTCGAGGCGGCGCAGCAGCAGATCATTTCCGTAGTGCGGCAGCTTGAGGCCGAAGGCGTGATCAGCCTCAAGGGTACGGTAGGGGAGCAGTATGTCGTCTAGGATACGCTCGGGCGCCCAGGCGGAATTCCGGCCGATCCGGTGGAACACGGTGGGAGACCCGCTCCCGCAAATGGCCGAGCCCGATACGCTGCCCGCCCAGCCCAAGTTCGACGAGGGCGCCTGGATGCAACGGGTCGAACAGGCTCGCGCCGAAGGCCTCAGGCAGGGCGAGGCGGCGGCTTGGGACAGAGCCAAGAAACAAACGGAGCAGGCTGTTGAGCGTATGGCCGCCGCGGTGGCGGAACTCGCCGGGTTCCGGCCGCGCTTCCGGCACGAAGCGGAGCACCAGATTGTGGACCTCGCTCTGGCGGTGGCGCGCAAGATTCTTGACCGGGAGTTACACGTCGATCCGGAAGTCCTGCTGGGAGTCGTCAAGGCCGCGCTGGCCAAGCTTTCGTTGCGCGAGGTGATGGAAATCCGGGTGAACCCCGCGCACGGCAATCTTGTCCAGGCGTACCTGGGCCGCAATGTTCAAGGTGTCGAGATTCGCGTTCAGCCGGATCCGTCGCTCGAGCCCGGCGCGGTGCTGATCGAGACCGCGCGGGGAGCGATTGATGCCTCGGTCGAGACCCAGCTCATGGAGATCCGGCGCGGATTCGCGGACCTGATGGAGCGCCGATGAGCGGGTGGAGCGCGCAACCTTATCTGGAACGGCTTTCCCGGATGGACCCGGTGCGGCCGGTAGGGAAGGTGACCGGGACGGCCGGATTGCTGATCGAGTCTAAGGGTCCCGCCGCCGCCCTCGGAGATTTCTGCGAGATCAGCTCCGCCGATGGCCGGATCACACGCACGCAGGTGATCGGCTTTAGGGACGGCAAGGTGATTTCGATGCCGCTCGAGGAGACGGGCGGACTGCAACTCGGCGATCCGATCTGCACGCGCCGCGAAGACGCCAAGGCCCCGGCCGGCGAGGCGCTGCTCGGGCGGGTGCTGGATGGATTTGCGCGGCCGATCGATGGCGGCCCACCGATCGAGCCGGATGCCTACTACGATCTCTATGCGGCGCCGCCCGGCCCCATGCAGCGGGTCCCGATCGAGCAGGCCCTTCACACCGGGGTGCGGGCCATGGACAGCTTCCTGACCTGCGGGCTGGGGCAAAGAATCGGCATTTTCGGGGGCAGCGGCGTGGGCAAGAGCACGCTTCTCGGTTCGCTGGCGCGGCACAACAGCGCCGACGTCACCGTGCTCGCGCTCATCGGCGAGCGCAACCGCGAAGTGCGGGACTTCATAGAGAAGGAACTGGGACCTGAGGGTCTTAAGAAGTCGGTGGTGGTCTGCGCCACGTCGGACCGTCCGGCGCCCCTGCGGCTGAGAGCGTGCTTTGTGGCGCTGGCGGTTGCGGAATACTTCCGCGACCAGGGCAAGAACGTGCTGCTGGTGGCGGATTCGGTAACGCGGCTGGCGATGGCGCAACGGGAAATCGGCCTGGCTATCGGCGAACCGCCGAGCCAGAAGGGCTACACGCCCTCGGTGTTCAACCTGCTGCCGAGGATCTTTGAGCGGGCCGGATCGTTTCAGCGGGGCTCGATCACCGGCTACTTTACCGTGCTGGTGGAGGGCGACGACATGAATGAGCCGATCGCCGACGCGGTCCGCGGCATCCTCGACGGCCACATTGTGCTTTCGCGGCAACTGGCCGCGCGCGGCCACTACCCGGCCATTGACGTGCTGCAGTCGGTGAGCCGGCTGGCGCCCCGCGTCAGTCCGGACGCCCGCAAGCAGGCGGCCAGGAAGATCCGCGAAGCGATGGCCTCGTTTCAATCGGCGGAGGACTTGATCCGTCTGGGCGCTTACGCATCGGGCTCGAATCCCAAGCTGGATTCGGCCATCGCCGTTCAGGACGACTTGAACGGTTTTCTGCGGCAGGAGCCTTCGGAAACCACTCCGGCCGCCACGCTGGATGCGGCGATGTTTGAGCTGGCGGCGCGGTTATGAAGAAGTTCAAGTTCCCGTTGGAAAAGCTGCGCTCCTGGCGCCAGACTCAGTTTGAAATCGAGGAGGGGAAACTGGAGAAACTCCTGGCGCATTTGGCGGCTCTGCACCAGGAACAGACTGCGTTCATGCGCCGGGTCAACGACGACCGGCAGGTAGTCGGATCCTCTCACGCGGTGATGAGCACCGACCTGGCGGCTCTGGACCGCTGGCTCCGCTTCTCGGCGGACGAACAGATGCGGTTTCGCACCCAGGAGACGCGCATTTCCCGCGACATCGCCACGCAGCGCGAGGCGGTGCTTGACGCCAGGCGGAGGCTGGAAATCCTGAACCGTTTCAAGGACGAGCAGAAGCACGCCTGGCAGCGGGAACTCGACGCCGAGCAGGAAGCCATGGTCGCCGAACTCGTGGTCAGCCGGTGGAAAGCGAAAGCC
>JADZCI010000218.1 GCA_020851655.1 Bryobacterales bacterium
ATACAGGAACGGCTGTCGGTGGCGGGCGTGGAAGTGGTTGAATCGCGCCTCAGTTTTCTGGCCTATGCGCCGGAAATCGCGGCCGCGATGCTGCGGCGGCAGCAGGCTTCGGCGGTGATCGCCGCGCGGCAAAAGATCGTGGAAGGCGCGGTCGGCATGGTCGAGCACGCGTTGTCGGCGCTGTCCGAAAAAGGCGTTGTGGCGCTGGATGGCGAGCAGCGGGCGGCGATGGTCAGCAACCTGCTGGTGGTGTTGTGCGGCGAAGCGGCGGCGCAACCTGTGCTGAACACGGGGACGCTGCAGCACTGAGGAGCACCTGGGATGGCGGAGCGAAAGACGTTTCTCCTGCGCATCGATGAAAAGGTGCTGGACGCGCTCCGCCGCTGGGCTGACGACGATTTGCGCAGCCTCAACGGCCAGATCGAATTCCTGCTGCGGCGCGCTTTACGGGAACGCGGGAGGCTAAAGGGCGGAGAGCCCGGCGAGCCGGCCCCGCCGGACTCGTAAAATAGCGTTGATGACGGACTTCGAGAAGCTTGGCGCGTTCTACCTGGGAAAAGAAATAGAGGGTGGCCAGATTGTCCTGTACGATGCCAAGGACCTGGTCACCCACGCCGTTTGCGTGGGCATGACCGGCAGCGGCAAGACCGGCTTGTGCATCAGCCTGCTGGAAGAGGCGGCGATTGACGGGATTCCGGCGATCGTCATCGACCCGAAGGGAGACCTGGGGAATCTTCTGCTGGCGTTTCCGGATTTGCGGCCCGCCGACTTCGAGCCTTGGATCAACGAGGACGAAGCGCGGAGAAAGGGCCTGGCGGCGGCCGCCTTTGCCGCGCAGCAGGCCGAGTTGTGGAAGACCGGACTGGCCAAGTGGGGCCAGGACGGCGCGCGCATCCGGCGCATGGTGGACGCCGCGGACTTCACCATTTACACGCCGGGCAGCGACGCGGGCGTGCCGCTGTCGATCATGAACTCGTTCGCCGCGCCGGATGAAGCGCTGCGAGGCGACCGCGAGCTAATGCGCGACCGCGTGAGCGCCACCGCCACCAGCCTGCTCGGCATGGCGGGCATCGACGCCGACCCGGTGCGGAGCCGCGAGCATGCGCTGCTGGCCAATATCCTGGACCGCGCCTGGGAAAACGGCGAAGACCTCGACTTGGGCGCGATCATCGCGCGCGTGCAGAAGCCGCCGTTCGACAAAGTCGGGGTGCTCGACCTCGAGAGCTTCTATCCGTCCAAGGAACGCTTCGCGCTGGCGATGGCGCTGAACAACCTGCTGGCCTCACCCGGTTTTGAAGCCTGGCTGCAAGGCGAGCCGCTGGATATTCAGAGCCTGCTTTTCACGTCCGCCGGCAAGCCGCGAATCTCGATTCTGTCTATTGCGCACCTGAGCGACAGCGAGCGCATGTTCTTTGTGTCGCTGCTGCTCAACCAGACGCTCAGTTGGGTGCGCGCCCAACCGGGAACCACGAGCCTGCGGGCCATCCTGTATATGGACGAGATTTTCGGGTACTTTCCGCCGGTCGCCAATCCGCCGTCGAAGAAGCCGCTGCTGACGCTGTTGAAGCAGGCGCGCGCCTTCGGGCTGGGCGTCGTTCTGGCCACGCAGAACCCGGTGGATCTCGATTACAAGGGCCTGGCCAACACGGGGACCTGGTTTATCGGGCGTCTGCAAACCGAGCGCGACAAGGCGCGGGTGATGGAAGGGCTGGAAGGCGCGGCGGCGGCAACCGGCGGCCAGTTCGACCGGCAGAAGATGGAGCAGACGCTGGCCGGCCTGGGCAACCGCATTTTTCTTTTGAACAGCGTGCACGACGACGCGCCGGTGCTGTTTGAGACGCGCTGGGCGTTGTCGTACCTGCGCGGGCCGCTGGCGCGGCCGGAGATCAAGAGGCTGATGGCGGCGCGCAAGGAACCGGCCTCCGCGGCGGCGGCGCCGGAAGCAGTCACGTCCAAGGCGGCGGCAGCGGCGGAGACGCCGCCCGTGCTTCCTCCGGACGTGCCGCAGTATTTTGTTCCGCTGCAATCGCCGGGCGAAGCGGTTTATCAGCCGCGGTTGCTGGCGGCGGCGCAGGTGCAGTTCAGCGACGCCAAGGCGGGAATCGATGAAGTCCGGGAAGTGCTGGTGACGGTTCCGCTGACCGATGCGGCGGTGGCGGTCAACTGGGATGAGACGCGGATTCTGGAGATCCCCGCGGCCGACTTGGGCAAGGAGCCAGAGCCCGGAGCGAAATTCGCCGAGGCGCCAGCCAGCGCGGCCAAGGCCAAGAACTACGCCGCGTGGCAGAAGGGCTTTGCCACCTGGGTTTATCAGACCCAGAAGATCGAGGTTTACAAGAGCGCGAGCCTGGGGGAGATTTCCAAGCCGGGCGAATCAGAGGCCCAGTTCCGCGTGAGAATCCAGCAGCGCGCGCGCGAGGAGCGCGACAAGGCTGTGGAGAAGCTGCGCCAGAAGTTCGCGCCGAAGCTGGCGGCCTTGCAGGAGCGGCAGCGGCGCGCCGAAGCCGCGCTCCAAAAGGAGAAGGAGCAGTCGCAGGGTGAGATGCTGCAATCGGTGATCAACGTTGGCACGGGGCTGTTGGGGGCGTTTCTCGGCGGCAGCCGGCGGTCTTCGGTGGCCTCCAAGGCGGGCAGCGCGCTGCGCTCCATCAACCGCGCGCGCAAGGAGTCCGGCGATGTGGGCCGGGCCGAAGGCAACCTCGAAGCGTTTCAGGCGCAAATCGAGGAATTGAACACGCAGTTCGAAGCCGAGTCGGCGGCGCTCGCCAGCACGGTGGACCCGGCGGCCGCGCCGCTTCAACCGGTCGTGATCAAGCCGAAGAAGACGAACATTTCGGTTCAGCTTTGCGGCCTGGGCTGGATCTCCGAAGCGTAGAAAACTTACGCTTTGAGCGCTTTCAATGCGCCGGCGTTGCGCTGAATTTTGGTAATGGCTTCGGCAATCTGGTCCATGTCGGACCGGGGGCCGAGCAGCATGGTCTGAGTAAACCAGACGGCCTGCTCGCAGAGTTTGTCGTTGCCCGGGCACTGGTTCTTCTCGCGCCACAGCTTGAGGCGCGCCTCGCCGTAGATCCGCCGGTAATGGCGCGACGAGATGACACGCTCGATGAACGGCTCCTTGTTGAGCGGCGTGTAGCCGCTGGCGCCCGGGATGCCTTCGGCTGCCAGGGCTTTGAGGAACGTCTTGCGGGGCACGCCCTCAAACGCGGCCGGGTCGTAGCGGAGCATGTAGAGGTGCCAGGCATTCCGCGTGCAGCCGTCAGCGAGCCGGGCGGGCTGGATGCCGGGGACGCTCTTCAACATCTTGGTCAGATACGCGGCATTCTGTTCGCGGGTGCGGGCCTGCTCTTCGATGCGCGTCATCTGCGCCATCAGCAGGGCGGCCTGAAAGTCGGTCAAACGGAGGTTGGCGCCGTTTGAGGCATAGGCGGACAGCGACAGGGCATCGGCCTTCCAGGCGCGGCCATTAGAGTGGAACGAGTAGGCGCGGCTCATCAACTGTTCGTCGTTGGTGATCAGCGCTCCGCCTTCGCCGGAGTTGAGGTTTTTCGAGGCCTGGAAGCTGAAGCAGCCGCAATCGCCCAGCGTGCCCACCTTTTTGCCGCGCCACTCGGCGAGGTGCGCCTGGCAGGCGTCTTCGATGACACGCAGCTTGTATTTGCGGGCTTCCGGCAGGATCTTGTCCAGATCGGCGGGCGCGCCGCCGACATGCACGGGAATGATGGCGGCCGACTGGTCGCTGACGCGCTGCGCGATGCCGCGGGCATCCATCTGGAAGGTTTCGATGTCGGTGTCGGTAAACACCGGAAGCGCGTGCTGCAAGAGCACGACGTTGAGCGTGGCTACGAAGGTGTAGGGCGAGAGCAGCACCTCGTCGCCGGGCCCGATGTCCAGGGCATTGAGGGAGGCGATCAGCGCGCTGGTGCCGTTGGCCGTGGCCAGGCAATGCTTGGAGCCGGTCAGGCGCGCGTACTGGTCCTCGAACTGGTCGACGCGCTTGCCCGTGGTGCGGCCCCAATGGCCGCTGCGCAAGGTGTCCAGCAGCGCGTTCTCCTCGAGTTGGTTGAAGCGGGGCCAGGAGGGAAACTTCGCGCTGCGAACGGGCGCGCCGCCTTGGATGGCCAGTTTGTCGTTGGCCGCCGCAAGGGGCACGGCTGCCGCGGCGGCGGCGGGGGTGTGAAAGAAGGTTCGACGGGTCATGTGAGGCAGAACTCCCTCCCGCATTATCCTACTCTTAGTGAGTGATTCGTGGAGAAAGTTGGATGCCGACATCACCGGCTGCGAACTCTGCCCGCGTCTGCGGCAACATTGCCGGCGGATGGCGGAGGTAAAGCGGCGCGCCTACCGCGAGTGGGACTATTGGGGAAAACCGGTGCCGGGTTTCGGCGACCCGGATGCGCGGCTGTTGATTGTGGGGCTGGCGCCCGCCGCGCACGGCGCCAACCGCACGGGGCGCGTGTTCACGGGCGACGCGTCGGGTGACTTTCTGTACCGTGTTCTGCATCACACCGGGTTTGCGTCGGGCGCGGTGAGCCGGCATAAGGGCGACGGGTTGGAACTGCATGATGCGCGCATCGCGGCGGCGGTGCGCTGCGCTCCACCCGGCAACAAGCCCACGCCGGCCGAGTTCGAGATGTGCCGGCCCTACCTCGAGCGGGAACTGGCGCTGCTCAAAAATCTGAAAGTCGTCGTGGCGTTGGGGCGGCTGGGGTTCGACTCCTACCGCAAGGTTGTGGGATTGCCCCGGCTGGATTTCGCGCACGATTTGCAGCACGACACCCGCCCTGTGGTGATCACCAGCTATCATCCGAGCCAGCAGAACACGTTTACCGGACGCCTGACGGAGCCCATGCTGGAGGCTGTTTTCCGGCGAGCGAAGCGCCTGATCGACGCCTTACAATAAAAGCAACACCGTCATGGGCAACGCGTCACTGGTTGGCGTGCGCACAGTTCCGGGCCCGCCCGGCTTCCGGGCGCCGCGGCGCCGCGACCTGCTGGCCGCCGTCCTGCTGTTCAAGCCGGAGACGTTCACCGGCGGGCTGTGGCGGCGAATCGAACCGGTCTATGCGCGGACGCTGGCGCACCCATTTCTGACCGGGTTGACCGACGGGAGTCTGCCGCGCGCGAAGTTCCAGTTTTATCTTGCCCAGGACAGTCTCTACCTGCGCGCGTTCGGACAGGCGCTGAACCTGCTGGCGGCCAAGGCGCCGCGTCCGGAGTGGGCCGTGATGCTTTCCCAGCATTCGGTTGAGGCGGTGCGGGAAGAGCGCGAGATGCACCGGTCGATTCTCCAATCGTATGGCGCTCAACCGGTGTCGAAGATGGCGCCCACGAATCTCGCCTATACCAACCACCTGTTTGCCAGCGTGCTGAGGAACGGTTATCTCCAGGGCTTGTGCGCCTTGCTGCCGTGTTACTGGATTTATTGGGAAGTGGGCAAGCACCTGGCGCGCAAGGGTTCGCCGGACAAGGACTACGAGCGGTGGATTCGCCAATATTCGGGCGGCGATTACGGCAAGACGGTGAACGAGGTGCTCGGGATGGCCGATGAAGCGGCCGCGAGCGCCGCGGCCGGGGAGCGGCTGCACGCCGCGGAACTGTTTGAACAGTCGGCGCGCTACGAGTACCTGTTCTGGGATATGGCCTGGAGGGAAGAGACCTGGGCGCCTTAGGAGGGTAAGAAGTAATGGCCCGCGGATGGGAAAGTAAGTCGGTTGAGTCACAACAGGAATTGGCGGCGGCGCGTGAGCCCAAGCCGGCCACACAGAGTCCTGAAGAAGTGGCGCGGCGCGCCCGGCACGACAGCCTTCTGCTGCAGCGCACACGGATTCTGAGCGAAATGCAGAGCGCCTGCAACCCGCGTTTCAGGAGTCAATTGGAGGCGGCGCTGGCGCACCTGGAAGCCGAGGTAAGGAAGCTGGAGTAGGGGCGCACACTACGGCGCCGCGGCCTGGAGTGGAAATCTCGGAGAGTGAAATTGTACCGGCCGGGTTGTCTCCGCCGAGGGTTCGCGTTGTTGGCAACGTCCCTATGGGTTTCACCCGGCCAGTACTGATGACCTGTGCCGTCTTGACGGCCGCCCGCCCCCCGTACCTTCCGTTTCCTGTGGAAGTGAGCGTGAGGAGCGTATTTATTTTCACCGCGGTCGAAGGAGTATCTCCTTGCCCTCTTCGACGCTGCCGCTGAGACTCGTCAAGAGGGTAAATCGCACCAACCATCCGGAACCCCGCTCGGTGGCAGAGGGCCGCGCCAGAGGTCAGTCTGACGAAGAAACGGATGGCCGCTACTTGTTGGCTGTTGCCAGTCACCATAGCGAAGGGAACTCTCAAAACCGCCGGCCGGCAAGTCTGTCCCTGGTCTTACAGCAACACAGGAGAGCGGGGCTGGGACGGTGAAGACGCGCCAAGTGCTTGAGCGCGAAGGTGAGAAAAATCCCGCGGCGGCGTGACCGGCCGCTTCAGGCGCGGGCGGCGCGGCAGGCCGGGCAGGGGCAGATGGAACGCAGATGGGTGTAGGAATAGATGCCGGCGTTGTGGCCGTCGTTCCAGAAGAAGCGGATGGCGTAGGCGCCGACCTCTTCGACGCTAAGCAACTTGATCTTGGGCTTGAACATCTGGAACGGGTCGGGTTTGGCCGGGGGTGAAGAATAACTGGTCTTCTGGGGCTCCGTGCCGTGGGCGCCGGTGCAGGTGGCGCACGGGCACTCGTCCCGCAGGTACTCGTTGGAGTACTCGCTGCGATGGCCGTCGGACCAGTCGATCTTGATGCCGGAGGACTTGGCGATGGCGATGTGTTCAGGGTCGGTGGAGACAGTCATGTTAATGGGCGCGGTGGATATCGCGAACGCCGGCGATGCGGCGCATGGCGCCGGTTATGCGTTCGAGTTGCTTCTTGTCGCGAACCTCGATGGTCATTTCGACCACGGCGTCGTCGACACGCGAATCATTGGTTTTCGATTCGACGCTGCGGATGTTGACGTCCTCATCGAAGAGCACCTGGGTGAGCTTGTTGAGCATGCCGGTGCGGTCGTCGGTGTGAATGGCGAGGTGGACGTTGAAGGATTCAGCGGCGCCGGAACGCGACCACTCGACATCGATCTTGCGGTCGGCCTCATAGAGGAGGTTCTGGACGTTCTTGCAGGACTTGGAGTGGATGGCGACGCCTTTGCCGCGGGTGATGTAGCCGACGATGGGCTCGCCTTTAATGGGGTTGCAGCACTTGGCGCGATAGGTGAGAACGTCGTTGACACCCTTGACGACGATCATCAAGTCCTTGTCGCCGATGGCGGGCTGAGCGGCGGGCGCGGGCGGCGGCTGCGCGGGCGCCTGCGGCGTTTCCGGCGCGGCCAGTTCCGGGGCGAGCTTGTTCAGGACCTGGCGCGCGGAAAAGCGGCCCCAGCCGAGGGCGGCGTAGAGGTCTTCGATTTTCGAGAAGCCGTACTCGCCGGCAACGGCCTGGAACTGCGCGTTGCCGACGCGGCTGAGCGCGACGCTGTAACGGCGGGCTTCCTTTTCGAGCAGTTTCTCGCCGATATCGATGGCCTTTTCGCGCTCGAAGGAATTGATGACCTGGCGGATCTTGCTTTTGGCGCGGGAGGTTTTGACGAAGGTGAGCCAGTCGCGGCTGGGCTGGGTTCCATTCTGGGTGAGGATCTCGACCACATCGCCGTTGCGGAGGGTGTGTTTGAGCGGGACCATGCGCCCGTTGACTTTGGCGCCGATGCACTGATGTCCCACGTCGCTGTGCACGGCGTAGGCGAAATCGACGGGCGTTGAATCGCGCGGCAGCACGATGACGCGTCCGCGGGGCGTAAAGCAATAGACTTCCTCGGCGTAGAGGTCCACCTTGAGCGCGGAAATCAAATCGATGGAGTCGCGGGTTTCGCGCTGCCAGTCGACCAACTGGCGGAGCCAGGCGATCTGCTGCTCGTCGGCGTGGGCCCCTTTCTTGCCCTCCTTGTATTTCCAGTGCGCGGCGATGCCCTCTTCGGCGACCTTATGCATCTCCTCGGTGCGGATCTGCACTTCGAACGGCACACCTCCAGGGCCCATGACGGAGGTGTGGAGCGACTGGTAGAGGTTGGGGCGGGGGATGGCGATGAAGTCTTTGATACGCCCGGGGATGGGATGCCACTCCTGGTGAATTTCGCCGAGGGCGGCGTAGCAGTTTCTGACCGAATCGGTGATGATGCGGATGCCGAGGACGTCGTAGACCTGGTCGATGTCGATTTTCTGTTTGCGCAGTTTCTGGTAGACCGACCAGGGGCGCTTAATGCGGGCCTGCACGCGGGCCGGGATGGAGTCGGCGGCGAGCTTTTCGCGGATAATGCCGAGGATCTGCTGGAGCACGTCGCCGGTGATGGAGCGGCGCGACTCGATGGCTTGCGTGACCTCCTGGTAGGCTTCCGGGTCGACGTAGCGGAAGGCGAGATCCTCGAGTTCGGAGCGCATTTTGCCCATTCCGAGGCGGTGTGCGATCGGGGCGTAGAGGTCGAGCGTTTCCTGCGCGATGCGCACCTGGCGTTCGCGTTCGAGCGAGCCGAGGGTGCGCATATTGTTGAGGCGGTCGGCCAGCTTGACGAGGATGACGCGCAGGTCCTCGCTCATGGCGAGGAGCATTTTGCGGAGGCTTTCGGCCTGCCGTTCTTCGCGGCCGCCGAGGCCGACCTTGGTCAGCTTGGTGACGCCGTTGACGCAGCGGGCGACGTCGGGGCCGAAAAGGCGTTTAATTTCCTCGACGGTGGTTTGGGTGTCCTCCAGCACGTCGTGCAGCATGCCGGTTTCCAGGCAGATGAGGTCCATTTGCATGCCGGCGAGGATTTCGCAGACGGCGATCGGGTGGACCATGTAAGGCGACCCATCCTGGCGCTTCTGTTTGCCGTGTTTTTCGCGGGCAAACTCGTAGGCGGCGCGGAGGGGCGCAAGATCCTCATTGGGGCGGGAGGCCTGGACGGTGGACTCGAGGGCGGCGTAGAGGGAGTCGAGATAGGCGAGGCGGGCGGCATCGTCGTCGCAGGGCGGGGCTGGAGGAATGACCGGCGCCACGGGGACGGCTGGGTGGGAGTCCATGAAAAAAGGACGGGAAGCGATTACCTCGCCCCCGTCCCTTCCTATTATAGCGGTAAGCCGCTTACTTCTTTTCCTCGGAAATGATGCCGCCGGTAGCGGGCTGCCGTTCGGCCTTGATCTTGCGGGTTTCCAAGGCTTTCTGCATCCAGTTGTCGGCGAGATCGGTATCCTTCTTCCATTCTTCGGGGGTGTCGCGCAGGTCGGCGCGCTCGCGGATGAGGAGATTCAAATACGCCATTGCGTCGTCGTATTCCTTGTCGACTTCGAGGGCCTTATCGAGGCTCTTAATTCCGTCGTCGATCATGGGGCCGTACTTTTCCTGCAATTCGGCGCGAACCTTCTTGTCCTTGAAGGGGCCGGGGGCATCGGGTTTCATGCCCATCTTGTCGCGAGCTTCTTTCCAGGCCGGATACCACTTGGCCCAGGTGATGACGCCCAGGCTGTAGAACGCTTCCTTCTTGCTGGGGTCCACTTCAGCGAGCTTGGCGTACCAGACCTTGGCTTCGTCCAGTTTCTTGAGCTTGTCTTCGAGCTTGGGAGCGCCTTGGGCCTGCTGATAGAGGAGAGAAGCGATGGACTCGATGGCCGTGGTGTTCTTCGGGTCGTCGGAGAGGACCTTCTCGAACTGGTCGCGGGCGTTCTGGGCGAACTTCATGTTTTCAGGAGACTCGGCGCCGGGGATGTACTGGTTCATGTAGGCCATGGCCAGATACAGGCGGGCGGTGGGGAAGGACGGATCGAGTTCCACCGCCTGGCGGAAGAAATCAACAGCATCTGAAAACTTCGCATTCTTGAACGCTGCGACACCTTTGTTCAGGTTGTCTCGAGCTTGCAGCTTCTTGCAGCCTACCGAGGTGAACGCCAACAACAGCGAGGCGACGGCCGCAGTGAGAATGAGCGACTTCGGCGCTTTCATGCGATGAGATTCCTTTCTTACTGACCGGCTTCCATTTTGGCGGTCATCAAGCCGACCTTATCCATCTGCGCGCCCTTGGCGATGTCGATCGCTTTGGCGACATACTGGAATTCGAGATCGGGGTCACCCTTGACGAAGCAGACGCGCTCGGCGCGGGTTTTGAACACTTCCAGGAGCCTCTCGGCCAACCGGTCTTCGGTGATCGGCTCAGTGTTCAGCATCATCTTTTTGTCTTTGTCGATGATGATGACGACGGTACGGTCATCGGACGCGGGAGGAGCGTTGGGCGGAGGAGGCTGAGGGATCAAAGCTTCCAGACCCTTCGGCGTCAGAGGCGTGATGACCATGAAAATAATGAGCAATACCAGCAGCACGTCGATCAACGGGGTCATGTTGATCTCGGACTTCGGGCCTTCACCCGACCCACCAACTGCCATTCCCATATGGGATCTCCTTTAATCGAATCTAAAATCCAATGCGGAGGGCGGCTACTTCAAGCCGAACTCCTCCTGTCTGCCTTTGGCGGCCTTGGGGTCCAACTCGGTGAGCAGACCGATATTGTCGACGCCGGCGGCGCGGAGGTTATCCACGACTTCCACGACTTTTTCATAGCGGGCGCGGCTGTCGCATTTTACGTAGACCGTCTTATTGAGTCTATTGGTCAACATGTCTTTGACCTTGATGGGGAGGTCCGCTGGCGGAACCTGGGTGGAGCCGAGGTAGGTGCGGCCATCGCGGGTGACGGCCACCAGCACGGCATCTTCCTTGTCCGCGTCGGACATGGCGATGGGGTTGGCGGTGCGGACCAGGTCGACGCTGACGCCTTTGGACAGCATCGGCGTGATGACCATGAAGATGATCAGCATGACCAGCATGACATCAACCATGGGGGTGACGTTGATGTCTGAGATTGCGTCACCGGCTCGTAGTTTTTTTCCCATGAAATTCTCCTTTTCCAGCGGGGGCAGGATACGGGGCGCGCCGGGAGAGGTGCGCCCCGTATACTATCAACTCGCCGGACTGACACTCGACAGATGCAGGCTACTTCACCGCGGCTTTCTGGCTCTGCTTGAGGAAGTAGTCGATCAATTCCGAGCTGGAGTTATCCATCTCGACGTCGAACGACTTGACGCGGTTGTTGAAGTAGTTGAACATCCAGACGGCCGGGATGGCAACGAACAGACCGATAGCGGTGGTGACCAGGGCTTCGGAAATACCGCCGGCGACGGCGCCGAGACCGGTGGACTTTTCGGTCGAAATACCTTTGAAGGCGTTGATGATGCCGACGACGGTGCCGAACAGCCCGACGAAGGGGGCGGTGGAACCGATGGTGGCCAAGCCGCTGACGCCGCGCTCCAATTCGGAGTGCACGATGGCTTGGGCGCGTTCGAGCGCGCGGTTGGATGCTTCGATGTGTTCGCCCGGGATATCGGCGCTCACCTGGTGGGCGCGGAATTCCTGGAGACCGGACACGACGACCTTGGCCAAGTGGCTCTTCTTGTAGCGGTCGGCGATCTTGATGGCCTCATCCAACTTCTTTTCCCGGAGCGCTCCGGCAATAGCCGGCGCAAACAGACGGGACTGTTTACGGGCGGCGTTGAAAACGATCAGACGGTCGATCATCACGCCGATAGACCACGCGGACATGATGAAGAGCACGATGACGACCGCCTTGGCGAGCCAGCCCATCTGGGCCCACATGGAACGGAGGTCAAAGCTAACGGCGCCGGTCTCCTGGAGGAGCAGCAGCGACCATACCTGCAACTGAAGAAGCATTTTGGTTTCTCTCCTGCGAGTTGAATTTATCTCTTACGAACGAGAACTATTGGTTCAACGTGAAGTTCACGTCGATCTGAGTGACCACTTCCACCGGTTCGCCGTTGAGCAGGGTGGGCTTATAACGCCACTGCCGGACGGCGTCCTGGGCGGATTGAACGAGCAGGGGGTGCCCGCTCACGAGTGTCAGATTCTGAATGCTGCCGTCCTTGCCGATGATGGCGGTAAAGCGGACGGTGCCGGAAATGCGCGCCTGTTTGGCGAGCGGCGGATAGATGGGCTTAGGCTGGCTGAGCAGCATAGCCTGTTGCACGTTGCCGCCGACCACGATGCGCTTGGGGGTGACCGGTTTGGGCGCTTCCTGGACCTTGGGGGGAGGAGGCGGGGGGGCCGCGGTAGGCGTCGAGCCGATGATGCTGCCGATGACGCCGCCGGGGGTGCCGCCGGGAACGCCGCCGGGCACGCCACCCACCACGCCGACCGCGGTGGAAGGCGGAAGCTCATCTTCCTTAATCATCGCGATTTCCTTGGGCACCTGTTTGGGCGCCATCAGCTTGCTTCCGTCAAACTGCTTGGGGATGATTTTGACTTTGACGATGGGAGCCGGCGCCGGAGGCGGGGGAGGCGGAGGCGGGGGCGGGGGTGCGACCAACATCGTCGAAAGCGCCGTTTTGGGGAGCAGTTCCGGGTTCAACAACGGAACGATGATGAGGACGACGACCAGCAACACCTGAATGATCGTCGACAGCATCACGGTCCAACTCTTATTTGTTTTGGCAGTTCCGTCAACGAAACTCTGTTCAAACATAGCCTACCTTCTCCTTGCGTAGGTTCGCCCCCAATCCGGGGGGATTCCGAATTCTACATCTTTTGACACCACGGCAACCCGGAGGTTCCCATGATGACCTGACTTGCTCGATCTGAAAAGCAAATTCTCAACTCTATCACCCTTTGCGCCGATCTTTGGGACCGCCCGAAGCGACAGGCGCCTTCTTCTTGCGGCTTTCGACAAAGTTGTGCCAAAAGATCAAGATCGGGCTCGCGACGAAAATCGACGAGTACGTTCCAATAATGATACCGACGACGAGCGCGAAAGAAAAGCCGTTTAGAACGGTTCCACCGAAGATCCACAGCGCAGCCGCCGACAGGAACGTCAATCCGGAAGTGAGGACCGTTCTGCTCAACGTCTGGTTAATGCTGGCGTTGACGATTTTGGCGAGCGGGTCGCGGCGGTTGGTTTTCAGGTTTTCGCGAATGCGGTCGAAGACGACGATGGTGTCGTTCATGGAATAGCCGACGAGGGTGAGCAGGGCGGCGATCACGTTCAGGGTGATCTCTTTGTTGAACAGCGAGAACAAGCCCAGCGTGATCACGACATCGTGAAACACGGCGAGGACAGCGGCGGTACCGTAGATCCACTCAAAGCGGAAGGCGATGTAGATCAGCATTCCGCCGAGCGCGTACAGAGTGGCGAGGATGGCCTTGTTTTGGAGTTCGGCGCCGATCTTGGGGCCAATCTGCTCGACGGAGCGAATCTGGAACGGCGCGTTGTAGAAGTTCTGGTTGAGAACCTCGATGATCTTGGGGGTGACGCCGGGAAGGCCGTTGAGTTCATCGAACGACTTGAGCAGGCCGGAGCGGGGGGGGCTGTTGCGGAAGTCGGTGATGGTTTTGGCGAGCGCCTCGACGGCGGTATCGGAGAGTCCCGCGCCGGCCTGGGCGAGAGGATCACGCAGCCTGCCGGCCACCGCCTGCGCGCTGGCATTGGAGAAGTCAAGCTTGCCGGTGCTTTGGCCGAAGGTGGCGGTGAGCGCCTCTTCGATCAGCTTGCGGTCCTGGGCCAGAGCGAGATCGCCTTTCATCGGGCTTCCGATGATGACGGAGTTTTCGCCGGAGATTTCCTGGACGGTGATTTCACCGGGGATCTTGGCTGAGACGGAACTGCGGATCTTTTCAACCGGGGGCGGGCCGGAAAAACGGAGGTTGAGGTTGGTGCCGCCGGTGAAGTCGATGCCGTACCTGAGGCCGCCTTTGCCGATCCAACTGGCCAGGCCGATGGCGGTGAGGACAAGAGACACGCCGATGAATGTCCATCTCTTGCCGAGGAAATCGATATTGGTGTTTTTAAAAAGTTCCATGGACTGACTTAAAGACGGCCGGGCTTGTGAGGCCGCGGCCGGAAGATCTGTCCGGGGCTCGCAACGGCGGCACCCCAGAGTTGTATCACATCGGACCTCAGATGCTCAACGCGGCCTGGGGACCGCGGCGGGAGATCTCAAAATCAAAGAGCGTGCGAGACACAAAAACGGAGGTGAACACGTTGGCGATGAGGCCGATGACGAGCGTGACGGCGAACCCGCGAACCGCGGGGGTGCCGAACATGAAGAGAAAAGCGCAGGAGACGATGGTTGTCACGTGGGTATCGATGATGGTGAGGAAGGCCTTTTTGAAGCCCGTGTCGACCGCCGCCGAGACCGCCTTGCCGCCATGCAGTTCTTCGCGGATGCGTTCAAAGATCAGGACGTTGGAATCGACGGCCATACCGATCAGGAGAATGATTCCGGCGATGCCGGGCAAAGTGAGTACGGCTTTGAAGTAGGCCAGGACGCCGATCAGAATCACGGCGTTGAGAATGAGCGCGACGGTGGCGTTGAGGCCGCTCCACTTGTAATAGACGAGCATCACCAGAATGACGGCGACCAAGCCGATGATGCCGGCGATCAAGCCGTCGCGGATGGAATCGGCGCCGAGGGACGGTCCGACGGTCTGTTCCTGGAGGTAGCGGATGCCGGCGGGAAGGGAACCGGCGCGGAGCACGAGCGCGAGGTCGGAGGCTTCCTGCTGGCCGCCCATATTGGTGATGCGGCCCTGGTCTTCGATGCGCGCCTGGATGGTGGGCGCGCTCTTGACCATGCCATCGAGGACGATGGCCAGTTGGCGGCCGATGTTGGCTTCGGTGAAGCGCGCGAAGCGGCCCTTGGATTCCTGGGACAGGACAAACGCCGTTTCCCACTTTCCGAACTGATCGGTACTGGGCTTGGCATCGCGCAGGTCGCGTCCGGTGATGACGGGTGAGCGCGCCACGACGTACCAGCCCTCGCCGGTCTCGTTGGCGCGCGGCATGGAGCGAATCAGTTTCGAACCCGGCGGGAGGATGCCGCCGTTCTGAGCGAGCGCGTCTTCCTGCCTGGCATAAGGGCCGCTCTTGACTTCGTAGAGTTCGAGCAGGGCGGCGGTCTGGAGGATGCTCTTGATGCGCGCCGGATCGTCGAGGCCGGGCAGAGAGATGAGGATCTCGGCATCGGAATTGGCGCCGCCGCGCTGCTGCACGGAGGATTCGGCCAGACCGAGGCCGTTGATGCGGTTCTCGATGGTATGGATGGAGCGGTCGACGGTGTCTTTCTTGAGCTCGACAACCGATGTCGGCTTCATGTTGAGCCGGTAGTCGGAGCTGCTCACCGGGGTGAGGACCCAACTGGGCAATTGTTCGGCGGCCATCTCGCGAAATGCGCTGGTCTTTTCCACCGGAATGCCCTTGATGTTGATCTGAATGGTACCGGCATCCTGCAAGGTTTGCGGGTCATTGCGGTCGATGGCGGTGTAGTTGATGGCTTGTTTGGCCATCGCCTCCTTCAACCGTTCGATCTGAACGTCGGCTTCGGCGGTGAAGGCTTGCTGCACCTGTACCTGGAGGACGAGCATGCTGCCGCCTTTCAGGTCGAGGCCAAGCCGGATGTTCCTGCTCCAGTTATCGAGCAGTTCCTGCTTCGATTTCGGGATTCCAATCATGCCATAGAGGCAGATCAACACCGTGGCAAAGATGACAATCGATTTCCAACTGAGACCTGTTTTCATGCGAATCCAACCTTACGAAAGAGGCTACTTCTTCTCCGTGACGAGGCTTTGCACCGACGCCCGGGCGATCTGGACCTTAATATTATCGGGCTTTACGCGGATGACGAGGGATTCGTCATCGGTGTTGATGGTGAGGATGGTGCCGATGATGCCGCCACTGGTGAGGACGACGTCTCCGTTTTTCAGTTCGGAGAGCATCCTCTGCTGGTCCTTCTTCTGTTTCTGCATCGGACGGAGGATGAGGAAATAGAAGATGACGAAGATCAGGAGGTACGGCAACATCATCAGGTAGGAGTTGCCGCCCGTGGCGCCTTGCAGCAGAAGAGAAAGCATCGAGGTATGTGTGGAAGGGTGAGAGCGGTATTAGGGCGCAAAACCCTCAACAATTCAGAAAAACAGGGACTTTCAGCCTCAGCCGGCAGTACCTGGCAGGGAGCGCGCCGCCTTTAAGAACTCAGGGAACCTTCCAAGCACAATAGACTCTCGCATTTGGCGCATGATGTCAAGGTAATGGGTCAGATTGTGGAGGGTGGCGAGAGTACTAAAGAGGATTTCTCCGGCCTGGAAAAGATGGCGAAGGTAGGCGCGGGAGAAATTGCGGCAGGTGTAACAGGCGCAGGCGGAGTCGGCGGGTTCCGGATCGTCCCGGTACCGGGCCTGCTTGATAATGACCTTTCCCTGAGAGGTGAAGAGGCAGCCGTTTCGGGCGTTGCGGGCCGGCATGACGCAATCCATCATGTCGACGCCGAGCGAGACGTACTCGGGAAGTTCTTCGGGCAAGCCGACGCCCATGACATAGCGGGGACGGGCAGCGGGGAGCAGCGGGGTGGTGATGGCGGCCATTTCGAAGCTGAGGGCGCGAGGTTCGCCGACCGAGAGGCCGCCGATGGCGTAACCTTCGGCGTCGAGGGCGGCCAGCTCCGCGGCGCAGTGGCGGCGGAGTTCGGGAAACATGCCTCCCTGGACGATGGGGAACAGCGCATGCCGGGCGCTGGCGGGCTGGCGGTGGTAGTGGGCGAAGGCGCGGCGCGCCCA
This sequence comes from Bryobacterales bacterium, assembly GCA_020851655.1. Classification (GTDB taxonomy): domain Bacteria; phylum Acidobacteriota; class Terriglobia; order Bryobacterales; family Bryobacteraceae; genus JADZCI01. Next base: position 16,651 of record JADZCI010000218.1, read on the forward strand.
GGAGAGCGTGAGGTCCGCCGATTTGCGGGTGGCCTGGTGGCTGGCGGGGTACTCCAGGCACTCGTCGAGCACCATCATGATGTCGCTGCCGAGGGCGAGCTGAACGTCCACGGTGGACTCGGGGGTGAACCGGTGCTGGTCGCCGTTGAGGTGCGAGCGGAAGATGACGCCGTCTTCGGCCACTTTGCGCAGGTGGCTGAGGGAGAAGACCTGGAAGCCGCCGGAATCGGTGAGGATGGCGCGCGGCCAGTTCATGAAGCGGTGCAATCCGCCGAGGCGGCGGATGGTTTCGTGGCCGGGACGCAGGAAGAGGTGGTAGGTGTTGGCGAGGAGGATGGAGGCGTTGAGGTCGCGCTCGATATCTCTCGGCGTCAGCCCCTTGACGGTGGCTTGCGTGCCGACGGGCATGAAGACGGGCGTTTCCACCGTTCCGTGCGGGGTGTCGAGGCGCCCGGCGCGCGCGCCCGTCACCGGGCAGGCCGCGACAATTTCGAATCGTAAGGCGGGCAAGCGGTAAACTGAATAGTTTATCTCCCTATGGCCCCGCGGTTCTATAACACCCTAAGTCAACGTCTGGAAGAATTTGCGCCCGCCGACGGAAAGACCGTGAGAATGTACACGTGCGGGCCGACGGTTTACTCGTACGCGCACATCGGGAATTTCCGGACGTTTGTCTTTCAGGACATTCTGCGGCGGACGCTGCGGGCCCACGGATGGGCGTTGAACCACGTGATGAACATCACCGACGTGGACGACCGGATCATTCAGAACGCGACCGAAGCGAGGCAGACGATTCAGGAGTACACGGCGCCGTTTACGAAGGCGTTTCTCGAGGACCTGGCGACGCTGCGGGTGGAGCGTCCGGAGACGATTTCGCCGGCCACCGAACACATTGGCGAAATGGTGGAGTTGATCGAGCGGCTGAACGAAAGCGGGCACACCTACAAGAGCGACGGGTCGGTATATTTCCGGATCGCGACGTTTCCGGAGTATGGCAAGCTGTCGCATACGAATTTTTCCGGCAACGTGGCGGGCGCGCGCATCGACACGGACAAGTACGAGAAGGAAGACGCGCGCGATTTCGCGGTGTGGAAGGGGCCCAAGCCCGGCGAACCGGCGTGGGACACTCCGTTTGGCGCGGGGCGTCCCGGGTGGCACATCGAGTGCTCCGCGATGGCGATGCGGCACCTGGGCGAAACCCTGGACATACACACCGGCGGCGTGGACCTGGTGTTTCCGCACCACGAGAACGAAATCGCACAGTCGGAAGCGGCGACGGGCAAGCCGTTTGCGCGGTTCTGGCTGCACTCGGAGCACCTGCTGGTGGAAGGCCAGAAGATGTCGAAGTCGCTGGGGAACTTCTTCACGCTGCGCGAAATCGTCGAGAAGGGGTATACGCCGGACGCGGTCCGGTACCTGCTGGCGTCGGCGCCGTACCGGAAGCAGTTGAATTTCACGTTTGACGGGTTGAAGGCGGCGGCCACGTCCATCGAACGTCTGAGGAACTTTGAGCTGCGGTTGAAGACGAGCCGTTTTGCCGAGGGGCTGGACCCGGAGGCCGAGGCGCGAACGGCCGCCTGCGCCGGGGCGTTTGACGCGGCGATGGACGACGATCTGAACACCGCCGACGCGTTGGGCGCGATATTCGAGTACATACGCGACATCAACACGTTGATCGACGGCGGGTCGTTCCGTTCCGGCAACGTCAAAGGCGCGCTGGAGATGTTGCGCAAGTTTGACGCGATCTTCGACGTGCTGCGTCCGCCGGCGCAGGAAGGGGCGCTCACCGACGAGCAGGTGAATGCGCTGATCGGGCAGCGGAACCAGGCGCGGAAGTCGCGCGATTTCGCACGGGCCGATGCGATCCGGCATGAACTCGCGGCGCAGGGCATCGTGCTCGAAGACACCAAAGACGGCGTTCGCTGGAAGAGGAAGTAACCATCTTGAAGATACAGACTGTGGCCGTGCATGCCGGAGAACGCAAGAAGCCGGCGCGGCAGATTCCCGTTTCCACACCGATTCACACGGGGGCGAGTTTTGTCGCCGAATCGATGAATGAACTCGACCGGATATTTGGAGACGAGGAGAAGGGCTACGCGTATTCGCGGTTTGCGTCGCCAACCAACGAGGCGCTCGAAGAGCAGGTGACGGCGCTCGAGGGCGGGCACGGCGCGCTGGCGTGCGCGTCGGGCATGGCGGCGTTGCAGATCGGGCTGCTGGCCGCGCTGATGGACCGGCGCAAGTCGGTGGTCTCGGCGCAAGCCATCTACGGCGCGACCGTGAAGCTGCTGATGGAGGTGCTGGAGCCGTTCGGCATCGCGGTGCGCTTTGTGGATGCGAACGACCTTGCCGCGGTGGAGGCGGTGATCCGGGAGGAGCGACCCGGGTGCGTGCTGCTGGAGACGATTTCGAACCCGCTGCTGCGCGTCACGCCGGTTGACCGGATTGCCGCGGTGGCGCGCGAGGCGGGCGCGGCCGTACTGGTGGACAACACGTTTGCGACGCCGCTGCTGTTGCGTCCGCTCGAGCTCGGGGCGCAGATTTCGGTGCACAGCGCGACCAAGTACCTGGCGGGTCACGGAGACGTGCTCGGCGGGATTGTCATTACGGACAAGGCGCACTTTGAAACGCTGCGGAAGCTGTCGCGGATCTACGGTCCGGTGCTGGGTCCGTTTGAGTGCTACCTGACGCTGCGGGGCGTCAAGACGTTCCCGTTGCGCATGGAGCGGCAATGCCGGAACGCCGCCACGCTGGCCGAATGGCTGGGGCGGCATCCGAAGGTCGAGAAAGTGTACTATCCCGGAGACGCGGCTCATCCTGACGCAGAGCATGTGAAGCGGCTCCTGCCGGAAGGGTTGTACGGGGGGATGGTGAGCTTTGAGGTGGGCGGCGCGGCCAAGCAGGACATCTTTGACTTTATGGACCGGCTGAAGCTGATTGTGCGGGGGACGTCGCTGGGAGACGTACACACGTTGATGCTCCATCCGTGGATCAGTTCGCACCGCGACGTGTCGCCGCGGCACAAGGAGCGCATGGGAATTCGCGAGAACCTGGTCCGCATGTCGGTGGGAATCGAAGCGGCCGAGGACATCATCGCCGATCTGGAACAAGCTCTCCAGTAACGCAGCGCGGGCGAGTCACGTCCTTCAGGCAAGCCATGATGCGAAACGCGTGGTTGTTTCTGGCGGCGTTGTGCGCCCTGGCTGGAGCGCAAGCGCCGGCTGAGTCAAAGCTGTCCCGGTTGGAAGGCCGGGTCGTCAACAAGCTGTCGGGCGAACCGGTGCGGAAAGCCGATTTGACGCTGGAGCGCACGGGTGGCGGGGGCCGTGTTCAAGGAGGCGCCTACCGGGCGGTGAGCGCGGCGGGAGGGACGTTCCTGTTCGATGGCATCGAGCCCGGCACGTACCGGCTTTCGGCGCGGCGGCAGGGATTTACCGACACGCGGTTCGGCGCCAAGCGAAGCGGACAGGGGACTCCGATCACGGTGGTTGCGGGCCAGGTTCTGCGCGGCTTGAGCCTGGAGATGCCGCCTCAGGCGGTGATCGCCGGCCGCGTAGTGGACGAGGACGGGGATCCTGTGCCGCGGACGGTGATCCGGGTGATGCGGGTTAAGGCGGGCAAGATCACGGGCTGGGCGGGCGCGGCGATGAGCGATGACATCGGCGAGTTCCGCATCGGCGAGATGGAGGCGGGGGTTTACAAGCTGGTGGCCGATCACCGCGCGGAGGCGGTGAGACGGCGCCGCGCCGACAACCAGCCGGACGAGGCGTTGATCCGGACCTATTACCCGAGCGCGCTGGAACCGGACGCGGCGGCCACGATCACGCTGGCGGCGGGCGAAGCGGCGGCGGGTTTAGAAATACGGGTCCGGCGGAGCCCCGTGTTTCGCGTGCGCGGAAAGATTGTAAGGAATGACGCGGCGGAACCGGCCAACCGGTTGAGCCTGAGGTTGGGCCCGGAAGGGTTCGACAGCCGGATGTTTGGGCCGCCGGCGGCGGCAGTCCGGAGTGACGGCACGTTTGAAGTGAGCGGTGTGCCGCCGGGCCGGCAGGTCCTGACGGTATCGGGGCAGCGCGGCGTCACGCTGGCCCGGCAAACACTGACCGTTGGGGCGCGCGACCTGGACGATGTCGCGATCATGGTGGCCGCGCCGGTGACGTTGACCGGCACAGTCAGCTACGAGAAGGCCGGGACTCAGCCCGGGGCCAATCCGGGCAGGGGACCGTGGATCGAGTTTGTGGGCGCCGGAGAGACGCGTACACTCGCGGTGATGAAGCCGGACGGCGGCTTTACGGCCAGCCTTGCGAGCACGGACCGTTACCGGATCCGGCTCCGCGCGCCCGAGGCGGCGTCGTACCTGAAGTCGGCGCACTTGGGACAACAGGACGTACTCGAAAGTGGAATCGATCCGAACAACACCGCGGGTGCGACGGAACTGCACCTGTTGATCGGCAACACGAACGCGGCGGTGAGGGGATCGGTGAGCGACGCGCGCCAGAAACCGGCGGGTGGCGTAACGGTAGTGCTGCTGCGCACGACGGCTGGCGGGGTTGACCCCTCCAGCGTCCGCACGGCCACCACGGACCAGAACGGCGCCTTCACGATCTCCGGCGCGGTTCCGGGGGTTCAGATAGCGGCGGCGCTGGACGAATGGGATGAATCGATGACGCGGGACGAGGAAGTGCTGAAGAAGCTGACGGAGAAGGGGAAGCGTCTGGAGTTGAAGGAAGACAGCCAGGAGACGGTGCAACTCAGGGTGGTGGAGTTGGAGCCGTAGGGGCGGGCGGGTCCTTGTGCCAAAATCGAGAACGTCAAGGGAAGCTATTACGATGCGAATGCTCGGAGGCTTTGCTCTTATAATCAGCTCGGCGCTCGGGCAATCACCGGAACCGCTTCGTCTGGTGGCAACCGTGCCGATGCCAAGCGTCGAGGGGCGGATCGATCATATGTCGATCGACGTCAAAGGACAGCGTCTGTTTGTTGCCGCTCTTGGCAACAACACGCTCGAAGTGATCGACATCAAGAACGCGAAACAGATTCACACGATCACGGGACTCAAGGAGCCGCAAGGGATCGTGTACACGCCAAACACGAACCGGATCTACGTCGCAAATGGGGCAGACGGATCGCTGCGAATTTTTGACGGCACGTCCTTCCAATTGCTGAAGAGCATCTCTTATGGGGACGATGCGGACAACGTTCGTTACGACGCGCAGGAGGATCGAATCTGGGCCGGTTATGGTGGTGGCGCGCTCGGCGTAATCAATCAGGACGGCGCCAAACTCGCTGACATCAAACTGGACGCTCATCCCGAGTCGTTTCAGCTCGAAGCGAAAGGGCCCCGAATCTTCGTCAACCTTCCGGCGTCGCGTAAGATCGCTGTTGCCGACCGAAAGGCCGGGAAAGTCATAGACTCTTGGAGCACAGGCGGGCCGCAGGCAAATTATCCGATGGCGCTCGATGAGGCCAATCACCGGCTGTTTGTGGTCTGCCGCAATCCCGCTCGGATGGTGGTGCTCAACACATCCAATGGTAAGGTGATCGCGACTCTTCCCGCGGTGGGCGATTGCGACGATGTGTTTTATGACTCGGCTCGCAAGCGGATCTACGCGACGGGAGGAGAAGGCGCAATTTCCATTTTTCAACAACAAGATCCGGATCACTACCGCGCAGACGCGAGGATCGCAACAGCCAAGGGCGCCCGCACCGGATATTTCTCCAGCGATCTAGGGCGTTTGTTCGTGGCTGCGAGACGTGACGGATCTCGCCCCGCTGAAATCCGGATTTACCAAACGCAGTGAAAGGCGGCTCTCCGCCATCAGAACGCCGGCCCTCCGCAGGGTAAGAGGCTAGGACTCGGCGCCGTAGTTGATTTCGAGCTTGCGGACGGCGCGCGAAGCGCTCCAGAGCACGAGGGCGGTCAAGGCGAGGAGGCCGATGGCGGCGACGGCGGCGGGCGGGGGTTCCGACGGGGTCAGCAGGAGGCGAGCGAGGGGTGGGGCGCTGGCGTCCAGGGGCGGCGGCACCGGGCAGAGCGCCTGAACGTAGTACAGGACGCTGAGTTTTTTGAGGATGGCCGGGAGGAAGCCGTTGATGCCTTCCCAGAGCAGCAGGACGACGGCGGGCACAATGGGGTTGCGCAAGAGCATGCCGGCGGCCAGGAAGACGCTTCCATAACCGATGCAGGCCAGGGCGGCCGCGGCCAGGTAGGCGAACAAGTGCGCGGGGCCGGGTCCCTGCCAGTAGGCTTGTGTATCGGCCGCGCTTTGGGGCCACAGCATCGCGGCGAAGCACAGCGCGACGCCGCCGGTGAAGACGACGATCGAGGCGGCGAGGCCGGCCAGGTACTTGCCGGCCAGCAGCGTTTCGCGCCGCGCGGGCGCCAGGAACCAGAAGTGCAGCGTCTTGTCGAGCATTTCGCCGCGAAACAGGTTCATGAAGATGCCGAGGCAGCCGAAGAAAATCGCCAGGCGCAGGTAAAAGTACTGGAAGACGCCGGCGAACACTTTGCGGTCTTCTTCGGCGTTGATGAGAGGCGACTGTCGCTTGCTCGCGAGCAGCCCGTCCTGAAAGTGGAGGTTGACCCGGTCTTGTCCGTCGAAGTACATCATGCGCCGGTGGGCGACTTCGCGGTTCTGCTCCTTCCAGTTCCATTGATGGTCGTCGATGGGTTCGCCGGCGCGTTCGATGACGGATTCGGGAGTATCGCCGAGCTGGATGGAGGCCAGGATTTCGCGGCTGACGGTGCGGCTGGCCGAGCGGCTTTGGCGGACCTTGACGTCGATGCCGTGGCCGATGAAGATGACCGCGGGGAGCAGAGCGAGCAGGTAGACCCAGAAACTGCGGCGCGAAAAGAAGACGCGCTTGAGTTCCAGTTGGGCGATGGTGCGGACCTGGCGCAAGCGGAATGGGGTGTTCACCGGCTGCCTCCGATCAGGTATTCGTAGAGCGCGTCCACGTTTTCGTCGGCGGCGATGACGCTTTCGATTCCGCAGCCGCCGAGCGCGATGCGCGTCAAGGCGCGGGAGAATTCCTGGCGGTTGCGAGTCATCACCAGCAAGCCCAGGCGGTCGTCCTGTAGTTTGACCTGGGTGACGTGGTCCAGTTCGAAGAGCATGGAGGCGATGCGCGCGGCGCCGGGCGAGCGGATGATGAACTGGCTGGGATGCTCGTGAATCTCGTCGCGCACGTTGCGAATCTGCCCTTCGGCGATGATCATGCCGTTGGCGATGAGGATCACCTGATCGGAGATGACATCGACTTCGTCCAAGACGTGGCTGGAGAGGATGACGTGCCTGCCTTCGGCCGCCCAGCCGCGGAACAGGGCGATGGTTTCGGCGCGAACCAGGGGATCGAGACCGTTTAACGGCTCGTCGAGGACGAGGACCTCGGGGTCATGGGCAAAGGCGTGAGCGAGGCGGACGCGCTGGCGCATGCCCTTGGAATAGGCGGCGACTTTACGGTTGGCCGCGCCGGTGAGGCTGACCTGATCGAGCGCCTTCCAGGCGCGTTCGGCCGCTTCGACACGCGAATAGCCGTAGAGCATGAGTCCGGTGGAGACGAAGTCGAACCCGGTGGCGCCGCGCGGCGCGGCATCGTACTGGGTCGCGTAGCCGGTTACGCGCATGAGCCGCTCGGGATCTTTGGGCGATAGGCCTCTGACGGTGATGGTTCCGCGGTCGGGATGGATCAGGCCGGCCATGAGGTTCATGAGCGTCGTTTTGCCGGAACCGTTCGGACCCACGAGGCTGGTGATGCCCGGCGGGATGTTGAGGGTCACGCGGTTGACCCCGAGGACTTCGCCGTAGAACTTGGATACCTCGTCGAAGACGATCTCGGGGGTTCTCATGAGACGACCTCGACGGGGCGCAGCTTGCGGCTCAGGACCCAGACCAGGATCAGCGCGAGAACGAGGAGCATGACGATGGAACCGGCCAAACCGGGGTTTTCCGGAGGAGCGACGCCCAGCAACTCGCACCAGAGGCGGTACATCATGCGCAGCGGGTTGACAAACGCGCCCCAGGTGACGCGAAGGACGCCGTCAATGGTTTCGGCCACGCCCGCCAGAACGAAAAAGAACGCCAGGATCAACGCTCCGGCGATGGCCCGCCATTTGACGTACGCCGAGCAGGTCAGCGAGACGAGCGCGAGTTGGAGGATGAGGAACAGGAATCCGGCGAACAATCCGATGGCCAGCGTCCAGTAGCTCGCAAGCCAGGTCCAGCCGGCCATGCCGGCTTGCATGGCAAACAGGAGCAGGCCGGGAATCCAGGTGACGGGCGAGAGCAAACCGGCGAGGACGGCCATGCGAGCCAGCGCGTAGCCGGTGCGCGAGAGCGGGCGGCTGAAATACAGGGGCAGGGCGTTGTTGGCCAGGTCGGGGGCCACCAGGCTGGGCCCGGCGAAGGCGGCCAGAACGACGGCGAGGACGGCTTGAACGTTCATGAAGGTGAGGAAGAAGCGGCCGTTGATCTCGAGCAGCCCGGACACTTCCCGGTCCAGGCCGGCCCACAGTTCGGAGTGATTGGCGAGGTAGATGAAGACCGCGCAGGCCAGCGGCCAGAAGAGCGAAACAATCAGCAGGACGATGAGGAGGCGCTGTTCGAATAGGCGCCGCCAGGCGAACCAGGGCAGGACGAGCAAGCGGGCGGTGCGCGAGGTCAAGGGCCCCTGATACCTCTGGTATCCACGTTTATAGACGGCCACTGGCAGGCGCCTCCTCGCGCGCGGCGGCCTCGCCGGCCGTGTGGTTGATGTGCCCGACGGCCTTAAGGAAGATTTCTTCCAGGGTGTCGCGGCGGTGGGTGAGGCGGCGGACGTCGATCTCATGAGCCGCCACGAGTTTCCAGAGCACCGCCATGTCGACTCCGGCGGGCAGGACAATGCGCCAGCGTCCGGCGCCTTCGGTGACGGCGGCGATTTCGTGATCGCGGAGCGCTTCGCCGAAAGCGGCGTCGTCACCGGCGACTTCCAGTTCGACAAAGCGGCGGTTGGCGCGGCGTTCGGCTTCGAGGTCGGCGTGATGGACGATGCGGCCCGCTTTGAGGATGACGACTTCGTCGCACACTTCCTCGACGTCGCGGAGCAGGTGGGAGCAAAGCACGACGCTCATGCCGTGGTCGTCTTTCATTTCGCGGATGAGCTTGAGCATGCGGGCGCGGGCGGCGGGGTCGAGGCCGTTGGTGGGTTCGTCGAGGATCACGAGTTCAGGGCCGTGGACGATCGCCTGGGCGAGCTTGGCCATTTGTTTCATGCCCAGCGAGTACGTGCCCAGCGGGCGGTAGCGGGCTTCGCCCAAACCGACGTGGAAGAGAGTTTCGTGGGCCTTTTCCAGCGCGGCCTCGGCCGGCAGGCCCGAGAGCTGGGCCATCATGTGGACAAACGTCACGGCGCTCAGGTTGGCGATGAAGGCGTCGTTTTCCGGCATGTAGCCGAGGCGCGATCTCACCTGGCGGGAATGCTTGTGGCAGTCGAGCCCGAAGATGCGGGCGCAGCCGGCCGAAGGCTGGTGGAACCCGAGTATGGTTTGAATGAGCGTGGACTTGCCGGCGCCGTTGGGCCCGAGCAGGCCGATGGCCTTACCCGCGCCGGAAACACCGAGCCGGCAGGAAATCCCTTCGAGGACTTCCCGCCGGCCGAGGCGGACATGCAAATTGTCCAGTTCGATTACTGCTGCCATCCGATCTTGTTCCTGACGCTGCGAGGCTTCCGTACGGGCTCACCCCGCTCTTCGTGGCTGGATCTTCCAACCACCATCATGTCGAAAAGGAGGCTCGTTAATCGAGTACGGCTGGCGGCATAGATTCGTTCCCTTTCTCCGTTGAGAACGATCAGGACGGGGTCGCGCCGCTCCAGCAGTTTCTGGAGCACGGGCGCATCGGGGAACAGACCGGCCAGGTCGGCCAGGGCGCCTTCGGTGTTGAGCCAGAAGAACCCGGAGTTGTGAACATCAGCCGATGGAGGCAGTTGCGCCCGGAACTTCGCGGAGCGGATCAAGGGGAATCCGGAGTCCCGCGTGGCGATGGCCCGTAGCGCGAGGGCGCGGTCGTTGCTGGCGACGAGGTAGCCCCGGTCGTGGGTCCAATAGACGGTCATTATTCCGCTGGCGTCCTTGAGGGTGGTCCAGGCGCGGCCGCCGGAGGTTTCCTCGCCAATGACGAGCCGGTGGGACGGATCGCCGGCGGGCAGGTGGCGATTACCGGCTTCGACCATGCGCCGGACGGTGGACTCAAAGACGCCGGGGTTGATGATTTCGGCGGAGACGACCCAGCCGGGCATGGGCAGGGAGGGACGTTCGATGGCGAACGAGAAGTCACTGCCGAGGGCGGCGGCGATATCGGTGGCGACGTTGACGCCGGACTCCTCTTCGAAGCGCCGCAGACCGGCGGCGAGGTTGGAACCGCCCAGGGCAAGCAATTCGTCGAAGGCCTGCCTGGGATTGCGCGTGGAGGCCGAAACGGCCAGAATCGCGTCGCTGGTGATGAATTCGGCCGAACCCGCCGGGCCGGGTTCACCCAACCACGACACCACGCCCTGGCGGGCGCCGTCGAACGAGAGGGAAGCTTCGTTGATGCCGCCATCGGAGAGCGAGCGCTGCTCGAAGAACAGGTACTTCAAGTGGGTGAGACCCAGGGCGCCGGCTTGAGCGGCTTGCTGGTCCCAGCCCACCGCGGTGGCGTCGAGGGCGACCAGCCAGCCGGCGCCGCGCTGGTAGCGGGCGGTGATTTCGGCGGCAAAGGGACCGGTCAGCCCCTGGCCAGCCTGGCTGCCGGCCTGGTCGAGGTTCTGAGGCGAATCGGAGATCATCAGGATGCCGTTGGCGATGCGGTAGGCGAGCCGGGCGGCGTGCTCGCCGGCAATGCGGTCGAGCGCCTGCTTGAGGGCTTCCTCCTGGCCGGCGTTGACGGCGGCCAGCACCAGCGGCGCTCCATGCTGGCCGGGCGCGGCCTCGCGAGTGAGGACAAAGACGATCTCTTCGCCCAGCAAGGGCAGCACGGATTGCAGAGTGAGCATGGAATCCTTGACGCCGGCGCCCTGCCGGGACTCCCACCAATTCTTGAGGACGGCGCTCTCGTTGGAGCGCTGCTCGATCATGCGCATCGCCTGGCGGATGGCGCCGCCGACATTGGGGATGGCGATGTAGACCACGGGATTGGCCGGGGCGGCGGCCAGCAGTTTGGGCTCGGTGCGGAGAGCCTGGGCGGGCATGGCGGCAAGCTCTTTTTCGATGCGGGCGAATTCACCGACCAGGGCCCACTTTTCGGCGTTGGTGCTCCAGGAGACGGCATGGCGGACTCCGGAAGTTTCCAGCGCGGCGGTGGAAGCCGCCTGCTCGCCACGCTTCAGCAAGCGCTCGCTTCCGGGTTGCTCGACCTGAACCGAACCTTCGACGACGGACACGAGCGACCCGGCGGAGCCGGACGAAACGGCAAAGACGGTGCCTTTGACCGAGGCGGTGGTGTCCGGCGTCATCACGCGCAAGCGGCCGCGGCGCTGTTTGGCGGCTTGAATAATGACGTCGCCGCGGTCGAGTTGGAGGGTCTGGCCGCTCCAGGCGGCGCGAATGGCGAACTGAGTCCGCTCGTTGACTTCGACGAGGGAGTTGTCGGCGAGGCGCACGATGGCGTGCGAGTTGGGGCCGGTGCGCACGGTCTGGCCGTCAAAAAAGGTCTGCCCGGGCGCCAGGGTCCGGCCGTCGAGGAAGTACAGGCCGGAAGCGCTTTCGACCGTACCGCGCGGGCCGCCGGGCGCCAGTGCCCGGTCAATGCGGTCGCGTCCGAGGTACAAAGCGATCAACGCCAATCCGGCGGCGATGGCCCACCGGGACGCATTGCCGCGGCGGACGCGTTGGAACAGGGGCATTTCGACGACGTGGCGCTCGCCTTTGAGTTCGGCGAAGGCGCGGCGGCAGGCGGGGCAGCGGCCGAGGTGGTCCTCAATCAACAGGCGCCGCGATTCGAGCAGCTTGCCGGCCAGGTAGGCGGGGAGTTCGGCCTGGAATTCCCCGCACGCGCCTGAACGCACCGCCGCCAGCTTGTTCCACACGCGGCCGCACGCCGCCGACACATCGTGGGCGGGCGCGGCTTCGTCCCGCATTTCGCTCAACAGTTGATCGAATCGTTCGTCGGTCATGGGTGTCTCCTGTCACTTTTCCAATTGTTTTTGCAACAGCGCCCGGAGGCGGTGCAGCCGGCTGCCGACGGTGCCCCGCTCCATCCCGAAGAGACCCGCGAGTTCGTCGTAGGAGAGGCCTTCGAGGTAGCAGAGCACAAACAGTTCCGCGTCGCGCTCGGGCAGGCTGGCCAGGGCGCGGCGAAGCCGCTCTTTGAGCAGGGGCGATGAGCCGTGAGCCGCGTGAGGCAAACCCTCTTCGAGGGGCGCTCCGGCGTGGACGGCGCGGCGGCGTATGACGTCGATGGAGGCGTTGGTCGCGGCGCGGCGAAAGTACCGGTCCGGCGACCACGCCGGCTGGACGAGTAACTGGCTGTTTAGTACTCGCAGGAAGACGGTTTGCAGGACATCCTCGGCGTCCGAGGCGTTTCCGGTTACTCGCAGGGCGGTCCGGTAGACGATATCGGAGTACCGCTGGTAGAGTTCCTGGAATTCCGCCGGGTGCGTCACGGGGGCCTGTACGGGGTTGAGTGCCAAGCCTAGCGCTGCCATTTGGGTCATCCACCTGGCTATACGCGTGGTTGAGCCCGATTATTGCATAGCCGCCAGTTGTTACCTGGGGCTGGGGTCCGGCAGGGTCCCGTATCCAGTGTTATCCAGTGGTCCAGTCTTGCGGCGGCGCGGCCCGGCATGATAGCGTAGAAATTCATGCGGTTTGCCGCTCACAGCTCTGTTCATCACCATCATCATGGGATGCGCGGGCTGTGCCTGGTCTGAAGCGACTGCGAAGACTACGAATCACGAGCCCGCCGGAAACCCGGCGGGCTTTTTTGTTGGCAGGAACTCACGGAAGATGAAACTCGATTTCGAGAAGACGGGCGGGCTGATTCCCGCGATTGTTCAGGACGACCGGTCCGGGCGGGTGCTGATGGTGGGCTTTATGAACGCCGAGGCGTTCCGGAAAACGGTTGAAACCGGCAAGACCACGTTCTACAGCCGGTCGCGCAACAAGCTCTGGACCAAGGGCGAGAGTTCGGGACATTTCCTGGCAGTGAAGTCGATCGCCACCGATTGCGATGAGGACGCGGTGCTGGTGCGCGTGGACGCGCTGGGACCGGGCGTGTGCCACGAGGGTTATGAGAGCTGCTTTTTCCGGACGCTCAAGGATGGCGACTGGGTGGTGACGGACGACCGGACGTACGATCCGCAGGCGGTGTACGGGGGCAAGCGATGACGCTCAAGTTAGGCATTCCGAAGGGCAGCCTGGAAAACGCCACAGTCGAACTGTTCCGGCGCGCGGGCTTCAACATCAACGTCAACAGCCGGTCGTACTTTCCGGCGGTGGACGATCCGGAAATCGAATGCATGCTGATCCGGGCGCAGGAGATGGCGCGCTACGTCGATGACGGAATCCTGGACGCCGGGTTGACCGGCCACGACTGGGTACAGGAAAACGACGCCGATGTGGTGACGGTAGCGGACCTGATCTACTCCAAGCAGAGCTTCGGCAAAGTGCGCTGGGTGCTGGCTGTGCCGGAGGCGTCGCCGTTCCAGTCGGTGAAGGACCTGGAGGGCAAGATTATCGCGACGGAACTGGTGGGCGCGACCAAGCGGTACCTGGCGGCGCGCGGGGTGACGGCGAAGGTGGAATTCAGTTGGGGCGCGACGGAGGTGAAGCCGCCCGTGCTGTGCGATGCGATTGTCGAAGTGACCGAAACGGGTTCGTCGCTGCGCGCCAACAAGCTGCGGATCGTCGAGACGGTGCTGGAGTCCAACACGCAGTTCATCGCTAACAAGGGCGCCTGGGACGATGGGTGGAAGCGGCGCAAGCTGGAAGACATCAAGATGCTGCTGGAAGGCGCCATCAACGCGCTGGGCAAGGTCGGGCTGATGCTGAACGTTCACAAGAACGACCTGGCGGCGGTGCTGGGAGTGCTGCCGGCGCTGAAGCGCCCGACGATTTCGCAGCTCAGCGACAACGAGTGGCTGGCGGTGAACACGATTCTCGACGAGAACCTGTTGCGCGTCATCATCCCGAGGCTGAAGGCGGCCGGGGCGCAGGGCATTGTCGAGTACCCGCTGAACAAGATTGTGATGTAGAGGGACGATGATCCGGATTATCGAGTCAAAAGACGCGGCGCGGCTTCTGAGCCGGAGGCAGGCCCGGCTGACGGAAGCCGAGCAGACGGTAAAGCCGATTCTGGAGGCGGTGCGGAAGCGGGGCGACGCGGCGCTGGTTGAGTACGCGCGCAAGTTCGACGGGCTGAGCCGGCGGGGGGTGGCGGTTCCGGCGGCGGAGTTGAAAGCGGCCGAAGCGCGCCTGGCGCCGGCATTCCGGCGCGCGGTCAAGAAGGCGGCGTCCAACATCCGCTCGTACGCCCGGCTGCAGCTTCCGGTGGCGAGGTCGGTGACGGCGGCGCCGGGGTTGAAGCTCTCGCAAGTGGTGCGGCCGCTCGATTCGGTGGCGGCCTACATACCGGCGGGCCGCTACCCGCTACCGTCGACGGTGATGATGACGGTGATTCCGGCCAAGGTGGCGGGCGTCGGGACGGTGATGGTGGCGACGCCGAGGGTGGTGGACGAGATTTTTGGCGCGGCCTCGATGATGGGCGCGACACACGTGTTTGAAATGGGCGGGGCGCATGCCATTGCGGCGTTCGCTTACGGAACGCGGACGGTTCCCAAGGCGGACCGGATTGTGGGTCCGGGGAACATTTACGTGGCCGCCGCCAAGAAGCTGCTGGCGGGCGAAGTAGGGATCGATTTTATCGCGGGGCCAACGGAGATTCTGATCATCGCCGGGGAAGGCGACCCGCGCTGGCTGGCGGCGGATATGCTGGCGCAGGCCGAGCATGACACCGACGCTTCCGCCGTGCTGCTGACCACGTCCAAGCGCCTGGCGCTGGCGGTGGCCAACGAGGTGGAGAAGCAGCTCGACGGGTTGCCCACGGCGCCGACGGCGCGCGAGGCGATCGGCAAGAACAGCGCCATCGTGATTGTGCGGTCGGACGAGGAGGCGGTGGAGTTGTCCAACCGCTTTGCGCCGGAGCACCTGAGCATCCATGACGGGTCGCTGCTGGGGGGCATCCGGCACGCGGGCAGCGTGTTTATTGGACCGATGAGTCCGGAAGCGGCCGGCGATTACGCTTCCGGACCCAACCACGTGCTGCCCACTTCAGGGGCGGCGCGGCTGCGGGGCGGGCTGTCGGCCGCCGACTTTGTCAAGGTGATTTCCGTGCAGCAACTGGACCGCCGGGCGCTGGCCGAACTGCAACCGGCGATTTCGACGCTGGCTCGCGCCGAAGGTTTGGAAGCGCACGCGCGTTCGGTCGAGGTGCGTCTCCGTGGCTGAGCTGTCGCCGCGGAGCGCGGTTCAGCGGATGGCGCCGTACTCGCCGCCGACTTCGGGGCGCGGCGGAAAGCTGCGGCTGGATTTTAACGAAAACACGGTGGGCTGCTCGCCGCGCGTGATTGCTTATCTCAAGGAGCGCCTGACCGAGGAGCAGTTTACCGTGTACCCGGAGTACGAGGCGGCGCGCGAGGCGGTCTCCTCATTTCTGAAAGTTCCGGAAGACCAGTTCACGTTGACCAACGGCACCGACGAAGCCATACAAGTCTTGATCAACACGTATGTCGACGATGGGCAGGATGTGCTGATCCCGCACCCGTCGTACGCCATGTACCGGTTCTACGCCGAAGTTGCCGGAGCGAGCGTCCGCGAGGTCCGCTACCGGGAAGCCGACCTGGCTTTTCCGTCGGACGAACTGCTGGCCGCAATCCGGCCCGATACGCGCGCGATTCTGATTTCAAACCCGAACAATCCCACGGGTACGGGCACGACAGTTGACGTGCTGCGCGTGGTGCTGGAGCGCGCGCCGCACGCCGCGGTGCTGGTGGATGAGGCGTATTTCGAGTTCTGCGGCGTAACCATGCTGGGGTGGATTGAGCGATATCCCAACCTGTTTGTGAGCCGGACGTTTTCCAAGGCGTTCGGGATGGCGGCGCTCCGGCTGGGTTGCCTGATATCGCAGGCAGGCAACGTCACGTTTCTCAAGAAGGCGCAATCGCCCTACAGCGTCAACATGCTGGCGGCCATTGCGGTGCGCGCGGCGGTGGCCGATACCGGTTATGTCGAGCGCTACGCCCAGGAAGCGCTGGCTTCGCGGGACCTGCTGTATGCGGGTTTCGAAAGCATGGGAATCCGGTACTACCGGAGCGAGGCGAATTTCGTGTTGTTCCACGCCGGCGCGCGGTCGATTGCGGTGCGCGACCAACTGCGCGAACGCGGCGTCCTGGTGCGGGACCGCGGCTACGAGTTGCCCGGGTGCATACGCGTTACGGCGGGCACCGCCGGGCAGGTGGAAAGATTCTTTGCGGCTTTGAAGGAGATCTGGTAGGTGAAGCGCATTCTGGTTTTTGACATGGACGGGGTGCTGGCCGAAGTGAGCGAGTCGTACCGCGAGTCGATTGTGCAGACGGTCCGGCACTTTACGGGCCAGACGATCTCTCGCGAGTCGATACAGGACTATAAGAACCAGGGCGGGTGGAACAACGATTGGGCGTTGTCGCAAAGGATCTGCGCCGATTGGGGAGTTGACGTGCCGTACGAGGCGGTGGTGGAGCGGTTCACCCGGATCTTTTTTGGAGATGACGCCAACGGTTTGATCCTGCGCGAGGAGTGGATTCCGCGCGACGGATTGCTGGAGAGGCTGGCGCGGCGATTTCAACTGGCGATCTTTACCGGGCGGCTGCAGGCGGAGGCGGCGCCGACACTGAAGCGCTTCGCGCCGGAGTTGAAGTTCGATCCCATCATCGGCGCCGAGGACGTTGTGAACGCCAAGCCCGCGCCTGACGGACTGCACGAGATCCGGAAACGGCATCCGGGGGCGGAACTGTGGTACTTGGGCGATACCGTGGACGATGCCCGCAGCGCCCGGGCGGCGGAGGTTCCGTTTATCGGCATCGCATCGCCCGCCAGCGCCCGCCACGCCGAAACCGTCAGGCTGCTGCGCGACGGCGGGGCGGTCGCCGTGCTCGACGACGTCAACCAGATTGAGGCGGTGCTTCCCCAATGAGAACGGCGGCAGTCGAGCGCATCACGAAAGAAACGCAGATTCAAGGAACGCTGCGGATTGAAGGCAAGGGCCGCTACGATGTCCAGACGGGCATCCGTTTTCTGGACCACATGCTGGAGTTGTTTACCAAGCATGGCGGCTTCGACCTGGAACTGGCGGTGGCGGGCGATCTCGATGTCGATCAGCACCACTCGGTTGAGGATGCGGGCATCGCGCTGGGGCAGTTGTTCGCCAAGGCGCTCGGGGACCGTAAAGGAATCAACCGCGCTGGCTACTACGTGGTTCCGATGGACGAGACCCTGGCGGTGGTGGCGGTCGATTTAGGCGGGCGCCCGTACCTGGTCTACAAGGACAAGGTCAACGTGCGGCTGGTGGGCGACTTACAGTCGGAACTGCTGGAAGATTTCTTCCACGGGTTCACCACCCACGCCGGGGCCAACCTGCATGCCAAGGTGCTCTACGGACGGTCCAATCATCACAAGGTTGAAGCGATCTTCAAGTGCTGGGCGCGGGCGATGAAGTTTGCGTGCTCGAAGGATCAGCGTTTGAAAGATCAACTGCCATCCACCAAGGGCCTGCTGTGACCACCATCGTGGATTATGGCGCGGGCAACCTGCGCTCGGTGGAGAACACGCTGGCGGCGATCGGCGCGCCGTACAGCCTGACAAATTCGGCGGAAGGGATTCGCGCGGCGGCGAAGATCATCCTGCCCGGCGTCGGGCATTTCGGACAGATGATGCGGACGCTCGACCGCCTCGACTTGAGGCGGGCTTTGACGGAGCGAATCCGGCAGGGCGTACCGTTCCTCGGAATCTGCCTGGGGTTGCAGGGCTTGTTTGAAGCGAGCGCGGAAGCGCCGGAGGTAAGCGGCTTGGGGTTGTTTCGCGGGCGGATCGAGCGGTTTCCGGCGTCCGCGCGGACGCCGCACATGGGGTGGAACGAGTTGCTGCCCACGGTTGAGTCGCGCCTGCTCCGGGGCCTGCGGCCGCATCCTTATGTGTACTTCGCACACAGCTACTACGCGCCGGTGGTTGAGGCGACCGCGGCTACGTGCTCGTACGAGGTGCGGTACACGGCGGTGCTTGAGCAGGACAACATCTTTGGGGTGCAATTCCATCCGGAAAAGTCCGGACCGCTGGGTTTGCGGATCGTCCAGAATTTTGTGGAGCTTTGAGAGATGCTGGCCAAACGGATCATACCCTGCCTGGATGTGACGGCGGGGCGCGTGGTGAAGGGGATCAATTTTGTGGGGTTGCGCGACGCCGGTGACCCGGTGGAACTGGCCGGGCGGTACAACCTGCAAGGCGCCGACGAACTCGTGTTTCTGGACATCACGGCTTCCAGCGACGGGCGGGACACGATGGTGGACGTGGTGGCGCGCACGGCGCGCGAGGTGTTTATTCCGCTTACCGTCGGGGGCGGCATACGGACTGTCGAGGACGCGCGCAGGATCCTGCACGCCGGGGCGGACAAGGTCAGCGTGAATACGGCGGCGGTGCGCCGTCCGGAGCTGATCAGCGAGTTGA
The DNA here is from genome assembly GCA_020851655.1 of Bryobacterales bacterium. Lineage (GTDB taxonomy): Bacteria > Acidobacteriota > Terriglobia > Bryobacterales > Bryobacteraceae > JADZCI01. Next base: position 35,363 of record JADZCI010000218.1, read on the forward strand.
GCGCCGAGTTTGGCGCGCAAGCGGTTGTTCTGGCCATCGACGCGCGCCGTCAAGCGCCGGGCAAGTGGCACGTCTACACCAAAGGCGGGCGCGTGGATGAGCGTATCGACGCCGTGGAATGGGCGGCGCGCGGGGAAGCCCTGGGCGCGGGCGAGATTCTGCTGACGTCGATGGACACCGATGGGGTTCAGGACGGGTTCGATTGCGAACTCACCCGGGCGGTGTCCGGCGCCACGCGCGTTCCGGTGATCGCTTCCGGCGGCGCCGGCGGTCCCGATCACTTTGTGAAGGTGCTGACGGAAGGTTGCGCCGATGCCGCGCTGGCGGCGTCGATTTTCCACTACGGCGCCTACACGGTGGAGAGCTTGAAGGAGCGGCTGGAGGCGGCGGGCATTCCGGTGAGGCGGGCGGCATGATTGTTCCCTGTATCGACCTGATGGGCGGCAAGGTGGTGCAACTGATTCAGGGGAGGGAAAAGGCGCTGGAAGGGGCGCCGCCGCTGGAGATGCTGGAGCGGTTCGCCGGATTTGCCGAGATTCAGGTGATCGACCTCGATGCGGCGATGGGCCAGGGTTCCAACGACGCGATTGTGGAAATGCTGGCGGGCCGGGCGCGGATTCGCGCCGGAGGCGGGGTGCGCAGCGCGGAGCGGGCGCGGCGTCTGGTTGAGTGCGGCGCGCACCGGGTCATCGCGGGCACGGCCGCGTTCACCGCCGAAGGAGTCAATCACGCGGTGCTGCGGGAGATTCGCGACGCCATCGGGCGGCAGCGTCTGACCGTGGCGCTCGACTCCAAGGACGGCCGTATCGTGATCAAGGGCTGGACTGAAGCGGTCAATCTGACCGCCGAAGAGGTGCTGGCGCAACTGGAGCCGTACTGCGCCGGATTTCTTTGCACGTACGTGGACAAGGAAGGCATGATGCAGGGTACGGACCTGGAGTGGTTCCGGCGGCTGCGCCGCGCGACCTCGCTTGAAATCACGGCCGCCGGCGGAATCACGACGCTGGAGGAGATTGGCGAGTTGCAGCGGCTGGGCATTGACGCCGCGCTCGGCATGGCCGTCTACACGGGGCGGCTTGACCTGGCGGCGCTGCGCGCTCTCAATTCATAGCTTTGGCGGGCGTGTTTCAGCCCAGGTACTTTTTCAGGTCGGGATTGAGGAGTTTTTTCATCTCCGGCGTTTCCAGGCCAGAGGCCTGGAGGAGTTGGGCGGGGAGTTTGTTCACCTTGGTGACCGGCTTGCCGTCGAGGGCGTCGACGGCCGATTTGACCGACTCGTAGCCGATCTTGAAAGGGTCCTGGACGACCAGCGAATCGATGACGCCGGCCTTGAGGTCCTCGATCAGGTCCGGGCTCCAATCGAAGCCGACCAATTTGACCGGACTGGAGCGCGCTTTGAGGGCGCGGACGGCACCGACGGTGCTGGATTCGTTCAAGGCGAAGAGCACTTGAACCTCCGGGTGGGCGGTCAGCATATTTTCGGTGACGGCGAGGGACCGGGCGAAGTCGGCCATACCGAAACGCTTATCCACGATGTCGATGAGGGGGAAGTCGCGGTGGATGGTTTCCTCGAAGCCGCGTTCGCGGGCGATGGCGGAGGCGCTGCCGGGTTGCACGGCGATCATGCCGGTCTTTCCCTTGC
>JADZCI010000219.1 GCA_020851655.1 Bryobacterales bacterium
GTTACCTTCACGGCTCCGAAAGTGGAGCAGGTGCTGGCGCCCGGCTGCGACCGGACCGGTGAGTTGATCGTCGTGCCCATCGGAAGCCCAGCCTCGCTCTGGGAGAACGATCCCAACGCCTGGTTGAGTTTGACGCAGCCGGAAGACTTCAGCCCCCTCTATGCCCCCAGGGCGAGAGGCGCTCACAAAGGGGATTTTGGCCACGTGCTGGTGATTGGCGGCGCGCAGGGCAAAGGTGGCGCCGCGGCCATGGCTGGCCTGGCCGCCCTGCGGGCGGGCACGGGATTGGTCACCGTTGCCGCCGCCGACGAAGAGCGCCGCACCGTGACCTCGCTCGCCCCGGAACTGATGACGCAATCGGTCTCCGGCGATCGCGATGGCATGAACGTTCTCGCCATCGGCCCAGGTTTGGGAAACGATCCGGATTGGGTGGCGATGGCGCGCCGCCTCTTTGTTAGCGCGCCGCAAAGCATGGTGGTCGATGCCGACGGGCTCAACGCCTTGGCCGGTACGGAGTTTCGTGGACCGGGTCCCTTGCGCGTCCTGACGCCGCATCCCGGCGAGATGAGCCGGCTGGCGGGACAAAGCGTCGCGCAGATTCAGTCCGCCCGCGTGGAAACGGCGCGTGCGTTCGCGATGGACAGAAATGTCGTCCTGGTTCTGAAAGGACAGCGGACCGTCGCCGCATTCCCGGACGGCGAAGTCTGGATCAACCCGACGGGAACGCCCGCGATGGCGACTGGCGGGTCTGGCGACGTTCTGACCGGCCTCCTCGCCGGGACGCTGGCGCAGTTTCCCAACGCCGCACGGCAGGCCGTTCTGGCTGCCGTTTGGCTGCACGGACGCGCGGGAGAACTGGCCGCCCAACAGTTGACCGAACCCTGCGTCATTGCCACCGACCTGTTGAGGTTTCTCCCCGAGGCGATTCGTGAACTGCCGGCGCTTCCGCACTGAGTCTGAAGCCGAAACTATCGCGCTTGGAGCGCAACTGGCCCGCCACTGGCGGGCGCCGAAAGTCGTCCTGTTGATCGGTAATCTGGGGGCGGGGAAGACCACGCTGGCCAAAGGCATCGCCGAAGGCCTGGGCGCCGCGGAGCGAAACGAAGTCTCCAGTCCCACCTTCCCCTTGATTCACGAGTACGGCGACCCTGTGCGCGTCTACCACGTCGATCTCTACCGCCTGGACACCCTCGCCGAGGTGGCCACGCTGGGACTGCCGGAGATTTTCGAACGCGATGCCGTTGTCCTGCTGGAGTGGGCCGAGCGGTTTCCGCAAATACTGCCCGAAGCGCGCGTCGAAATCCGCATCGGCGCCACCGCCGGCGAGTCGCGCGAACTCATTGTTACGGAGTTACCGGAACCGCTCTGCTAGGATAAGGGAGCAATGCACCCACCTCAGACGCCACCCGCCATCAATTTGGAACAGAGCCCCGATTACCGCGAAGGTTATGCGAACAGCGTCCAGATCCGGGCGAGCCTCTGGGACTTCTTTCTCATGTTCGGAACCTTGCGGCAATCCTCTCCTGACAAAGTTTCGATCTTGAATTTTCAGGGTATCTACTTCAGTCCCCAGCAAGCCAAGGCGCTCCTCAATATTCTTCAGCAGAACATACAACAATATGAAGCGACTTTTGGCGAAATCAGGCTCGAACCGCAGGGTGGCGCTAGTTTGATCCAGTAACTGGATGAAACTGGCGGGAGTTTTCTCCTACGACGCCGAGTCCGAATTCCGCCGCAGCGGACGCCCGGAAACTTATCTGTTCTTTGCGGCCGCCTTTACCGCCATCCTGTTTCTGTCTCATGCCGGGCTTCTCAGCACGCCGTATTTCTGGGATGAGGCCGGTTACTTCGCTCCTGCCGCCCTGGATCTCTTCCACGGCGGGCATTGGATTCCCACTACCACCCCTCCCAATGTTCACCCGCCTCTTGTGCGCGCGCTGTTGGCACTGTTGTGGCAACTTACCGGACCTTCAATAGAATCCGCCCGCGCGCTGATGCTGCTGCTGGCGGCTTTCGGCGTGCTGGGGGCATTTCTGCTGGCCATCGAACTCTGCCGCACAGCCGGCGGCAGTCCGGCTTTCCTCGCCGTTCTCTTTCTCATGGGCAGCCCGCTGTTTTTTACACAGGCGATGATGATCCAGTTGGACATGCCGGCCATGGCATTCACGGCATGGGCGCTTTTTCTGTATCTGCGCGGCCGGCTCGTGCTGTGTGTAGCCGCCTGTGTCCTGCTCGTGCTGGCCAAGGAAACCGGCGCTCTGGTCCCGCTGGTCCTGGGCCTTTGGTCCGCCGGTGAAAAGCGTTTCCGGCTTGCCATGTGGTTCCTCCCGCCCCTTGGGGTGCTTGCCGCCTGGATCGTCTACTTACATCTGATGACCGGCCAATGGCTGGGGGATGCCGAGTTTGCCGAATACAACGTGATCTACCCGCTCCATCCAGCGCGCCTTATTTCCGCCCTCGTCCGCCGCGCCGTCTTTCTGTTTGTCGAAAACTTCCACTGGATCGGGACGGTCGGAGTCGCCGCCGGGTGGCGTCTCGGGCTGTTCCGCTCGCGCGGGTGGCGTCTTGCCGGCATCTTCGCAATCCTCCACACAGGCGCCGTCTGTGTTACCGGAGGAGCCATCCTCGACCGCTATTTGCTGCCAGTCCTGCCGGTCTATTACACGGCTGTGGCCGTTGGGTTCTCCGCGCTACAACCTCCCGCGCGCCTCGTAGCGCCGCTTGCCCTGCTGGCCGGACTCTTCATCAGCCTGTTCTGGAGTCCGCCATTCTGGCCCGCGCCGCTCGACAACAACCTGGCCATGGTCCGCTTCACCGATGTTCACCGGCAAGCGGCGGAGTTCCTGGAGACTCACTACTCGGGGCGGCGTATCGTGACCGCCTGGCCGATGTCCATCGAACTAACCCACCCGGAATTGGGATACGTCCGCGCCGCGTTGCGCTCCGTTCAGGAACTGCCCGACTTCCGGCGCGCCCCGGCGCTGTCCCTCGACCCGCCGCCCGCGGTCTTCGTCTTGTTTTCCCGCGAAGCCAACCCGCGCGCCACCATTTTCCGTGAACCCCTGTTGAAAGCCTTCGCCGGGCGCTATCTGCAGTTCTATGTCCCCGTGGATGGCGCTGAGATTCAGCGCCGGTACGGACTGCGCCAGGTCATCCGCTTCGAATCCTGGGACCAGTGGGTCGAAATCTACGGGCCCTGACCTACTTCAACAGTTGGAAGACATTGGAATAGTCGTCGGTCCACAGCGGCAACGTAACGGAAATCAGGGTGGGCCGCGTCGCCCGCAGGAAGTCCGGCCGCTTCAGCAGATCTTCCCGCGCCGTGAGGATGACCCACACGGACTGGTAGCACCGCCGCTCGCCATCGCCGCGGCTATCCACGGTCGCCGCATACTTGCCCGCGCGCAGCGCCTGCTGCTCCAGCACGGGCTCCAGGTCGATGTAGCGGTTGGAAACGTGTATGGCCAGGATTCCGCCGGGCTTGAGGTGGCGGAAGTAGAGTTGAATCGCTTCACGGGTCAGCAAGTGAACCGGAATTGAGTCGCTGGAAAAAGCGTCGATCGCGATGACATCGTAGTTTTGCGGCGCCTCGCGCTCGAGCGAGAGCCGCGCATCCCCCATCACCACGTCAATCTTCCCCTTGGCCTCGGACACGTAATAGAAGAACTTCTTCGACACCTCAACCACCAGCGGGTTGATTTCGTAGAAGCGGAACAGGTCGCCCGGACGCGAGTAGCTGGCCAGCGTACCGGCGCCCAGACCGACAATCGCGACCTTTGCCGGACCCGGCGGGAGGGCGCTCAGCGCCATCCCTACACCGCTGTCCGGACAGTAGTAGGTGGTTGGTTCGGACCGCCGCTTCGGATGGATGAACTCTTCTCCGTGGTTGATCGAGCCGTTCACCAGCCTGCGGATTCCGCCCCAGTCTTCTTCGTCGCCCTGCACCGCGATTTTCAGTTCGCCATAGAAGTTGCGGGCACTGTAGGCTGATTCGCGGTTCAGCATGTTGAAGCGGTATCCCAGAAACATGAAAAACACCAGGCCGATGGTGATGGATACGGGCTTCAGCAGGCGCCGTCCCGCCGCCTCTGAAACATCAGCCATCACCATCACCAGGACGTAGACAAACAGGCTTAGGCCCACTGGGAGCTCGTAATTGGTGCGGAAAAGCAGCGGCGCCAGGATGGCCACGAAAACTCCGCCCAGCGCTCCGCCCAGCGAAACCATCAGATAGAACAGGGTCAGGTACTTGGGATGCGGCTTCCGCCGCGCCAGCTCGCCGTGACAGTTCATGCAGACGATGAAGAAGCACATCGAGATGGTCGTCACCACCGGCGTGATCTTGATCACCGGGAGCCCGCCCATCGTCAGCAGCACCAGCATGAAGGCGGCCAGCCACCCAAGGGGCAGGAAGATCCACCTGCGATACCAGCGGTCCATGTCGAAGCAGAGGATGAACGATAGCAGGTACAGCGCCAGCGGAATCACCCACAAAAACGGGATCGCCGCGACATCCTGCGTCAGCGAGTTCGTCAGCGCCAGCAGCAGGATTGATGGGCACGTGGCCAGCAACACCCAGTCCACGCGCGTCATCATCCGGGGCGCGGGCGGCGTCTCGCCTTCGTCCATGTCATTGGCTTGCGCGGCGGCGGTGGCGCCTCTTGGCAGGCTGGCCCAGCCGGCGGCCAGAGAGACCAGCAGAAACAACCCGAACCCTCCGCTCCACAGCCACGACTGCTGCCTCAGGCCCAGGCGGGGTTCGATCAGCGTGGGATAACAGATCAGCGCCAGCATCGAACCGAAATTCGACAGGGCAAACAGCCGGTACGGAATCGCACCCGGCCGGGCTTGCACCAGCCACGCCTGGATTAAAGGTCCGGTCGTCGACAACAGGAAGTACGGCAGCCCGATGGTCATCACCAGCAGCCCGAGGATTCGCAGCATCGGATCTTCGCCGCCAGCGGGCTTCCAGGACGCGCTGGGCCAGAGAGGCAGAAACAGCACGCACAGCGCCAGCAGGAGACTATGCACGAGGCGCTGACGCCGCAGCGGCAGCCGGGTGATGACTTTGTGGGAGTAGAGGTAGCCAAACAGCAGCGTGACCTGGAAAAACACCAAGCACGTGCTCCACACCGCCGCGGTCCCGCCGAACCACGGGAGAATCATCCTGGCAATCATCGGTTGTACCAGGAACAACAGGAATGAGCTCAGTAAGATCGTGACGGCGAACACCAGCATCGTCTATCCCGACGTTTCAGTCTACATGGAATCCCGCCTAGCGCAGGAGTCCCAGGATGCTGGAGTAGTCGTCGGTCCAAAGCCGGAAGCCCGGATCAACTTTCATGCGGATGGCGCGCTGGAACTCGGGGCGGTCAAACCTCCCCTCGTCCAATGCCATCAGCACCCACGTCGTGCCGAAACAATTCCGGTTCTTGTCGCCGTCATCTTCGGTTTCCGCGAGGCGGACCGCATAACCAAGCTCACGCCCGGCGGCCGCGAGCACCGGCTTGAGATCGATGTAGCGATTCGAGATGTGGATCGCCAGGATGCCGCCGGCGTTGAGGTGCTTTGAGTACAGCTTTAGGGCTTCACGCGTCAGCAGGTGCACGGGAATCGCATCACCGGAGAAGGCGTCCACCACCAACGTGTCGAAGTGTTGGTTCTCCTCCTGCTCCAGCGACAGCCGCGCATCGCCGAGCACGACCTCCACTTGAGCCTCCGCCGACTTGAGATGCCAAAAATCGCGGTTTGCGATTTGCTGCACCAGCGGGTTGATGTCATAGAAGCGGTAGGCGTCTCCGGGACGCGCATAGCCCGCCAGAGTTCCCGTGCCCAGGCCGATGATTCCTACCCGCTGCGGGTCGCCGAGCGCCCGCGCCGCCATCACCATCCCGATACCGCTGTCTTCGCAGTAATACGTCGAGACCAGCTTGCGCCGCGCCGGATGGGTCCACTCTTCGCCGTGGTTGATGGTTCCGTGAATCAAGACACGGTAGCCGTCCCAATCGTAGACGCCATTGTACTGGCGCACTTTCAGTTCGCCATAGAAATTTCTGGCTACCACCATCGTGCCGGCCACAGTGTCGCGAACCACGCGCACCAGGAATCCGCTCAACCCCGCAACCAGCACCATGAGCGCGATCCCGCGCCACCCCAGCAGGCCATCCACAAGGACGGCCTCTCCGTCCCGCACCAGCACCCAGATGGATAGCAAGGCGCAGAGCGCCAGCGCAATGGGGAATTCATACTGTGCGTTAAACCAATTGGGAGCAATCAACCCGACGAAAATCCCACCCAGGGCGCCGCCCGTCGAGACCATCAGGAAATAGATGGTGAGAAAGCGCGGATGCGGCTTCGTTCGCGCCAGTTCACCGTGGCAGAACATGCAGGCGGCGAACAGGGCGGCGCAGAAGATTGCGATCAGCCATTTCATGCCGGGCTTTTCCGATTCCGTCCAGATCAGGTAGGACATGGCGCCGAGAGCGGGGAAGAGAAGCGCCAGGAAAAAGCCGCGGTGATACCAGCCATCGGCATCGAAGCACAGGATGAAGCTCAGCAGGTACAGAGTGAGCGGCAGCACCCAGAGGAACGGAATCGAAGCGACATCGCCGGCCAGGTGTTGCGTCACAGTGAGCAGCAGCATCGACGCGCACATGGCCAGCAGGATCCAGAGCGCATAATCGGACGGTCCCGGCGGGTTCACCTCCTCGCCCGGCGCGTCGCTTTGAAGGTCCCCGCGCGGCAGGCTGCGCCAGCCCGTGAAAAGGCAGAGCGCGGCGAAGACCAGGAAACCCGCCGACCAGACCCAGGATTGCGTCCCCAACGGGAGGTACGGTTCCACCACGGCCGGATAACTGAGCAACCCCAGAAGCGAGCCCGCATTGGAGAGCGCAAACAGCCGGTACGGAACCGCTCCGGGTTTCTGCTGCGTATACCACGCCTGCAGCAGGGGTCCGGTGGTGGATAGCAGCAGATACGGCAACCCGACCGTAAGGGCCAGCACCAGGAGAATTCGGACTGAGGGGTTGGCGCCAACCGCGGTTTTCCATCGCACCGAGGGAGTGATCGGCAGAGCCAAGGCTGCCGCCGCCAGCAGCCCCGCGTGGATGAACCGCTGCCTCCTGGCGCCGGCGCTGGTAACCAGCGCGTGAGCGTACAGGTATCCAGCCAGCAGAGTGACCTGAAAAAAGACCATGCAGGTGGCCCACACCGCCGCCGTGCCGCCAAACCACGGCAGGATCGCCTTGGCGATAACCGGCTGCACTTGAAAAAGCAGAAAGGCGCTGAGAAAGACCGTGGCGGCGAACGGAACCATCGACGCCCCTATTTCAGCACGCGCAGCAGATTTGAATAGTCGTCCGTCCATGTGTGTACGCCGGGTTTGGCTTGAAGCGGGTGCGCCGCGCCGCGAAAGGCGGGCGCGTCAAACAGGTGTGGATTTCGCGTGAGCAACGCGAACCTGGTCTTGTAACAGTGCGTCGAATCGTCGCCGGGCGTCGTAATCAGGCGGCCGGACAACCCCAACTCGCCCGCCGCCGCCGCCATGACCGGCTCCAGGTCAACGTTCTGGTTGGTGATGTGCACCACCAGCACGCCGCCCGGCTTCAGGTGCCGCAGGTAGGTCCGCATGGCTTCGAGCGTCAGCAGGTGGATTGGAATGGCGTCTCCGGAAAACGCGTCCATCAGCAGGACATCGAAATTCTGAGGGGGCTCGCGTTCGAGCGACAGCCGCCCATCGCCTTCCACGATAGTCACCTTGGCGGGAGTCTCGGCAAGGTACGTAAACTGGTGGCGCGCCAGAACCTCGACTTGCGGGTTGATCTCGTAGAACCGGTAGTCATCACCGGCGCGGCCGAACGCCGCCAGCGCGCCCGCGCCGAGCCCCAGAACGCCCACCCGCCACGGCCCGTCTGCGCCGCGCGCTTCCATCAACCGGCCGATCCCCGTGTCCGGACAGTAGTAGTGAGCCAGTTTCCGGTGCAGAGACGGACGCACAAACTGCTCGCCGTGGTTGATCAACCCGTGTAGCAGCACGCGGTAACGCTCTCCGTCTTCTCCGGCCTCGTCGTACTCTTTGACGCGAAGTTCGCCGTAGAAGTTTCGCGCCGCGGCCAGCGTGTCCGACGTGAAGTCCCGCGCTATCCGCACCGAGAATCCGGCAAACGAAGCGAAGGCCACCATCAGCCCAATCCGGCTCCACGACAAGGCCGGACCCGGCGCCAGCTTCCATACAGCCGCCACCAGCAGAAACGCCACCAGTGTGAGCGCGATGGGCAGTTCATACAGCGACCGGAACAAGGCCGGCGCGAGCAACGCGACAAATGCGCCGCCCAGGGCGCCGCCCAGCGCGATCATCAGGTAGTAGCGCGTGAGGTAGCGCGGGTGCGGGCGGCGGCGCGCCAGTTCCCCATGGCAAAACATGCACAACACAAACAGGCTTGCCGAAAGCAGCACGATCATGCCCTTGGCTTCGGGCTTGTGCAGCCCCGCGCTCCACACCAGGTAGCCCACCAGCGCCAGGACCGGCCCCACCGCGGCCAGAAAAGCGGGACGCCAGTACCAGCGCGGCGCATCGAAGCTGAGGATGAATGTAAGCAGGTAGATCGATAGCGGCAGAATCCACAGGAACGGGATCGACGCTACATCCTGCGTGATGTAGCTGGTCAAGGCCACCAGCAGCATCGAGGGAGCGGCCGCCAGCGCCACCCACGCAACCGGCTGATCTTCGGTCTCCTCATCCTCAACGGGCGGCGGAGGCGCTTCAGAGGCGGCGCGTGTCCTCCACGCCAGCGCCATGCAGAGGCACGCAAAGACGGCGAACGCGGCGGACCACGCCAGGCGCTGCTGCCGGAGCGTCAGTTCAGGTTCGGCCAGGACGGGGTAACTGAGCAAAGCCAGCATGGAGCCCAGGTTCGACAGCGCGAAGAAACGGTACGGGACGGCGCCCGGCCGGGTCTGCACAATCCATGCCTGCATCAGCGGGCTCGTGGTGGCCAGCATGAGGTACGGAAGACCGATGGATGCCGCGAGCGCGGCCAGAATTCGCAGGCTTGGCTGATCCGCCGGGGCGGGCTTCCATGCCTCGCTCAGACCGATTGGCAGAAACGCGAGCGACGCGGCCAGCAGTATCGCGTGCAGCCCGCGCTGCCGCCTGGGTGTCAATCGCAGTACGGCCCCGTGCGAATACAGGTAGCCCGCCAGAAGAGCCGTTTGAAAGAAGGCGAGACAAGTGGCCCATACCGCGGCCGTTCCGCCAAACCATGGAAGGATGAGCTTGGCCACCAGCGGCTGAACCTGAAACAGAAGGAACGCGCCGAGAAAGATCGTGAGGCCGAACAACCACATCAAGCCACCCATTTCAACATGAATGGATCGCTCAGGCGCGGCGGATGACGACGTTGTTGGCCCGGTCCCGGTGGAACCGCCAGCCGGCCGGGATCAGCGTTGTGGAACCGTAGTCGACGAGCAACGCGGGACCACGCCCCGGCCGGAACGCCACCTGTTCACGCCTCAACGCCGGCGCGGTCACCCACTTGCCTCCGGTGTAAAACTTCCGTCTCGCGGCAACACCCGGTTCAACGGGAGGCGCGGCCTGCCTCCGGGGCGGTTTCAACTTGATTCGAGCCCGAACACGGACCGTGACCACCTCCACCGCGCGCTCGGGATTGTGATACCCGTAGGTGGCTTGATGCGCCCGGTGAAAGGCTTGCTCAAAGCGGCCCGGATGCCACGGCACGGTCAGTTCATAGCTCTGTCCCGCGTAGCGCATATCGGCGAAGCGCTCGATTTGGCAGCCCGGCATGGCCCGGCGCGCCTGTCCGGCCAGATCGCTAAAAACCTTCGCCAGGCCGTTGCGCCCGGGCACGCCCGCGGCAAAGTCGCGAATGCGGTCGGCCAGCAACATGCCCAGCGCGGAAAGCGCTCCCGCGTGCTCCGGCGCGACGACGGTCTGGATGTCCATCAGTTCCGCGATCTCGCAGGCGTGCAATCCCCCGCAGCCGCCAAACGCCAGCAACGCGAACTCACGCGGATCGTGCCCCCGTTCGACGGA
>JADZCI010000220.1 GCA_020851655.1 Bryobacterales bacterium
ACGATGAAATCGCCGAGGTGCGAGTCTTCTTCTTCGCCCACGGGCGTCTCGAGTGAGATCGGCTCCTGGGCGATGCGCATCACCTTGCGAACCTTGGGAATCGAGAGTTCCAGTTCTTTGGCCAGTTCTTCGGTGGTAGGCTCGCGCCCCAGTTTCTGCTGCATCGCCCGCTGAGTCCGGACCAGCTTGTTGATGGTCTCGATCATGTGCACCGGGATGCGGATGGTGCGAGCCTGGTCGGCGATGGCGCGTGTAATGGCCTGGCGCACCCACCACGTCGCATACGTGGAAAACTTGTAGCCGCGCTGATAGTCGAACTTGTCCACGGCCTTCATCAGCCCGATGTTGCCTTCCTGAATCAGGTCGAGGAACTGCAGTCCACGATTGGTGTAACGCTTGGCGATGGAGACGACCAGGCGCAGGTTGGCTTCAATCAACTGCTTCTTGGCTTCGTCTGCTTCGTGCTCTCCGCCGCAAGTTGTCGCCAGAGTGCGGCGCAACTCGGCGACGGTGGCGCCGCTGCACTCTTCCATCTGCTGCAGCCTTTGATTGGCGGCCCTCAGATCCTTCTTGTAGTCGCGCGATTGAACTTGGCCGCTGGTGGCGGACTCTTCAATCAGGCGCTGAAACCGGGCGATGTCGCGTTCGGCGGGGGGGAACTCCTCGACCGCCATGCGCAGACGCGCGGAAAGCCGCCGGTACATGGCGGAACTGAACGAAATGCCGCGGACGAGCCGCGAGACTCGAACCAACGACCGAGCCAGGTTCCAGCGCGCGGTGCGGTACTGCTTCGGCTTCATGGTGCGCGGGATGGCGAGCAGTTGCAGCCGCATCTGCTGGGTCTTTCGGAACTGTTTCTCCAGGTCCGCGATCTGAGTGAGAAACTCTTCCTGTTGCGCCGCCATCTCCTCGTCGCTTGCCATCAGGTCGTTGACCGCGAGCACATCCCTGAGCATGACGGTCTCCTGCTCGACCTCTTGCGCGGTCTTGAGGATTTCTTTGATGACGAGCGGGGAGCGGGACAATGCGCGGCGGGCGAGATTCTCACCGTGTTCGATCCGCCGGGCCAACTCGACTTCGCCTTCCCGCGTGAGGAGCGCCACGGTGCCCATTTCGCGCAGGTACATGCGCACCGGGTCGTTGGTTTTGTCCTCCGTTTCGGCGCTCGCGTCGGCTTCAACAAACTCGTCGGTCTCGTCTTTGCGGGTGTCGAGCCTCGGCTCTTCCAGCAGGTCGACGCCGGCGGCATCGAGGTTCGCCAGCAAGTCGTCAAGCTCCGCCCCGTTGCCGAGTTCATCGGGAATGAGCTCATTGACTTCGTCGTAGAGGACGTAGCCCTTCTCTTTGCCCACGTCAATGAGCTGTTGAAACCGGCTATTGCGCTCGTTAGATGCCACCGATGACAGCCAGGAAGAGCCCTTTCACACTCCCGCTATGATTCTCCTCATCTTACAACAGCGGAATTTGCAAGATTTTCGGGTCACAAGAAAGCCCTAATCCGTTAGTACAAACTACGATTCAAGTTCTCGCAATTCCCGCATGAGCGCCATAGCCTGTTGCAGATCTCCACGCCTCTCAGCCTCCTTGATCTTCGCTTTGACGTCGGAACGGGTGGTGGCTTGCTCGGCGGCGCGCAACTTGCGCACGCAGGCGACCGCTTGATCGGTGCTGACCTCCGGAGCCGCCTCTTCGGCCATCAATACACTTGCGAGCAGATTGCGGTCGCCTTCTTCGAGCCGTGCCTCGAGCAGGGCGAACGTGGGTTCCTGATGCCCTTCGACGATCCGGAAGATCGCCTCAAAGATGCGGCGCGCCTTGAACCGGCGCACGGCGCCCATCTGCGAGAGCACGGGCAGGACCTCCCGCCGCGCTTCGGCATTGGAGAGAATCGCATGCAGGAGAAACGTCTCGGTGGGGTCGGGGGGTTCCTGCTTGGAGCTGCGCACCACGGCCGCGCCGCGCTCCGATGCCGCCCTCCTGAAGTGATCGAGAACCATGCCGGATTCCACGCGCAAATAATCGGCCACGTCGTTGGCCACCGCAAGGCGTTCCAGTTTGTCGGGCATGCGTTGAATGGCGGGCAGCAGAAACTGAAACCCCGCGATGCGGCCGTCGGCGCTATTCATGTCGTATTTGCCGCGGGCGCGGTCCGCCAGCCAGAAGAAGTATCCGCGCGCCTGGTCAAGGGCCTGCCGGTAGCCATCGGCGCCTTTCTGTTGCACGTACTCGTCCGGGTCCAGGCCGCCGGACAACGACAGCACTTTCAACCTCATGCCTTCTTCCAACAAAACCTGAAGCGACTTCTCAGTTGCGTTCGATCCGGCCGTGTCGGGATCAAAGTTCAGCACCAGGTGATCGGAGTGCCGCTTGAGAGAGCGCACCTGCATGGGAGTCAAGGCTGTGCCGCATGTCGCCACCACTTCCTTTATGCCGGCCGAGTAGACGCCGATCACGTCCATGTAGCCTTCCACCAGAACGCCGCGCAGGTTTTTGCGGATTCCGTCCTTGGCGCGGTGCAGATTGTAGAGGATCCAGCTCTTGCGGTAGATGGGCGTTTCGGCGGAGTTCAGGTACTTGGGCTCATCTTCGGCGGCCAGGGCGCGCCCGCCAAAGGCGATCGTCTTGCCGGACTCGCTGTGAATCGGGAACATCAGGCGGCCGCGAAAGCGGTCGTACACGCCAGAGCCGTCCTGACGCCTCAACACGAGGCCGCTCAGCTCCATTTCCTCGTGCGAGAATCCAGCCCGCTCGAGCGCGCGTGTTAAAACCTGTCCGCCGCGTTCCGCCAGCCCGAGAGAGAACTCCTCGATCATGCCGCCACGCACGCCACGCCTGGACAGATAGGCCTTTGCTTCGCGGCCGGCCGGCGAGTGCAGAGCGTCGTGGTAGAGCCGCACGGCCAGCTCGTGCATTTCGTAGAGGCGCGCGTTCCTGCGCGTTTCCTCGTCGGCTTGTTCGGTGCGTTTGGGAAGGGGGATGCCGTTGCGCTCGGCCAGCAGCTTGATCGCTTCCCAAAACGTCAACCGCTCGATCTCCATTACGAACTTGATGGCATCGCCGCTGACGCCACATCCGAAGCACTTGTAGAACCCGTGCGTGGAATGAACGGAAAACGAGGGCGTCTTCTCGGTGTGAAACGGGCAGAGGCCGACGTAGCGCGGGCTGGCGCCCGCCTTCCGCAGGCGGACATACTCGCCGACGACGGTGACGATATCGATCGAGGCCTTCAGTTGCTCGACAAAGTCCATGCGCTAGTTGGGCGTCTTGAGCGGCGGCGCCGTCGTTCCTCCCAAACCGGCATAACTGTCCTTGACCTTGACGACCTTGCCGTTATGGAACGTCACAAACGTGATTTTCCCAGGCGGGAGGCCGTAGATCCAGTCTTCGAGGTCCTTGCCGTCGACCGTTTCGCGAATGCGGTCGCGGGGCCGTCCCAGGGCCAGAACGACCTGGTCTTTCTCCATTCCCTCGATCACGCGTTTTTCTTTGATCGCCGCCTGCACTTCCGGAGGCAGCGTGTCGAAGTAATGCTCCGTTGCGCTGCGCTTCTCGAAATCGAGGATTGGAGCGAGCATCTTCTTGACTTCCGTCGCGGGAATTGGCGGCACACGTCCCGGAAAATGTACGGCGATGGCGGTTCCGAAAGTGCGGCTATCCCGGCCTCCGGTAACCGGGCGAGTCGAGGTTCCTCCTCCGACACCACCTTCAATCCGGTCGTACCATTTGCCCCGGGTGTTGAGGCCGCCGTTGATTTGTAGGACGATTTCGTCGGAGTTGATGTCGACGCCCGTGATTTGCACGAGCTCGCCGACCTTGGCCACGGCGCCGTGCTCGCGTCCGGCATCGAGCCACTCCTGTTTCTCCCAGCGGCCATTGCTTTCAAATCGCAGCGGTTTGCGCGAGCGCGGAAGAAACACCTTAACCGTGCCGTACTCGGCGCTCAAGCCCCTGATCAGCTCGATCTTTTCGTCATCGGTGAGCTTGCGTTCCTTTTCTTTCTGCTGGGCGAAGAGCAGGAACGAGGCGGACAGCGCGAAAAGGACCCAGGCTGGGCGCATCAGTCACTCCCGCGGACTGTTGA
>JADZCI010000221.1 GCA_020851655.1 Bryobacterales bacterium
CTGACCGGCTCGGGCGCCTACGACATCTTTGTAATCGACGCCGCCGGCGGAACTCCACGCGCCCTCACCTCCGGCCCAATGCAGAACTCGCGCCCGGCCTGGTCCGCCGATGGACGATCCATCTACTTCGCGTCGGACCGCTCCGGCACCCTGCAAATCTGGAAGATGGCCGCCGCCGGCGGCGCCGCGCGCCAGATTACCCGCGGCGGCGGCTCGGAAGCCGAAGAGTCGCCCGACGGCAAGACGCTCTATTACAGCCGCCGCTCCGTCCCCGGCCTGTGGAGCATCCCCACCGCCGGTGGCGAAGAAACTCTCATCCTCAAAGACCTGCAATGGGAGAATTCACGCAACTGGATTGTCGCCTCGGACGGCATCTACTACCTGGCCCGCGAAGGAAACCGCCCCTCGGACTGGAAATACTCGCTCCAGCAGTATCGTTTTCAAGACCGCGCCGCACACCTCATCGCCTCGCTCCCCAATGCCTCCGTCCTCAACGGCCGCTGCTCCCTATCCCCCAACCGCCGCACATTCCTCTATGTCCAGCAGCAACGCACAGAAACCGACTTGGCCATCTTAAAGGGCTTCCGGTAACCACGTTCGAACGCTCATGAAACAGGCTCCCTTTGCAGCTTCAGCCCGCGGAGCAGTTGGGCATTCGCGGCCACGATGATCGTAGAGAGACTCATGGCCACCGCGCCCACGCTCATCGGCAAGCTCAGCCCCCATCGCGCGAACAGGCCCGCGGCTACGGGAATGGCCACGAGATTGTAGGCGGTGGCCCACACCAGGTTCTCGATCATCTTGCGATAGGTGGCGCGCGAAAGCGCGATCGCGCCGGCGACATCTCTTGGGTCGCTGCGGACCAGCACGATTCCGGCCGATTCGATCGCGACGTCCGTTCCCGCGCCGATCGCTATACCGACATCGGCTGTCGCCAGTGCGGGCGCGTCATTCACGCCATCGCCGACCATGGCCACCTTACGTCCTCCGTCCTGGAACCGCTTTACGGCAGCCGCCTTGTCAGCCGGCAGCACTTCGGCCGCGACCTCGTCTATGCCAATGCGGCGCGCCACCGGCTCAGCCACCGCCCGCGAGTCGCCTGTAATCATCGCGACGCGGATTCCGAGTTCGTGAAGTTCGGCGACCGCCTGTGCGGATTCGGGGCGGATCTGGTCTTCCGCGGCTACGGCGCCCAGCAGGCGGCCGTCCGCAACGGCGTAAAAAACCGTTTTCCCTTCCGAGGCCCAGGAAGCCGCCGCACTCTCGATTTCCGGCGGCACATTCACGTTGGACTCGCGCAGCAGGCGCGGACCGCCGACCGAGACGCTCGCGCCGTCCACCACGGCCTTCGCTCCGCGGCCGGCTAGCGCCTCAAATTCCGTCGCCTTCAACAGGTCAATGTTCCTGCGCTTCGCCTCGGCGGTGATGGCCATTGCAACCGGGTGTTCAGAACTAGCCTCGACGGCTGCGGCGAATGCGAGCAACTCCGTCTCGGTTACGCCGGGCGCGGCGGCAACCTCCGCGATCACGGGGGCGCCGCGTGTCAGGGTGCCCGTCTTGTCGAAAATAACCATGTCCAGGTTGCGTGCGCGTTCGAGCGCGAGCCGGTCCTTGACCAGCAGTCCGTTGCGCGCACCGGTCGACGTCGATATGGCGATCACCAGCGGTATGGCCAGTCCCAGGGCGTGCGGGCAGGCAATGATGAGCACGGTAGCGGCGCGGATCAGTGCCTTCTCACTGTCCCCTGCCAGCCACCAGGCGGCGAAGGTAACCGCTCCGGCGGCAACCGCCACGTAGAAGAGGATTGCCGCGGCGCGGTCCGCGAGCGCCTGCGCGCGGGAACCCGACGCCTGTGCGGCGGCGACCAGCCGCATGATGCCCGACAGCGCCGTCTGTTCCCCGACCGCCTCAGAGCGGACCTGTAGACTCCCGCCACTGGCCACAGACCCCGCGATAACCCTTGATCCCGGACCCTTGGAGATTCCCCTCGATTCGCCCGTGATCATCGACTCGTCTACATCGGCAGTGCCCTCAACGACGGCGCCGTCCGTCGGGATCCGGCCTCCCGGACGGACCAGGACGATGTCGCCGGGACGCAGCGCGGAGAGCGCGACAGTCTCCGTTTCCACCCCTTTGATGCGCTCCACCGTGTCGGGAAGCATCGCGGCAAGCGCGTCCAGCGCCCCGCGCGCGCTGGAGATAGCCCGCATTTCGAGCCAGTGGCCGAGGACCATGATCGTGATCAGAGAAGCGAGTTCCCACCAGACCTCGATCTGGAACAGCCCGAATGTCGCGGCAACCGAAGTGCCGAAGGCCACCACGATGGCGAGACTGATCAACGTCATCATGCCCGGCTTGCGGCCGGCTAACTCACCCCGCGCCCCTCTGAGAAAGACCAGGCCTCCATAAAAGAAAATGGCTGTGCCGAGGACTGCCGGCATGAAGCGCGAACCAGGGAACTCTGGCGCATGATAGCCCAGCCAGTGCTGAACCTCTTGCGACCACACGATGACAGGGATGGTCAGGACGAAGCTTAACCAGAACTTGTCGCGGAACATGGCCACAGAGTGCCCGGCATGGTGGTCATGACCCGCGTGGACTTCCGGCGCTCCGTGACCGTCATGCAACGGCGCCGGCGCCCTGTGATGATGGTGGTGGGTCCCGTGCTCCATTGTCTTCTCCCTCGCATGGGCGCAAGTATTCGATCCGCAAGACTATCGTACGTTCAATTAGTTTGAGGCGGGCGTCCCATTACAACAAACGCTTTGTTGCGGCTAAAGGGCTTCCGGTGAGGGTTGAGCCAATTCCGGCCAAGGCTCGTTGCACAAGAGCACGATCTTGCCGATGACGCCTCCCTGGCCAAGCAGTTCGTGCGCGCGGCCGGCTTCAACCAGTGGCATTCGCCGAGCAATCAGAGGCTTGATCTTCTGCTGTTGAAGGAGCTTGAGCAGGGCTATCAGGTCCTGTCGAAACAAATCCGGCTTTAGCCGTTTGAGCGTCTGGATGCTGTAGGGGACAATGCGTTTCCGCTCAGGAAGCAACCGGCTTGCCGCCATGTACAACCCGAAAATCGCAGTTCCACGAAAGCGCTGGCGGTGGCCGGGACGTTTGGACGCCAATTCCTTCCCGCGCAGGGACGAAACCAAGCCGTAGCCCACAACAGTCCCACCCGCCCGGAGCGCGCGGCGCGAATGCCAGAGGTGCGTCCCGCCGATGGGGTCAAAGACGGCGTCCACTCCGTCACCCGTGAGGCGGTGAATTTCGGTCACGAAATCCTGACTCTTGTAATCAATTGGAACGCAGCCAGTCCCGGCGACCGCCGACGAACCTGAGGATGAACAAGTTCCGTACATCTGCAACCCGGCGAGATGTCCAAGTTGCAATAGTGCCGTTCCGACTCCGCCTGCCGCGCCGTGAATCAGCACCCGCTGACCTTGTTTGACGTGGACGGACCGGTACATCATCTGGTATGCCGTGACGTAGTTCAAAACGAGGGCGACGGCCTCGGCGGCGTCGATTCCCGGGGGCACAGGAACGAGTTCGCGCCGGTGCAAACAAACGAACTCAGCATAGGCCCCGTGGATTGGCATTGCCGCGACAAGCTGGCCTCGTTCGACTCCAGAGACACCACCGCCAAGCTGGTCGACCTCGCCAATTAAATCCCAGCCGGGCGTGAAGGGCGCCAGGGGCGTCTCGGGATGAGTCCCCTCGCGCGCCATAACATCGGGTAAGGCGACACCCGCTGCCAGCACTTTCACCCGTACTTCACCCGCTCGCGGTTCGGGACACTCCTCCTCGACCACCCGAAGCGCATCGGGCCCGCCGTAATGAACCACAACGATACGGGTGTATTTCACCGCGCCGCCGACCCTTGCAGCATACTACCGGCGCCGCGCTTTTGAAAGGGCCGTTCACAACCACCCCGGCAACTATTTCTGCCTTGAATCCAACGGCCTGGCCTAATCTGTACACATCAACCCGCATTGCGTCCTCGATCATCTTCAGCAGGGACAAGCTTGCTGGCCAGCAGTTTTGAACTTCCCTCGATATGGTGACTGGCAACAGCCACTTAGTAGCGGCCATCCGGTTTCTTCGCCAGTGTTTCTGGCGCACCCCCCTGCCGGGCGGGTCCGGATGGTTGGTGCAATTTACCCTCTTGACGGCCCACGCAGCGTCGAAGAGGGCAAGGAGACTCCTTCGACTCGCGGCGAACGCAAAGTACGCTC
>JADZCI010000222.1 GCA_020851655.1 Bryobacterales bacterium
GGACGCGGACATGACGGAATCCGCGCGCCATATAGCTACGCGCGCTCTCCACCACTTCGCTGGGACTTTCACCGCCGGCGTGTCCATAGCAATCGACCGCTTCACGGCATTTGCCGCCGAGCAACTGGTAGACCGGCATGCCCGCCTGGCGGCCTTTGATATCCCACAGCGCCTGGTCCACACCACTGATCGCGTTGTTGAGCACCGGCCCGTTGCGCCAGTAGCTGGAGTTGTACATGGCCTGCCACAGATCGTCGATCCGGTCGGCGGGCTTGCCAACCAGGAACGGCTTCAGGTACTTCTCCACCGCGGGAACGACGAGGTCGGCCCGCTGCGTGAAAGTTCCGCAGCCATAGCCGTACAGCCCATCCTGGTCGGTCAACACTTTGACTACCACCAAGCGGAGCCCCACCGGGGCGGTCGCGATCACCTGTACATCCTTGATCTTGGGCGAAGGAGTGGCCCGCGTGGCACGGGCTGCTTGCTGTTGCGCGGCCACTTCACGCGCCGAAAGCGGCGCGGCGGCGGCCAACTGCAATAAGGTACGGCGGTTCATCAGATCTATTTCCTCTCTTTGTCCTCGATCATCCGCTTTAGGTTCTGCATTTCCGAGCGAATCTTCTTCTCGCGGCTCACCAGCAGCAGCACATAGGCGACGAGGATCGCCCATGCCACGATTAGGCCAAAGGCGAGATACGTAAAATTACGCGCGACGTCCATTCACCAACCTCCCTAAAAGGCGTGCGCCATTCGCCGGAAGCCTTCCAATTCCCGTTGCTGCTCTTCCTGGCGCATGCGGACTGCCACCAGAATCACCGCGATCATCAGCAGCGGAACCCAGTTGCCGTACAGCATCCAGCGGTACGAAGGGTCCATGGATCCGCCGCCCCACAGCACCGGCTGAGGATGTTGGGTCCTGAACCACTTGATGGAAAAAAACACAAACGGCACAACGGCAAAGTTCAGAATCGATACGACCGAGGCCAGGCGTGCGCGCTCGGTGGGCTCCTCAATGGCGCGGCGCAGCACGAGGTAGCCCGCATACAGAAGCCAGCAGATGAGCGTCGATGTCAACCGCCAGTCCCAAGTCCAGGCAATTCCCCAGATGATCTTGCCCCAGATCATCCCTGTGATCAGGTTGATCGCGCCAAACGCGAGTCCGACCTCAGTAGCGGCCACGGCAAAACTGTCGTAGCGCAAGTTCTTCTTGAACAGGTAAAGGATGCTGGCCACCAGCGCCGAGAAGTAGCAGGTAAAGGCGGTGAACACCGCGGGAACGTGAAAAAAGATGATGCGGAACACCGCGCCCTGGAACTGCTCGTCCGGCAGGTTGATGAGCATCACGTAGAGATTGCGGACGAGAATCAGTCCCGCGAGAACTCCAATTATCGTCAAGACTCTGGTTCGCACACGCCGTCTCCTTTCGAACTAACGATGATATCGAATCCGCAAACGATGACCTTCTCGCGTCCGCCTCTAGTGCACTTCTCCCAGCGGCAGGTCCAATTGGAAATCCGGATCCACGAGGGACGGCCCGGCATCGGCGGCCGGGATTCTCAAGCCCGCCCTCAAAGGATCGAGATAGGCGGCAAGCATGTCGGGCGAAGCGGCCGGATTACGAGCCTTTTCGGCGCGCCATGTCTTGGCGATCGCATGCAGCGACAAGCCTTGCCGGTGGTGCGCGGCAATCAGAAGATCCTGATTGCCCACCCCGCCGACAATCGCTGGTGACTGGCTGATGATCATCACCTGGCGCAGCGGGTTGCCACGTCCCCCAAGTTTGGTCACGTCAGACGCCATCGAAGTCAGCATAGTCAGCACGCCGGCGATTCTGGCGGGATGGACCCCGCTGGCGGGTTCCTCAAAACAAAGCAAGCCGGTGGCCGACGGATCCAGCCCGAGGACAGACAAGGCCAGCACACGCAGGGCGGAATCGGACAGCGCTCGCACGGGGTGACGCGTGCCGCAGGCGCGCCGGACGATGGCGGTCAACAGGGCGCGGCCATCGTCCCGGTCGACCATCACCGAATCAATTCCAGGAAGGAACTCGCGCAAACGCGTGGCGATCTGTTCTTGAAACTCTTCCTCTCTCGGGGATTGAATGAGCCGGTAAAGCGTGGCGGCGAAGTTCGACCCGTCGCTGGCCAGCCGTGCCGGGGCGGTCACCGGGTCCGGCCGGCGCAATGCGGCCGGGTCGAACTGAAACACCCGCCAGTTCCGCATTTCGTGTTGCACCAAGGCCGCTGTGGGGTTCTCCACGGCATTGACAGAGGACAAGACCGTCCGCGGCAGCGTGGCGGAAACCAGGGTCCGCGTACGCCCCTGACGGCCCTCCTGGTGAACGCGAACCTGCGCGCCATCGGTGGAAATGAATTCCGCGCCGCGCCGTCCGGCGCCGGTGGCCACTGAAGACCGCCAGGCCACAGTGTGCGGAAACAGCAGATGGCTGTATGCCTCGCTCCGGGGAAGCGGGATCAGGTTCTCGCTGACCAGCGCCAGGCGGGCGCCATCGAGGCGGAGGTCGAGTTCATAACGAACCAGAGTGGTGGTGGCGCTGGCTTTCTGCCCAAGTTCGTCGACTCCCTCCGCCGGAATCAACAACTCCGCGGCGATCCACAGCCGGTCACCTTGCCGGCCACCTCCCTGGTGAAAGAGTCCACGCAGATCACCTTCACCCCGCACCGAGCAAGCCGCGTCGAGGAAACTCTTCTCGGACAGGGCGCTCAGGAACGTGATGACATCAAACAGGTTTGACTTGCCCGCGTCATTCTCGCCGGTCAGACAGGTGAAGGGACCAAAGCGGACATCAACATCCGCCAGATTCTTGAAGCCTTTGACATGGAGACGAGTGAGCAATCGAGTGACCCGCGCTTCAGCCGATCAGGATGGTATCAATGAGCATGACCGACAGGGAAGTAAAGATGATATCGAAGGCCAGCAGGAGCCGCATCCAGGCCAGCACATCGCCGGTCATGGGGTCGCCGGCCAGGATTGGCGTCGTCAAATGCATCGCCGCCATCAGGCATGGGATCAGCATCGGATAAACCAGCATGGGCAGCATCAGTTCCCGCAGCCGGAGGTTGACGGTCAAGGCCGAAAACAGCGTGCCGACGACGCTGATGCCCCAGGTGGCCAGCAGGAAGACGCCGCCGAGCCATAGTGGCCGTTCCCACCACGTTGCCCGGTAGAACAGCCCGAACACCGGCAAACAGCAAAGTTCAATTCCGAGGAGCAGGATGTAGTTGGCCAGCGTTTTGCCGAGAAACAGCGCCGGAGCTGGCACCGGGCTCGCCAGCAGCATATCCATGCAATCGTTCACCAATTCCCTGGCGAAACTCCGGTTCAGGATCAGCGCGCCGGCGAAGGCGAAGACCAGCCACAGCAAGCCGCCGGAAATCTCGCGCGTGATGTCCGACGTGGGATCGAAGGCGAAGCTGAACAGCAGCAAGATCACCAGGGCAAA
>JADZCI010000223.1 GCA_020851655.1 Bryobacterales bacterium
GCCCGAAAGCGCCAGCGCCGTCACCTCGCTGTTGTGCTGTGTGAGCACGCGTTTGGACTCCGGGCGCGAAAGGTCGATCTCCAAAATCTGGCCGGTGATATCGGCAACATACACGGGTCCCGGCGCGCCGCCCGCCGCAAATGTCGAGGCGCCCGGCAGGTCCTCCGGATCTTTGTACTCGGCCAGGGTCTCGCCCCCCGGAACTCCGCGCAACGAGACCACGCCCTTGAACCGGCACAGAGACGCGACCTCCCTGCCTTGGGCGGTGAGCGCGATGTGATACACATCGGGCGCCGGCAGTGTGCCGGTCCGTGTGAGCGTTTGCGTGTCCCACAATTCGATGTCCCCGGTCAAGACCGCGGCCAAATTGGCGCGCGGCGCCGCCGCCACGTCCTTAGCCAATCCGGTTCTGGCCTCGGCCACCTTCGCCGCCGCGCCCGTATCCCACACCTGCATCTCTCCGTTTGCCGAGCACACCAACACACGCTCGTCTGAGAGCATCACCACCTTGAGCACCACCGGGTCACCGTCGCGCCGGATATAGGCCTGGAGCCGGCCGAAACGCGAGTCGAGAATCGCCAGCAGCCCCAGGTTGGAAAGCGCTGCAATGCGCGCGCCGCCCGGAGAAACCGAGAAGTGCGTGACGGCGCCTCCGCCGTCGAACTTCAGCAGCAACGGTCCGCCAGGCCGGTCCAGGCAACAGACAAGCGGCCGCAGCCACGCGCCCATCTGCTCTCCGGCGGCGGATTCCAACAGCGTTTCAATCTCTGGTTCCACGCGGTCCGCCAGCCGTCCCGCCAACTGGCCGGCCAAAGCCAGCGGGTCCCGCGCCAGGACGTGCGACGACAGGCGCAGAGCCTCGCCTGCCAGTTCCGCCGCGGGCGAGGACGCCCAGCGGTAGTCGTTCAACAGCGACTCCACATTGCGCCACCGCAGCTTGGCGTTCATCCAGCGCGGGTCCAGCAGCAATGCCTCGGATTCGCCTTGCATGCCCGCTTCCCGCAGGTGCCAGACGATCCGGTCGAGGAGATAGTTGTCGCCTGCGGCGTACCAGCCTTCGGGCTCACGCCGGCGATAGGACTCGACAAACCCCCGCTGCAACTCAGACACGTCACCCGCCGTGTACCGGACATAGTCGCGCTGCAAGTCGTGCAGCGAGAGCCGCTCCTGATCGTCCAGCGAAGCCAGCGACGCGTCCACCCACGTCTCGGCCATATCCGCGGCGTCCAACTTGTCTACGTCCAGCAGGACCGCCAGCGCCTCCAGGGGCACACGGGCGTCTTCAGGAAACACGGCCAGCTTGTGATAACCCGTCCGCGCCGCATCGTCCAGTTCTCCGGCGCTGGCGTCGATGGCTTTCAAGACATCGGTATAGGCGTAGCCGCTGACCGGAATCCCGATCTTGGCCAGGTCCGCGGCTCGCAAGCGTTCCAGGCGCCGCTGCCAAACGTCCTCGCGCTTGCCGGCCAGGCTTGCGCCCACAGCCGCCAGCGCCAGCGGCAAATGGCCGCATTCAGCCGCGATCGAAGCCGCTTGAGCGGGCAGTTTCCCAGCCGGAGTCCGGCTCCAGCGCGCCAGCAAATCGAGCGACTCGGACGGATCGAGTGTCCGCAGGGCGAAGACCTCCGCGCCCAATCCTCTGGCCACCTCCTCGCTGCGCGTCGTGATCAGGATCGACGATTGCGCGGACTCGCTCAGGAACCAATCGGCGTCAGCGACAGCCCAGACATCGTCCAGCACCAGAAACACGGCCTTGTTCTGCAAGACCGTCCGCAGGCGGTTGGCGGCTTCCCGCAGCGTAGCCGCCGGCGGAATCTCTTCGCCGAACACTTTGGCCGCTTCCCGCGCCTGCTGCAACAGGTGGCTGTCGGATGGGTGCTTGCCCAGGTCGATCCAGGCTTGGCCGTCGGGAAACGCCCGGCGAATCGCTTCGTCGCGCAACAGCGCGCCAGCCAGCACGGTCTTGCCGGCGCCACCCATCGCGCGAATCGCGGTGAGCGCGGGCGCTGTGGGACGCTCTTCGGCGATCACCAGCCGCCGCGCTTGGGCGAGTTCGGCCTCCCGCGGCAAATAGGCGGCCGGCAGCGGCCTCTGGGTCACGTACCGCTGGCGGTACGGCGCCGCAAGGCCCGCCGCCATGGTCCCGTCGAGCGCCGCTTGGAGGTTGGCAAAAGCCTCCCCATAACGTTCATCGGAATCGCACAGGATGTACTGGCTGGCCGCCAGGTAGACCGGGCGGCGCGCACCGGCTTGCACCAGCACCGGGATCAGCCGCTTGTCGAGGTCGAGCGCCGTCAGATGCTCGCCCCGGCACACGCGGGACTCATAGGACGCGTGGCTCAACAAGGCCACCATGATTCCGGCCCGCTCGATGGCCTGCTCGATATCGCGGCTCCAGCTCGCGCCGGCTTCAATGCGCTGCTTGTCGAGCCAGACCTCGTAGCCGGCAGCCGTCAGGCCGGAGGCCAGCCGCCGCGCCAGTGCGGAGGCATCTTTCCTAGCGTAAGAAAGGAAAATGTTCCCCCGTGGCATGGGCGAACTCGGAAGCCGCTATCCGCCCGCCGGACCAGCCGCCAGAACCTCGGCGCTGACGCCGTCGAACTTCTCGAAATTCTTGCGGAACCGCGCCGCCAGTTCGCGCGCCGCGTGGTCGTAAGCGCCCGCATCCGGCCACGCCGCCCGCGGGTTGAGAATCTCCGACGGAACACCGGGGCAGAACACCGGGACGCGCACCTTGAAGATAGGATGCGGTTCGGTGGGGACTCCGGCCAGTTCGCCTTCGATGGCCGCCGTGACCATCGCGCGCGTGTATGCGAGGTTCATCCGGTGCCCGGCGCCGAATGCGCCGCCCGTCCACCCCGTGTTCACCAGCCAGACCGAGGCGCGATGAGCGCGCAACTTGTCGCCCAGCATCTTGGCGTACTCGAAGGGATGCCGCGGCAGAAAAGGTTCGCCGAAACACGCGCTGAACGCCGCTTGCGGCTCTTTGCCCAAACCTCGCTCTGTGCCGGCAAGCTTGGCCGTGTACCCGCTCAGAAAGTGATACATCGCCTGCTCCGGCGTGAGCTTAGCCACCGGCGGCAGCACCCCAAAGGCGTCGGCGGTGAGAAACACCACGTCCGAAGGATGTCCCCCCACGCCCGGGATCAGCGCGTTATCCACAAAATGCACGCGGTAGGCGGCGCGCGTGTTTTCGGTGTACTCTTCGGAATCGAAATTCAGCCGGCGCGTGTCCGGATCGATGACCACGTTCTCCAGCACCACGCCGTAGCGAATCGCGTTGTAGATCTGCGGTTCGGCGTCGCGCGACAGCCGGATGCACTTGGCGTAACATCCGCCCTCGAAATTAAACACGCCGCGGTCCGACCAGCCGTGCTCGTCGTCGCCGATCAACCGCCGGTGGCGGTCCGCCGAAAGCGTCGTCTTGCCGGTGCCGGAGAGCCCGAAGAACAAGGCCACGCGCCCGTGGTCGCCCATGTTCGCCGAACAGTGCATCGGCACAACGCCATTGCCGGGCAGCAGGTAGTTGAGGATCGTAAAGACAGACTTTTTGAGTTCGCCCGCATAGCAGGTCCCGGCAATGACCACCAGCCGCCGCTTGAAGTTGATGGCGATGCACGTCTCTGAGCGCGTCCCGTCGCGCCGCGGGTCGCACACAAAGCCGGGCGCAAAGATGATCGTGAAGTTCGGGTGGTGCGCGGCGAGAGTGCCGCGCTGCGGGCGGATGAAAAGCTGCCGCGCAAATAGCGAGTGCCACGCCATCAGCGTGATTACCCGGATCGGCAGCGCATACTCGGGGTCGGCGCCGGCCACCAAGTCCTGAACCAGCAGTTCCTTGTCCGCCAGAAATTCCAGCAGCCGCGCGTAGATGCCTTCAAACTGCTGTTCGCTCAACTCCTGGTTGACGCTGCCCCAGTGGATGCCGCTCTCGGTCCCCGCCTCGCGAACAATGTACTTGTCCTTGGGCGACCTGCCGGTAAACTGTCCGGTGCGAACCACCAGCGCGCCGCGCCCGGAAAGCAGGCCTTCATTGTGCCGGATCGCCCGTTCCACCAAGTGCGCGGTGCCAAGATTCCAGTAAGCGGCCGCGGCCTTGTTCAGGCCAATCTGTTCAAGACCCTGCTTTGCGGGACTGACGCCGGTAACGTGCATAAATGGGAATCGGGGTTGACAAAGCTCTCAGTTTATCATGGGGATATGGGAAGGCTGCCGCGAGTCGCGGTGCTCAGTCTTGCGGCTGCGGGTTTTTCTACTTTGTTCGCCCAAGTCATCGAGTTCGAATCGAATGGACTGCATTACCAAGCCCTGACCAGGTCCGGGCTGACCGTCATGGCGGCGCCGCTGCTGGCCAATGTTCGCGAGTATGCGATCGTTCAAGTCACGGTCACCAACGGCTCGCCTTCCACACGCACGGTCAAGCCGGAGGACTTTTCGTTTCAGCGCGATGGCGTCGTCATTGTGGCGATGCCCGCCCGCCGTGTGGTCGAAGAGTTTCTCAACCGGGCCGGACGAAACGATGTCATCCGCCTGGTAAAGACTTACGAAACCGCGCTTTACGGCTTGCCGCGGTTCGCCTCGACCAACGGTTACGAGCAGCGGCGCGAAGCGGCGCATGCCGAAGTCTCCTCGGCGCGCCTGAAAGCCGCGGCGGCAGCCTCGGCCATTGCGTTTGTCGCGACCCGCCTGGCCCCGGGCCAATCAACCGACGGCGCCGTCTTTTTCGCCACGCAGGGCAAGCCCCTCGGCACCGGCAAGCTGGTGATGGTGACAGGGGGCGAGCGATTCGAGTTCGAAGTGGGCGGCGACCGGCACCCCGGCGAACTGCAGCGGCGCCCCTAAATACTTCCGCTCCGCCCGCATAGTACAATCCAGCATGATCCGTTCGTTCCCGCTTGCCTTGGGCATCAGTTTCGGCTTGCTGGCCGCCATGGCGCAGCAGACGCCCGCTACACCGGCCGCGGCCCCCGCGGCGCCGCACGCGCCCGCACCCGCCGCCCCGGCCCCCGCCAAGCCCGCCGCCGAAGAACCCGTTGTCCGCAAGCACCAGATCAGTTTGAATGGCAAGCAGCTCAATTACACGACCACGACCGGCTTGATGCCGATTCGCAATGCGGCCGGCGACGTCGAAGCCAACATCTTCTTCATGGCGTATACGCTCGACGGCGTCACCGCCAAATCCAAGCGCCGCCTGATGTTCAGCTTCAACGGCGGTCCCGGCTCGGCATCCGTATGGCTGCACATCGGCGCCATCGGTCCCAAGCGGGTGCCGATGTTGGACGACGGCAACCTGCCGCCCGCGCCCTATCACATGGAAGTCAATCCGGGCACGCTGCTCGATCAGGCGGACCTGGTATTCATCGACCCGGTGGGCACCGGCTACAGCCGCGCCGCCAAGCCGGACCTGGCCAAGAAATTCTTCAGCCTGAATGGCGACATCGATTCGGTGGGAGAGTTCATACGCCTGTATCTGACGCGCTATGAGCGCTGGCTCTCGCCCGTGTTTCTGATTGGCGAAAGTTACGGCACGACTCGCGCGGCGGGGCTCGCCGGCCACCTGATCGAACGCGGAATCGCTCTCAACGGGATTGCCCTCGTTTCGACCATCCTCAACTTCCAGACGGCGCGGTTCGGCGACGGCAACGATTCGGCCTACCCGCTCATCCTGCCCACCTACGCGGCCACCGCCTGGTACCACAAGAAACTGGCGCCTGAGTATAAAGACCGCAAGAGACTGCTTGAAGAAGTGGAGAAGTGGTCCCTGGGCGGTTACACCGAAGCGCTGGCCAAAGGCGACTCCCTTAGCGCCGCCGAACGGAAAGCCGTGGTCGACAAACTGGCGCGCTACACGGGGCTCGACCCCAGAATTATTGAAGAGAACGACTTGCGCGTGGACCTGACCACGTTCCGCCGCGAACTGCTGCGGGAAAGAAACCTCATCGTGGGACGCCTGGATTCGCGGATCACCGGCGCGCCCGACCGCTCCGTCCGGGGCGTCTACGACCCGTCTATGAGCGCCATACGCCCGCCTTACACCGCCGCATTCGCCGACTATGTCCGCACCGAACTCGGTTATCACTCCGACCTGACTTACTACATACTGGGCGGCGGCGTCGGGCAGTGGGACTTCAACGCCAACAACAGTTATGCCGACGTCAGCGGTGCTTTGCGCGATGCCTTCATCAAGAACCCCTACATGAAGCTCTACATCGGCTACGGCTATTACGACTGCGCCACGCCGTACCTGGCCGCGCAATACACCATGGCGCACCTGGGATTTCCCAAGGGTGCGCGCGCCAACCTGCGCGAACACTATTACGACGCCGGGCACATGTACTACATCAACGTCCCCTCGCTCAAGGCGATGAAGACGGACCTGGCCGATTTCCTCGGCTGGGCGGCCGAATGATCGATCTGCACACGCACACGACGCGTTCGGACGGCACTGACACACCCGCGGAACTACTCGCGCTGGCGCGCGGCATCGGCCTCGAAGCCCTGGCGATCACCGACCATGACACGATCACCGAAGTCTCCGACCCGCTCGCCATTCGAGGCATCGAGGTCGGCGCCCGGGGCTTTGTGCACGTGCTCGGCTATTTCTTCGATGAGCCCGGCCAGGAGTTTCTCACCTGGCTTGCCGCCCGCAACCTGCACCCTCGGGACCGCATCCGCGAGATGGCGGCGCGCCTGCAAGGGCTTGGTTTCGACGTGACCGCCGAGGAAGCCGAAGCCCTGGGCGCGCGCTCGACCTGCCGCCCTCACTTCGCGCGCCTGCTCGTGCGCAAAGGCTACGTCCAGTCGATGAGCGAAGCCTTCCAGAAATACCTGGGCGAAGGAGGTCCGGCCTACGTCGAGCGCGACGACCCGGAACCGGAAGAGGCCATCGAGTATCTGCGGGCCGGCGGCGCGGTTCCCAGCCTCGCGCACCCGGTTCACGTCGAGGTTCCCGACCTGGCTGTCTTTGTGGCCAGGCTGGCGCGAGCCGGCCTGTGCGCGATCGAGGCGTTTCACCCGGACCACTCGCCCGCCGATACACGCAACTACCTTGCTCTGGCTCAGCGGCTGGATCTGGCGATTACCGGCGGCTCCGACTACCACGGCGCCAACAAGCCCGGCATTCATCTGGGTACGGGCCGCGGGAACGTCGATGCGCCGCTAGCCCTTCTCGACGACCTGCGCCGCCGCGCCGCCCGCCTCTGACGTCAGCGCCGTGCCCGGCTTGGCAAACTCATTCCTCACATAAGCCAGCCCGGTGACCGCTCCAAGCGCCTCCGAGTACACGCTGGATGTGATCTTGCCGGCTTCCTTGCCATTGGCCAGCAGGCGCGCTCCGGCGGGCAAGGCTTCGCGAGCTTCCACGCGTACCGGCACGAGCACCTTGTGAATCAAGCCGCGCGAACGCACGCGCTCGACGATTTCCTGGCCCAGGTAGCAGCCTTTCGAGAAGTGCACGCCTTCCATGAGCTGTGTTTCCTGCACCAGCGTCGATTCGCTGAAATCCTCGCCATAACGCGGGATCCCGCGCTCCAGCCGCCACCGGCGGAATTCTTCGCCGCTCAGTTGCCGCAGATCGCCGAGCGACTCGATAAAAGCCTGTTTTTCATCAAGCGGCATCACCCAGTGAGCGACTCCCCGCAGGCGGAACGAAGGAGCCGCCGCCGGCTGCGCGCCATCGCCTACAACGGCAATCTCGGCCGTTGCGGCGGTGACATCCTCCACATACGCATCGTCGGCGATGATGTACTTGTCCAAGTGCGCCAGGATCTTCTCGCGCACCTCGGGTTCGAGGTCGATCAACAGGTGATCCGCGGCGCACAGCACGGTGCAATCGGCCAGGATGCGGCCCTGCGCGGTGAGGAAGAACGCATAGCAGAACTGCCCTGGTTCAAGCTGCTGAACGTGATTGGTCGTCATTGCATGAATCAGGCGCTTGCGGTCTTCACCGGTCACCTTGATGCGTCCCCGCGCCGATAGGTCAATCCAGCCGTTCATGGTCTCAGTTCACCCCTCTCGTGATCAGATAGTACACACCAATGCCGGACGCGAAGAATGCGCTGCCCAGCGCGCTCTTGCGCCAGCGCGCAATCCGCACCGCGTCGGCCCCGAATACGATGAGAAACGCCAGCGTGATGGCGTGCAGCCCGGCGAGGATCTTGACACCGATCACGATGTGCCAGCCCGCCGGCGCGCCCGGCATGCGGGTCATGAAATTGTAGAGGCCCGACAACAGCAGCAGTGCGCCGGCCGCCGCCGCCACCTTTGCCCAGACGCCGGACGCCTTGGCGACCGCGACCAGAAAAATCAAAGCCAGCAGCAAGTGTAAATGAAGGATTCCTGTAGCCATACCTATACTAATTTTAGTGATGATTCACGAGATCCTTCCGGTCGGCATGTTGCAGTGCAACTGTTCCATCTTCGGAGACGAAACCACCAGGGAAGCTCTTGTCATCGATCCGGGCGGCGAGATTGAGCAGATTCTCGCGATTCTGGCCCGCCACGAGCTCACCGTAAAAGCCATCGTCATCACCCACGCGCACATCGATCACATCGGCGGCGCAAAGAAGCTGAAAGCCGCAACCGGCGCGCCCGTCTGGATGAATCTCAACGACCTGGAACTCTACGAAAATCTCGACATGCAAGCGCAGTGGCTCGGCATCGAGCCTCCCGAGCGTACCTCGATCGACGTCCCGGCGCGCGATGGCGACATCCTCACCATTGCCGGCGCCGGTTTCGAGGTCCGGCACACGCCCGGCCACACGCAGGGCAGTTTGTGTCTTTGGATTCCAAGCGGAAACAAGCTGGTCGCGGGCGATACTCTTTTCCGGGACAGTATCGGCAGGACCGATCTGCCCGGCGGCAATCAGCGTCAGATCTTCGTCTCGATTCGCGACAAGCTGCTCAATCTGCCCGATGACGCCATAGTAATTCCAGGTCACGGGCCGGCGACGACGATCGGCCGCGAGAAACAGTTCAATCCGTTTCTCAACGGACTGTGACCGCCTATTTCTTCTTGCCGGCCTTGCCGCCCAAGAACCGGTTTAGATAGTTGATCCCCGTCTCGATCGCCAGCGACTTGATTTCCGGTCTCACGACAGGGCTGGCCGCATTGCCGGTAATGACGACGGGAACCCGCGCTTCTTCCGAGGCGCTCTTCCCCAACAGTTGCGAGATGCTTCCCGTCACAAAGGCGTCCAGCTTGAAATTCAACACCTGCGCGGCGTTCACCGTGCCGTTGCCGCGAATCCGCGCGGTCGATGAATCGAGAGCGATGTTGCTCAACGTGACAGTCTGTTTGGCCAGCGCAAACTGCGTCTTCAGGGTGGCAAAGTCGGTTTGATTGCCGCCGCCGGAAGCCGCGGCTTTGGGATTGTCGATGGCGCTCTTGATGGCGGCAAGCACGTCCATGCCCTCGATGTGGCCCTTGCTGAGTTCCAGCGAACCGTCTCCTTGCAGGCTGGCGGCCACCGCTTCCGGCCCGTTGCCCGAGAACTTGAGCGCGTAGCGGGGCACGGTCAGGGTTCCGGTTGCCTTCATGCTCCTGGGCGCAAAGACCTGTTGGAATTGCCGGATGTCCACACCGGAAATCGAACCCGCCGACGAGCCCTCCATCAAAGTGCCCGCCGCGGCAAAGTCAACTTTGGCCTTCAGCTTTCCCGGTCCGAACTGAATCTCGGCATCCGGCAACTGGAGCGCATACGAAGGCGTCTCGAGCAGGTGGCTGACGGCAATCTGGCCCCTGGTCTTGCCGGCGAGCAGCATGGTGTGTTTGGCGTCCGGCCCGATGGAAACCTTGTCCAGGGTGAGTTCCAGCGGACCGGTCAGGCGGCCGTAAATGTCGCCCTTCAGGTCCATTGCAACATTGACGATCGAGTCGGGCCCCGGCGCCCGGAGCAGCGTGCCGAACTGCTTGATGAAAGGTGCGGGCAGCTCCGCCAGGGCAATCCTGAGCGTGGCCTTGCCGGCCGTGGGAATCGAGTTCTCCGACATCGGGCCGGCCGTGCCGTCAAAAGTGATTTGCGATACCTTTCCGCCATACAGGCTGGCGTCCAGCTTGCTCTGGACGGGCTTGCCAGGTGCGAAACCGGTCAGCGCGTAATTGAGGTTCTTCAGCAGGACGACCTTGCCACCGCCGGCTTCGGCGATTCCCACCAGGTTCACCTCGCCGTTTGTGATCTGGAACTCGTCGATGGAAATTCTGCCCGGACTTTCGGCGCTTTGCGCTTCCTTCGGCGCGGGCGATTCCTTACCCAGGTTCTTGACCAGCGCCTCGACGTTGGTGGCGCCCGCCGAATTGCGTTCCACTGTGATCACCGGATGCACGATCGCCACGCGCTGGATATCCGGGTTGCCCGAAATGATCGACCGGATGTCGGCCTTGGCTTGCAGTTCGTCCGCTTCGAGCAGGGACGGAGATTGAAACCCCTTCGGGTTCCCGAGAACGACTTTCTTCAGAGTAATGGCCGGTTGAAGCTTCATGAACTGGCCAAAGTCGACGGTGATTTCTCCCACGTTGACCGGCACGCCGGCCACGGCGCCGAGGCGCGTCAGCAGTTTCTGTTTGGCCGAATCCGATAGCAGGGCCTTCACCGCGAGCCACGACCCCAACATCAGCACGAGGAACACGGCGAGGATAACCACGACGATTTTTACGGGGCGCGACATAGCCGACAGGATACACCGTCCCATCTCAGGCCGGGTGAACGGTGCTATGATTTCCGCCATGTCTTTGGGCAACCTGGCGCTGATTTTCCTGGCCGTCCTGGTCCTGGTGTCGATCCCACTGGCGATGCTGGCGAGCCAAAGCTACTATTGCGAACTGCCTTTCCGCCTCACCAAGCCCGTGCTGGCGCTCGAGTTGGCCCAGACCAAGGCCCAGGTGGACGCATTGCTGTGCGCGGGAACCGCCCGGGAAGCGGCCAATCGCGCACGCCTTCGCGTTCACACCTACGCCGATATGGCGCTCGTGATTCCAGCGTATTTCCTGCTGTTTGTCATCCTGGCGCAGATGTCGTTTTCCGACCTGTCTCTGCTGGCGAAGTTCGCGATGTTTTGCGCGGCGTTTGCCGCCGCGGCCGATTATGTGGAGGACGTCGGAATTCTATCGAGCTTGGGGGCGGCCAAGTACCTGCACTTGACCCGGCCCGCCGCGCTGGTCAAGTGGGCGGGCTTTTTTGCGATGCTGGCGGCGCTGGCGCCGTGGTGGCTGACGCGCCTGGGCTGGCTGGACAAGGCCGGCGGCGCGGCGTTGGCCGTCAGCGGCCTCTGGGGACTGTGGGCGGCGGTGGCGGCCAACGAGCGGCAGATCGAACTGGCGTCCTACCCGCTGGGAGTGGCGCTGGCGGCCGTCGCGTGGCATTGCTGGCGGCGCCGCGCCACCTCGTAGCTACTTCAGTTCCTTGATCCGGATATTGCGGAAAGAGACTTCCATCGGCGGGCCGCGGTGCAACTGGAACGCGATGACGCCTTCCAGCTTGGCTGAATCGTGCATATCGGCCGTGAGCAAGCCGTTGATCTTGATTTGAATGTGATCGCCGTCGGCGACGATCTCGACTTCATTCCAATCGCCGCGCTTGACCACCGTCTCGGCCTTGCCCTTCCAGCCGTTCACCATAATCCCGCGTGGACCGCGTTCCTCATAAACGCCACCCCACCAATTGTCTTCCGCCATATCGGCCTGGTAGCCCTTGACGACGAAACCGGGCAGTTCCTCGCTGCGGAACTGGATGCCGCTGTTGTGGTTCCGCAGCTTGACGTCGGCCTTCAGGACGAAGTTGGCAAAGTGTTTCTTCCGGTAAATCAGAAATTGGTTGGTGTCGATCTTCACCCCTTCGGTGGAGCCGGCTATGGCGCCGTCCTTGACGCTCCAAAGGCGCGTGTCCCCGGCCCAGCCGTCCAGCGTCTTGCCGTCAAACAACGATTGGAATCCGGGTTCCGCACCGGCCAGCGCGGACAATGATATTGCCAGGCCCACAAGGAATCTCATGGGTCTATCATAGTCCCCATGAATGCCACGCGAAGAGATGTGTTGATGGGCGCCTCCATGATGGGCGCTTTCCAGCGAGGGGGCGTAACCCGGTACGTCCGCTACAAGAAGGGCGACACGACCAGCTATGGCGTGCTGGAAGGCGATGTGATTCGTCCCGTTCAGGGGTACCTGTTTGGCGAGCACCGCACGGCTTCGGAGAAAGTCAGTCTCTCCAGCGTCAAGCTGCTGTATCCGGTTCAGCCGCCCAAGGTGCTGGCGGTGGGCCGCAACTACCGCAGCCATCTCGGTTCAGCGCCTCCGCCTCCGCGTCCGGAGATCTTCTACAAGCCGACTACCTGTTTGCAGAATCCGGAGGATGCCATCGTCATTCCCAAGGACGCCAGAAACGTGCACTATGAAGGCGAACTGGTGGTTGTGATGGGCAAGCGGGCGCAGAACATCTCAAAGGAAGAGGCGGCGGGCGCCATCTTCGGAGTGACTTGCGGCAACGACGTCAGCGAACGCGACTGGCAGGGAGGACCGAACCAGGACATGCAGTGGTGGCGGGCCAAAGGCGCCGATACGTTCGGCCCGCTGGGTCCCTGCATCGCGCGCGGCCTCAACTACTCCAACGTCCTGCTGACCACGCGCCTGAACGGTGAAGTCAAGCAAAAGCAGTCGACCTCCGACCTGCTCTTTGACTGCCCCACGGTGGTCAGCTTTATCAGCCGCTACGTGACGCTCGAACCCGGCGACGTGATCTATACCGGAACCCCGGGCAACACGTCACCGATGAAGGCGGGCGACATCGTCGAGGTCGAAATCGAGGGCATCGGCGTGCTGCGGAACAAGCTCGCCTGATACGGCGTCGTGAGCTATTCGGGCAGCGGGCGGTCCTTGGTTTCCGGCGCAAACGGCAGAGCCGCCAGGCCGACGACGAACACCAGGCACATGGTGACGCCCGCGAAACGCATCGGCTCCGCCTCGTGGGCGTACACGCGGCTGGTAAGCAAGCCGAGAGTCAGCGGACCCAGCGCGGCGACAAACCGGCCCACGTTGTAGCAGAACGAGGTGCCGGTGCTGCGCAAGCGGGTGGGGAACAACTCGGGGAAGTAGATGGCATAGCCGCCGAACAGCGCAATCTGGCAGAAGCCCATGATCGGGATCATCCAGAAGATGTCGCTGAAGTCGTTCAGTTTCCAGAATGTGAAGGCCGTGGTGACCATCGCCGCGACGAAGGAGATGGCAAACGCCTTGCGCCGGCCCATGATCGCGGTGACGTAGGTGAAAGCGTAAGCGCCCCAGAAGGCGCCGAAGTTCTGCAGCAGCGAGGTGATGCCAGTCCAGGTGGTCTTCTTGCCGGCGATGATGTTCGGCGCCAGACCCTGCGCCTTGAAGGTCTTGTCCAGGACGCTGCCCAGCAGGTCGAAGCTGAAGAAGCCGATGCCCCAGAGCCCGACGACGCCGGCAAAGGCCAGCAACATGCCGACCGTGGCGTTGCGGCGCCAGCGCGGGTCGGTGAACAGTTCCGACATGGAGCCCATGTGCTCCTTGTGCTCGCGCGCCTTGGTCCATTGTTCCGGCTCTTTGAGCTTGCGGAACACGACGATGGCCAGCAAGGCGGGCAAGGCGCCGACGAGGAACATGTAGCGCCACGCGCTGCCGATGGCGCCGGATTCTTCCAGCGTCCCCAGGCCGATGCCGATGAGAGCCGCCATCATGTTTCCGATCGCGCTCAAGGCTTGCAGCAGGCCGAGCGCAAACGGCCGCGCCCGGTCCGGCATCACTTCGGCGACAAGCGCGACGCCGACGGCAAACTGGCCGCCCACGCCGAGTCCGGTCAGCAGGCGGTAGAAGGAGAAGTCCCAGACGCTGGTGGAAAGAACGCTCAAACCGGTGAAAAGCGAGTAGGTCAGGATGGTGAGGATCATGGTCTTGACACGGCCGATGCGGTCACCCAGAATCCCGAACAGAACGCCGCCGGAAGCCCAGCCGATCATGAAGATCATGGTTGAGTAGCCGGAGTACTCGGCTACCGCGGGCGCCATGGAGGCGTCGCCCGGGCTGGCGTGAAGCAATTCCATGATCGCGGGCCGGCGCGCCAGGTTGAACAACTGCTGGTCCATCGTGTCGAACAGCCAGCCCATCGAGGCCACCAGGAATACGAACCAGTGATACCGGGTGAGCTCCTTGTACCACTTGTATCCGGCGGGGGCGGGCGCCGCCTTGGCGGGGCTGTCGAATTGCATGACCACCCATTGTGCCACAGGGAGTTTGATGTGATGTAATCGGTGGCGGGTAATTCCATGGCAACCTCTCAAATGACGCGGCGCACTTTTACTTCACTGGTGGCCGGCTCCGCCGTGGCCGCCGGCGAATGGGTTGATTTGTTCGATGGAAAGTCTCTTGACGGCTGGCGCGCCGCCGAGAACCCGGGGTCGTGGAAAGTGGCGGACGGCTCGTTGTACGCCGGCGGCCCCCGCTCACACTTGTTTTACACGGGCGGCGCCGGGAAAGGCGGGTTCAAGAACTTCGAACTCGAGGTCGAAGCCAAAGCCGCGCCGCTGGCCAACTCCGGAGTCTACTTTCACTCGGCGTACCAGGAAAAGGGCTGGCCGGACCAAGGCTTCGAGATCCAGATCAACAACACCGCCACCGGCGAAGGCGGCTACCGGGAGAGGAAGAAGACGGGTTCGCTGTACGCCATCCGGAACGTGTACAAGCAGATGGTGGGCGACAACGAGTGGTTTACGCTGGCGGCGGCGGTCCGCGGCAACAACATCCAGGTGCGGCTCAACGGCACGCTGATTGTGGACTACGTGGAGCCGGCCACGCCGTTCGTGCCGCGCAACAGCAGCATCAAGGAGCGGCGCCTCGGCCGCGGGACGTTCGCATTGCAGTGTCACGACGCGGGCTCAAAGGCCTGGTTCCGCCGCGTGCGCGTGCGCCCGCTCGCCGACGGCATCGCGGCTGTGGGCGAAGCGCCCGCCACCGACGATACCTACCGCGACATCATGCAATTCGGCGCGGACAACATCCCGATGGTGGACTTTCACGTTCATCTCAAAGGCGGGCTGACGCTGGAGCAGGCGCTCGCCAGGTCGCGGCGCGACGGGATTCAGTATGGCATCGCCATCAACGTCGGCATGGGATTTCCGGTGCAGGATGACGCGGGCCTGGCGTCGTTCATCCACTCGATGAAAGGGCAGCCCGCCTTTGTGGCCATGCAGGCCGAGGGCCGGGAATGGGTGGAGATGGTATCGCGCAAGACGGCGGCGCAGTTCGACTACATTTTTACGGACTCGATGACATGGACCGACCGCCGCGGCAAGCGCATGCGGACGTGGTTGCCCGGCGAAGTCGGCGAGGTCGCCAACCCGCAAGAGTTTGTTGACACGCTGGTGGAGCGGGCCGTGGGCATCCTGGAGCGCGAACCGGTGGACATCTACGTGAATCCCACCTACCTGCCCGATGTCCTGTCGAAGGATTACGACCGGCTGTGGACCGAAGAGCGCATGAAGAAGGTGGCGGCGGCCGCGGCGCGCAACAACGTGGCCGTTGAACTGAACGACCGCTATAAGATTCCCAGCCCGGCGTTCGTGCGCGTCTTCAAAGACGCCGGGTGCAAGTTCGCGTTCGGAACCAACAACACCGGCCCAGCCGACCTGGGGCGCAGCGAGTACGGGCTCAGGATGATCAAGGAGTGCGGGCTGCGCTGGCAGGACTTCTGGGTCCCCGGCCTCACCGGCAAAGCGATTGACCGCAAGGGTTCCATCCTGAAGCTGTAACGGTTTGGAGGCGGCTGGAAGCGCGCCTTTGCGGCAGTACCATTGGGGTGTGCCGCGACAAATTCTCGTCCTCACCCTGGCCGCCGCGGCGTGCGCAGCGGCCCAAAGCAGCCCGCCTCCCTCGGCGCGTGAGATCATCGGCCGCATCAAAGCTCATGTCGGTGTCGCCTGGCGCGAGCAGACCGTCGACACCTTCAAAGCAGGCGATCCCGATACGCCCGTCACGGGCATCGCCACCACGATGATGGCTACCTTCGACGTGCTCCAGCGCGCGGCGGCGGAAGGGAAGAACCTCGTCATTACTCACGAGCCCGTGTTCTACAGCCACCTCGACAACACCGATACTTTGGAAGCCGGGAACGACGCGGTGTGGGCGGAAAAGATGAAGTTCATCGCCAGCCACAAGATGGTGGTCTGGCGATTCCACGATCACTGGCACATGCGCCAGCCCGATGGAATCATGGAGGGGGTGTTGCGGCCGCTGGACTGGGAAAAGCAATACAACCCCGCCACGCGGCTGATCACAATCCAGCCAACCACCGTCGGGGAACTGGCCGCCTATGTGCGCCGGAAGCTGAATGCCAAGGTTCTGCGCGTGGTTGGCAACCGGGACATGCGGGTGACCACGATTGCGCTTCAACCGGGCGCCGCCGGACCCACGGCTCACCGAAGCGCGCTGCAGCGGAATGAAGTCGAAGTGCTGCTGATCGGTGAAGTCCCCGAGTGGGAAACCATCGAGTACGTCAGCGACGCGGTGGCGCAGGGAAAGCGCAAAGCGCTGTTCCTCATCGGCCACATTCCCTCCGAGCAGCCCGGCATGGCCAACTGCGCCGAGTGGCTCAAAACCTTCATTACAGGCGTCCCCGTAGGGTTTGTTCCGGCCCGCGAGCCCTTCTGGACGGCTGAGTAGCCCGGCGCCTAGCCGCGGCTGGCGCGTGTAAGGACCGGGGGAGCGTTGCGGCCGCAACAACGCTTGTACTTTTGGCCTGAACCGCAGTGGCAGAGGCTGTTGCGTGGGGTGGCGCCGGGACCGGCGGCAGGCGGTGCGGCGGGCGTTGCCGAACGAAGCCAATCGGGCGCCTGCCGGGTTATGGCTTCATACATCGTCTCGACCGGATTGAGCAGCCTGTAGCAAGTCATCCAGTCACGCTGGGCGCGGCTATAGAGATTCTCGAAGCGGGTCTCGTAGCGCATGAGCAGCTTGAAGCTCTTCGATTCGTTGACCAGGATGTCGAAGGCTCGGGCCTGGAGTTCAAGCGGGCTGGATGCCGGGATCTCGGACTGGAGTTGGGCCATCTTGGTGTTGAGCGCCAGTTCCATGTGGCGGCGAACGCGGCGAAGACGCCATTCGGCGTTGGCCATTTCGCGCACGGCGCGGTCAAGGGCGAAGTGGCCACCGGTGGGAAACGAGAGGAGGAGGTCAGTGAGCAGGTCTTCGTACTCGTCCGGGTCTTCGCCCATAAGGATGACGGTCTGACTGCTGAAACCGTGCACCAGGGCGTTGGCGGAAGAGCGGGCGCGGCCGGCTTCGGTCCTCGGTCCGGTCGAAAGCTGAGCATTTTCGCGATTAGCGGCGAGTTGGGCGGGGGATGCCATGCGTGGAGCACCTCGATAGATGAAGAATGGGCGGACAGGCTGCGGCTATGAAGGCTGGCAAAATGGCCATTGCCAGCCGGTTTGTCGCGCTTCCGGTTATCGAGTATACGGCGGGGAGGCCGGCGGCTTCAGATAAGTTGTTGATTTGATTGGGGTAGATTGTTGTGAACGCGGATGTCTGGAAGGAGGCGCCGGGCGGGAAGGAGCGCTGCTCGCCGCCTTGGCCCCGCCTAGCCACAGGGGGTGGGCGGCGAGCAGCCGTCA
The DNA here is from genome assembly GCA_020851655.1 of Bryobacterales bacterium. GTDB lineage: Bacteria > Acidobacteriota > Terriglobia > Bryobacterales > Bryobacteraceae > JADZCI01. The sequence continues at coordinate 17,614 of JADZCI010000223.1, forward strand.
CCGCGAGGGAGGATTACTGGTGTTCGCAGCTCACGCGGTTGTTCCAGTCCACGAACGCGCCGTTCGGGTTCTCGCGCCAAGCCCAAACATGCAATTCGTAGAAGGCGGGGATGCCGTAGCGGTTCGGCGCGTTCACGAGGTGGAAGGCCTGCCCTTCGAGCACCGGCGGAGCGGAGTGGTTCTTTGTCCATGCCGACGCGTCGACGATGAATTCGACCCCGACGAGTTTCATGCCCTGCCTGGTGGGTTCGTAGATCAGGGCTTCAGGCTTGGCGGCGTCGATTTCCCCGTCGCTGGCGAAGGGGCCATTGATGTAGTGCACGCCCATTGCGCCATGGTCCGGACCGCTGACACACCCAAAGGCGGCCTGGTAGCCGGAGGCCACCGCCATGTTGACATCGATAAAACGCTCGGTCGCCGTGCGCACCTTTTCGACGAGTTTTGCCGGCGCGGTGTAATCGCCGTGATTGTGGCGTCCAGGGGCCATGTCCTGCCCCTCGACTCCGGTAGCGCCCACAGCCAGAGCGGCGGCGCAGCACAGCAGCCAGCGGCGAGCGCCGCCCGGGCCTGCGGTATGGTGAACTGTTCTTGTTTCGGTCAAACTGACTCCTTTGTCCATGAGAAGCGGGATTTCACGGAAAAGTTAGCGGGCCTGGGCGCGGTTGAGCGTCACCGGGCCGCCAGGGATATACTAAGCCACCAGTAACTTATTGCGCCGGGAGGTTGAATGCCTGTCCTTCAGTATCTCGATGTGGCGATTGGCTATGTGCTGGCGATTCTGCTGGCTGCGACGGCGGTTGGCGCGGCCATGCAAGCGATTCAGACTCTGGCGCGGGTGCGGCAGCACCGGTTGCGGGACGGGCTCGCCTCGCTGATTGCCGGCCTCGGTCCGGAACTCGCCAAGGAAGCGCGGCAGCTTGCCGTGGAGATGACGAATGAGTCGCGGGTGAAGGGCGGCAACACCGCGGCGGAAGTGATCAGCCGCGAGGAGTTCATCTTCCTGCTGCTGCGGAAAGCAGCCGAGGGCGGTCCGGACAGCAGTTTAGGTAAGACGGTGAAATCGCTCACCGGCAAGGACGCCGCGGACGTTATCACCGCAATTCAGGAACTACTGGTGCAGGAGGAAGTCCGGGACCCCAAGGCGCCATCGTACTTGTGGAAAGTGCGGGCCATCGCCGAGGCGGGCTGCGGAAAGCTCGCCGGGCGGGTCTTTGCCTGGTACGACCACACCATGGACCGCGTGGAGGACCGCGTCAACTTTAACGGACGCTTGATTTCGGCGGTGCTGGCGTTGGTGGTTTGCTTTGCCTTGAACCTGGACTCCATTGACCTGGTGCAGCGCCTGAGCCGGGACGAAACCTTTCGCAAGGCCCTGGTGGAGCGGGCGATCGAAGAGGTAAAGAAGTTGCCGCCGCAACCGGCCGCCGCGCCGCTGCCGCCGGGCGCGGAACCCAAACTGGTGCCCGCCGTGGAAAAGGCGCTCGATGCGGCTGACAAGACACGGCAGTTGCTGACGCTCAAGCCTGTCTGGGACACCGATAACAAGCTGCGCAAGCTGTTCGGCGTCCTGATTTCGTGGGCGATGGTGAGCCTGGGCGCACCGTTCTGGTTCGGCGTGCTCAACAAGGCGCTCGGACTGCGTTCGACGCTGGCGCAGAAGGTGGAGCAGCAGCGGAATCAGCGCGACGCCGACGCAACGGCGAGGGCCTGACCGGAACTCCGGAGGGCAGGGCAGCCGCCTCACTCGCCGAGCAGATGCAGGACGAGACTCCGGCGGTGCGCCGCCGAGCGGTGTTCAAACAGGTAGATGCCCTGCCAGGCGCCGAGCACCAGTTCGCCGTCCACCACCGGAATGGAAAGCTGAACCTGCGTCAAGGCGGCGCGGATATGTGCCGGCATGTCATCGGGGCCCTCGATGGTGTGCGCGTAGGCGCGGGCGTCTTCCGGCGCAATCCGCTCAAAATAGCGTTCGAGGTCGGCGCGAACGTCCGGGTCGGCATTCTCCTGTATGACCAGCGATGCCGACGTGTGCCGGCAAAATACCGTCAACAGACCGGTCAGGATGCTCTGCTTCGCCAGCCAGGAGGAAATGCCGGAGGTGACCTCGTACAGCCCCTTGCCCCGGGTGGCAACCTGCAAAGTGTGGGCAGTCTGGCGCACCTATTCGACCGTGACGCTCTTGGCGAGATTGCGCGGCTGATCGACGTCGCAACCGCGCCGGACAGCGATGTGATAGGCGAGCAGTTGCATGGGAACCACTTCGAGCACCGGCAGCAGCAACTCGCTGGCGGGCGGAATCCAGATGACCTGGTCGGCCACTTTCTGGACTTCCGGCGCGCCCTCGGTTGCGATGGCGATCACCTTGCCGCCGCGCGCTTTGACTTCCTGAATGTTTGAAAGCGTTTTCTCGAAGCGGGTCTGGCTGCCTTCATCGTTTTCGTCCATGGTGGCAACAACCACGGTAGGCAGCGTTTCGTCGATCAGGGCGTTGGGCCCGTGTTTCATCTCGCCGGCCGGATATCCCTCGGCGTGGATGTAGGAGATTTCTTTCAGCTTGAGCGCGCCTTCGAGCGCGATGGGGTAGTGTATGCCGCGCCCCAGGTACAGGAAGTCGGTGGACTTGTGCAGCCATCTGACCAGACCGTCGTAGTCGGCGTCGTGGCTGAGGACGGTCTCAAGTTTTCCCGGAATCTTGAACAGATCCTGGGCCAGCGCCACCGAGGATTCGGTGTCCAGCTTTTTGCGGACCTGCCCGAGATACATCGCCAGAATAAACAGCGCGGTGAGCTGCGAGGTGAACGCCTTGGTGGAGGCGACGCCGATTTCCGGTCCGGCGTGGGTCAACAGGGTGCCCGAGGCTTCGCGCGAGATCATCGAGCCCATGACGTTGCAGATCGCGATGGTGCGGGAGCCCTTGGCCTTGGCTTCGCGCTGCGCCGCCAGCGTATCGGCGGTTTCGCCGGATTGGGAGATCAGAACGGTGAGCGTCTGCGGGGAGATGATCGGGTCCCGGTAACGGAACTCGCTGCCGTAGTCCACTTCGACGGGAATGCGCGCCAGACGTTCGATCATGAACTTGCCGGCCAGGGCCGCGTGCCAGCTTGTGCCGCAGGCCACGATCTTGACACTGGAGAATTGCTCAAACTCCTTGGGCTGGATCTGCATCTCGTCCAGAAACACACGGCCCGTCTCCTGGCCGACCCGCCCCAGGATGGTGTCGCGCACGGCGCGCGGCTGCTCAAAGATCTCCTTGAGCATGAAATGTTTGTAGCCGCCCTTTTCGGCCATGATGGGGTCCCACAGGACATGCGAGACTTGGCGCTTGATGGCTTTGCCTTGCAGGTCGGTGAGTTTGACGCCGTCGGGCGTAAGCACGGCGAGGTCGCCGTCCTGCAGGAAGAAGACGTCGCGCGTGTGGCTGAGGATGGCTGGAACATCGGAGGCCACAAAGTATTCGCCCTCACCCAGGCCGACGACGACGGGCGGACCGTTGCGCGCGACCACGATCTTTCCAGGGTCCAGCCGCGAAATGCAGGCCAGAGCGAACACGCCGCGCAACTGGTTGACGGCTTTGAGGACGGCGGATTCGAGGTTGCCCTCAAAGTACTTCTCAATCAGGTGCGGAATGATCTCGGTGTCGGTCTCGGTGACGAAAACGTGTCCTTCTTCCTGAAGCTGGTGCTTCAGGGTGAGGTAGTTTTCAACGATACCGTTGTGGACGACGACGATATTGCCCTTGGAGTCGCGGTGCGGGTGGGCATTCTCTTCGGTGGGCCGGCCATGGGTGGCCCAGCGGGTGTGACCAATGCCGTACCAGCCGTCGAGTGGGTTGAGGCGGACGGCCTCTTCAAGGTTGTGCAGCTTGCCGGAGGCGCGCCGCACGGAGAGGTTCTGGTCCTCGTCCACCACGGCTAGTCCAGCGGAATCATATCCGCGGTACTCGAGCCGGCGAAGGCCGTCCAGAATGATGGGGACCGGCTTGCGCCGCCCGACGTATCCGATGATTCCGCACATGGTTTCTTGTCTCTTGAAATCCTTCGATAGAAGTTGTCGCCAACTTTAGCCCAGAATCTCGACCGAGAATTCTTCGATGACCGGGTTGGTGAGGACGTCCTGTGCGACTTTGGTCAGATTCTTCAGGGCGGCATCCCGGCTGACGGACGCGTCGAGATCGATTTCGAAATATTTTCCCTGGCGGACGCTCGAGATTTCAGAATGACCCATACCGGCCAGGGCGCGCTGGATGGTCTGACCCTGAGGATCGAGGACGGTGGGTTTGAGCTTGACGTGGACGAGAGCTTTCATGGTGCTTTCAGTGTAAGGGGAGGTGGGAGCGGGAGGCCAGCGCGCCGCTCACACACATTCGCTCGCCTGCGGACTCGCGCCGGGTTTACACTGAAGTTTTCCAGCAAGGAGGCGCGGCATCGTCAAGGTCTGCGTGCTGGCATCGTCCAGCTCGGGAAATGCTACGTTTGTAAGGATAGGCCGGACGCGCGTCCTGATCGATGCCGGACTTTCGCGGCGTGAAATCTTTACGCGCCTGGCTGCGATTGGCGAAGATCCTCTCGAGATCGACGCCATCCTGGTCACACACGAGCATACCGATCACGTCTGCGGCCTGCCGGCCACCGCGCGGCGGCTGAAGAAGCCAGTTTTCCTCACGCATGTCACGGCGCCCACCATCGACTGGTCCGGTCCCGCGCCTGCCTATGAGACCTTTCAGGCGGGCTTGCAATTCGAATTCGGCGATATGCAAGTGGCCAGTTTCACGATTCCGCATGACGCCGTAGACCCTGTGGGCTTTGTTCTGCAAGGTGAAGGGATTCGTGTCGGAATTGCGACGGACCTGGGATACGTGCCCGACTCGGTGAAGTGGGTGCTGAAGGGCTGCCATATACTACTACTAGAGTCGAACCATGATATCGACATGCTGAAAGTGGGACCGTATCCGTGGTCTGTCAAGCAGCGGGTCTTGAGCCGCAAGGGTCATCTCTCCAACGATCTGGCGTGCGAGTATATTCGTGAGGAATTGACCTCGCAGGTGCAGACCTTGATTCTTGGACATTTGTCGGAGAATAACAACCATCCGGCCATTGTAGAGATGACGGCGCGTCAGACCTTGGAGCAGTGCGGCCTGCGCCCGAACCTGGTGGTGCTGGAACCGCGCCGCCAATCTGGCGTTTTCCAACTTTGAACTTATGATTGAACGATATACGCGTCCCGAGATGGGCCGGATATGGAATGAGGAGAACAAGTACAGGCAGTGGCTTGAAGTGGAACTTGCCGCCGCCGAGGCTTTGAGCGAGGAAGGCGAAGTACCGGCCGAAGCGGCGGCCTTACTGCGCCAACATGCCCGCTTTTCGGTGGACCGGATACAGGAAATCGAGCGGGAAGTACGCCATGACGTCATTTCGTTCACGACGAGCGTTGCCGAATCGCTCAAGGCCGCCGGGTGTGCGGATGCTTCCCGCTGGCTGCACTTTGGGTTGACTTCGAATGATGTCGTAGACACGGCCCAGGCGCTGCAGATCCGCGAGTCTTACCTTCTGATTCAAAAGCAGATTGCGAAGCTGGAAGAAGTTCTGGCGGCGCGGGCGTGGGAGCTCAAAGACACGGTCATGATCGGCCGGACGCACGGAATTCAAGCCGAGCCGATCACGTTCGGATTGAAGATCGCGCTCTGGTATGACGAATGTCGTAGATCCCGGGTCCGGCTGGATCAGGCCGCCGAGGACCTCCGCTTTGGAAAGGTTTCCGGAGCTGTCGGTACGCTGGCGCACATCTCGGCCGCGGCGGAAGAGCGGATCTGCAACAAGCTAGGACTTCAGGCGGCGCCAGTCGCCAGCCAAGTGCTGGCGCGCGACCGTCACGCCGCGTTCGTGTCCGCCCTCGCCTTGATCTGCGGTCTGTGTGAAAAGATTGCCTTGGAAATCAGGCACTTGCAGCGAACCGAGGTGCGCGAAGCGGAGGAGCCTTTTGCGCTAGGGCAGAAGGGTAGCTCGGCGATGCCGCACAAGAAGAACCCCATTGTTTCTGAGCAGATCTGCGGCTTGGCGCGGGTGGTCCGGGCGAACGTTCAGGCGGCCTTTGAGAACAATGCTCTCTGGCACGAACGCGATATCTCGCACTCTTCGGTCGAGCGCGTGATCCTGCCGGATTCCTGCATCCTGACAGACTACCTGCTGGAAAAGACTCACTGGCTGGTCGCGGGGATGCGCGTATACCCGGAACGTATGCGGAAGAATCTCGAACTCACCAAGGGGCTGGTGTTTTCAGGGCAGCTCCTGCTGGACCTCTCCGCCGCGGGAATGCTTCGGGAAGAAGCCTACCGGATTGTCCAGGCCGAAGCGTTAAAGGCGTGGCAGGAGGACGGTGACTTTCGCGCAGTCATCGAAGCACACCCGGAGATTCGCAGGTTCTTGACCGCCGGGCAATTAGCTCAGTCGTTTTCCGTAGAACGACAATTGAGGAACGTTACTGCAATTTTTGATAGGGTTTTTACCCCATTACGGGATGCGAAAATAACGACGTAAGAAAAGCTCGGTTTCGGAGTACTATAAGGAAGGCAAATTCCTTATGGGTACCGGAACAAGGCGCAAAATTGTGGCGCGCGTTCTTTTGGCGGACGGTGATCCGGCTTCCCGTTTGACGTTGAAGACGGTGCTGGAGGCCTCGGGTTACTGTGTGGATTCCGCCGCGTCTGCCGCTGAAGCTGTTGGATTGATGGACAAACAAGAGTACGAGCTGGTGCTCAGCGACCTCTCCATGGAGTCACCTGAATCCGGCTTTCGCGTAATTGAGCATGCGAGGTTGATGCCTTACCGGCCCGCGGCGGCGATCATCACCTCACAACGCGAGGAGCGGAACGGTGAGAAAGTGGACGGTCCAGTACTCATCAAACCGGAAGACTTACCGGAACTAATGGGCAAGATTGCGTTCCTGATCAGCAACCGCGCATCGCGCGAAGTGGCGCGCACCATGCGTCACGGATAACGCTCCGGCGTTCACGCTCAGGCCTCAATCGTCGCATCGATTCCCTGGTTGCAAATTTCGTAGCTATAGAAGCGCGCGCCGCCGGCGCCGCCTTCGGGCAGAGTCCGGCGAATGGCGTCCGCGCTGCCCGGGTCTTTGGCCAGCAGCAGGATAAAACCGCCGCCGCCGGCGCCGGCAAGCTTGGCGCCCGCGGTGTGGGGCGCGACGGCATCGAGCAGGGCGGAGATGCGCGCGTTGGTGGTGTTGGGATCCAGTTCCTGGTTGAGCCGCCAGTGGCGATTCAGAAGCTCTCCCAAGTAGTCCCACTCGCCGGCGCGCATGGCGTGTGTCATCTCGACCGCCAGCGTCTTGATGCTGTGCAGAATCTCGATGGTGCGAGTATCGCGCGCCAGGTACTTTCCGACAATCTGGCTGAGCAATCCTTTGGCGAGGCGGCGAACCCCGGTGTAATAGACCAGGAAGCGGCTGGTGAACTCCCGCTGCCGCTCGGCGCTCCAGGCGACGGGCTCGACGCGGATCTTTTGTTCGGGGCCGGCCATGGAGACCAGCAGCTTGGCGTTGGGGAACAAGGCGCCGGCCTGATCCTGCCAGCCGCCGCCGGTAGTCATCTGCTGCTCGACGGCCATGACCCAGTCCAGGATGCCGGAAGGGCTGACGGGCGCGCCGGCCAGTTCGGAAACCGCGCGGCACATGGCGGCGGCCAGGATGCTGCTGGTCCCCAGGCCGGACCCCACGGGCAGATTGACACGGGTGCGAAGGCGGATTCCGCCTCCCAGGCGCTGGAGGATTTGCTCCAGGCTGCCTTCGGGCGGGAACAAGCCGGAGACCTGGAGAACGGCCTGGGGCAGGGCGAACGGGCCTTCGAGCGCGGCGGCCTGGTGCAGCGCGTCCATTGTGGTGAAGGCCGCCGACTCGCCTGAGCTTTCGTCGGCGAAACAGATGCGAGGTTCCTGAGTACGTTCGGCGGCGACCTGCACGGGAGCGGCGCCGTCGAGGCGCAGGGCGAGGTTCAACACGGCGCCGCCGAAGTCGAGGCAGAAAGGTGGCGTATCGGACCAACCGCCGCCCAGGTCCACGCGGGCTGGAGCCGTAACGGTGGCCGCGCGGTTGGCCCAAGTGGCGTTGGCAAGAAACGAACTGGACTGGAGGCCCCGGCCTACGGCGAGTTGGACGCAGTGAAACGCCTGCTCGCGGGCTTGTTCTGAAGCGGCTTCGAGCCCCGCCTGGCGCAGAAAGAGAAATGCCTGGTAGTTGAGGCTGGCGGCGGCGGTGGGATGGGGGGCTTGGGCCTCTTCGGCGGCATGCGCCAAACGCTCTCCGGTTCGATGGAGCACGGCCAGGCTGGGCGCATACCACAGCAAGGGGCGCGGATCGCCTCCCGAGCGCGCCAGTTCCAGTGCGGCCTCCACCCAGTTGGCCTGGCGGCGCTGGTTGCGCCGCTCGAGCAGCAGGCGGTGGTCGGCGGCTTCGGCGCTTTCGCCCAAGGAGAGCCGGGCGGCGGCCAGCCAGGCCTCTCGTCCGCCGGAATCGTATCCCATCAGCCAGCGAGCGGCACGCACGGCTTCCTCCACCGTGCCGGCGGGAAACAGCCGGGCGTTCCACAGCGTGCGCGACCCGGGGGCGATTCCCGGCCAGACGTCATCGGCGGCAAGGCCGAGGCGCTCCAGGCTCTCGCTCATGGGCCGGTTCATCCAGGTGGGCGGAACGTGTTTGGGATCGTCGCTGGCGCCATAGACGCGAATGACGTCGCAGCGGCGCCCGCCGGCCAGCACGACCGGCAACTGGTGCAGCACGAGATTCTCGGGGACTTCCAGGCGCGACGAGATTCCGGTGAGACCGTGAAGGATGCCGCCCTGGCCCAGCCAGACGGGATGGTCGAGTGCGCTTTCGACCACCAGAGAGCCCTCCTCCAGACTGCTGCCGGGGGCAAGCAGGCTGTCGACGACGGTTCCGCCACCCTGGCTCGCCGGGTGCTCGCCGCCCAGGCGTGTCCGCACTTGCCGCACGCGTCCGGCATCGACGTACTGGCTCAGGAGCGAGCGGTGGCTGGAGGTCGAGCCGATGTGGATGAAGTCACCCTGGGCGAGCGCGCAACGGAAGCCGCGGCCGCGCAGGACGGCCCGCAAGCGAGACGGCAGGGCGGGTTCGCCGTCCGGCGCCTCCGCCGCGGTTCCCAGGGTCATTGAAAGTTGCTGATAGAGATCGACAAAGGGGATGGCGCCGGCGTCGAGCGCAAGGCCGGTCATGTCCCGCACGACGCCGCCATCGAGATACAGCAGGCCGGAATCGACCGGTACGCGGCCGTTGCGGACCGCTCCGGCGGCGCGCAACTCGTCGAGAGACCGCTTCTGAAGCACGGCGTAAACCTGGTCGTGCTCGTCGAGGACATAGACTCCGTGCTGGGTGCCGGTCATCTCGTCTTCGAGGACGGCGATTCCACAGACGCCGGGGTGGCGCCAGCGCAGACTCGCCGGATCCAGCCGCAGGATGACATCGCCGGATGAGACGACCAAGCCGGGATTCATGACCTCCAGCCAGGAGCAGGACATCGCCAGCAGGTGGTCGAACAGGGTGGCGTTCTCGCCCCAGGGGGTGTGCATCGGCAGATGGCTGAAGATCTTGCCCGATTGCGAGTAGGAGGGCAGGCGGCGGGATTCGCCGCCGGAGTGAATCAGCAGGACGCGGTTGGAATTCCACCACGCCTCGTCGCGGGTTTCCGGACGGCGGCGGGCGAACTCGGCCAGCGCGTGAAGGGTGGCGCCGCCGCTACCGAGCCGGCCCGACTTGGGGTCCGCCACAACGATGTAGGCCGTGCTCCGCGGCAATTTCGATTCGCTGAGGCGGCTCTCGATCTCGGTGCGATAGGCCGCGGCCTGTCCCTCTGAACCGGCGGTGAGAATCAGCGCCGACCAAAAATCCTTACCCGCGCCGACAATCGCCGAGACGTAGTCCTGCCAGGAACTCTGCTCCAGATTTTGTGCGGAAAACGCAGCGCCGGACATTTCCGGTCACCTCCTCCAGCGCGGACGAATCATAGTTCGCCGGCCGCCATTACCACTTTCTCAAACTCGTCGAGCGAGCCGGCGAAGAAGTGATCCCGCGCTTCGACCCAGCGTACGTGCGCCTCGGGCAGTTGCGTGACCAATTCCGCCAACTCGTCCATGGGGCCGAACTCGTCGTGCGTGCTTTGGATGAATATCTTGGGCCGGCCGCACTCCCGCAGGAAGCCGTGGACACCGTGGACGGTGGGGTATCCGGCCGCAATGAGGGTGGACGGCGCGGGCTCGGGCAACTGGCAGCCCAGGCGCAGCACGATCCGCGAGCCGAATGAGAATCCGGCCAGCAGGTAGGGAAGGTGCGGATAGCGCTCGCGGAGAAAGGCCAGCGCGGCGCGCGCATCTTCGATTTCGCCGGTTCCGCCGTCATGCGCGCCCTCACTCAGATTGACTCCGCGAAAGTTGAAGCGCAGCACGACGGCGCCCGCGCGCCGCAACCCGCGCGCGATGCGGTAGACGACCTTGTTGTGCATGGTTCCACCATGCAGCGGGTGCGGATGGCAGACCACGGCAGCCATGGCGGGATCGCGGCCGCCGGGTTCTTCGAGCAGGCCTTCCAGGCGGCCGGCCGGCCCGGCGATGCTTACCGTCTCGATCCGGCGCGGCATCAGTTGGAACGGTAGTTGGTGAACTGCATGTCGATGCCGAAATCCTCGGCGCGCAGCAGGGCGATGATCTCCTGGAGCGTATCGCGGTCCTTGCTGCTGACCCGCACCAGGTCGCCCTGGATCGAAGCCTGCGCCTTCTTCTTGCTGTCCTTGATGAGCCTGACGATCTCGCGAGCCTTCTCAATCGGGATCCCCTGCTGCATGGTGACTTCCTGGCGGGCGGTGGAGCCGGCGGCGGGCTGGATGGCGCCAAACGTCAGAGCTTTGAGCGGAACGTGGCGCTTGACGAGCTTCTGCTGCAGGATTTCGCCAACCGCCTTGATCTTGAAATCGTCGCTCGAATGCAGCAGGATCTTGTGTTCCTTCTCGTTCAGCTCGATGGTGGACTTGGAATCCTTCAGGTCGTAGCGGGTTTGGATTTCCTTGAGCGCCTGCTGGATGGCATTGCTCACTTCGGGCAGTTCCACCTTGGACACGATGTCGAATGTATTCTCTGGCATGGATACTTATTATTGCCCCAAAGCGATGAGGACCTTTTCGGTGATCTCGTTGATCATGGCGGGGAGCGACTGGTCGAGCGCGAGGGTGACCGCGGCGCGGACGCGTTCCGGATCGATGGGAGGCGAGGCGGGAGCGGCGGCCGGTTCTCCGCCGATGACTGGAGAGGCGGCGCTGGGCGCAAACAGCCCGCGCGCGTAGCGGGAGGCGTCCACCAGGGGGCGGATAACTTCCAGAAAGACCGAAGCCTCGAAAGGCTTCTTGACAATGGCGTCGCTGCCCACGCGCTGCGCTTCCTCGTCGTCCACGGGTTCCAGCAGGCCGGCAATCAGGACGACGCCGGCGTGGCGGTGGCGCGGGTGGCTCTTCACGTACTGGCAGACTTCGTAGCCGGATTTCCCCGGCAGGAACACGTCGGCCAGCACCAGGTCCGGGTCCACGTCGTCCAGACGCAGAAGCGCGGTGTCGCCATCGGTGACGGTGACCACTTCGAAGCCCTCTTCACGCAGCAGGCGTTGGCCCATGCGCTGCGCGTGCGGGCTGTCGTCGGCCAGCAGTACGCGGCTGGTCATTCTACTTCTTCTTTTGCTTCCCCTTCTTGGGTGGCGGCGCCTGGCGGTTGGTGGGCAACTGGTCTGTGTTGGCGGTGTTGACCTGGGACGCCTGGCCGCCGGCCGCGGCGGGTTGGGCGCCCTGGGCGGGTTGGTTGGCTTCGCCACTACCCTGCGCGGGCTGGTTGAGACGGGCATCGGGCTTGGTGTCGAGGTCCGTGGTGGCGCCGGAAACGGTGGAGACGGTGACGTCTGTGGTGCCGGTCTGAGCGCCTCCGCCCGGAACCGGCACGCTGGCCGGTGTGGTGGGCCGGAGGACGGAGTTGGCGGGCTGGCCGGACTTGGCCGCCCTGCTTACGTCGGGCGACTTGCTGAAGACGCCCCACGTCTTGGCCATGGCGCTGCGCGGGGTCACGTTTTCCTGCTCGTATTTCATGCGCGCCAGCGCCACGGGATCGGGTTCGGGAATCTCCGCCTCGACCTCGCCCAGGTGTTTCTTGGCGTCCTCGGCCAGGGGACTGAGCGGATACTCGCGGACGATCTTCTGGTAGGCCAGGATGCTCTTCTGTTTGAAGCGGGGACCCATGCGGGCGTAGGAATCGCCCAACTGCGACAGCGCCAGGTCCGCCGCGCTGTAAAGCGGATAATGGTCGGTCACGGCTTGCAGGCGGTTGGCCGCGGCCGGATAGCTCTGCTTGTGGTGGTAGTAGCTGCCGACGCGGAACTCGGATTCGGCCGAGACCTCCTGGATCTCGCGCAAGCGCTGCTGAGCCATGGGCGCATAGCGGCTGTTGGGGAACTGCGTAAGCAACTGCCGGCACTCCTCGTCGGCCCGCACCACGTGCCCCGGGTCGCGATCCGGTTTTTCCATCTGTTTGTAGTGCAGGTCACAGACCTTGAACTGGGCTTCGGCGGATTCCTCCAGCGTCGGATAGAAGAGGATGAAATCCTTGTACTCGGCTTCCGCCTGCGCCAGGCCGTGCGCGCCGCCTTCGCGGTACCAGCTATCGGCGATGGCGAGCTTGGCTTTGGCCAGGTACTCGCTGGTGTCGTAAGTATTCATGAGCGTGTTGAGCGTGAGGCGGGCGACCTCGTACCGGCCGCGCTCGATATCGCCAATGGCTTTGTCGAACAGGATCTTGTCCGGCTGCTGGGTGTCCTTGGTGATGGGGTTTTCGTACTTCTTTCGCCGGCAGCCACCCACGGCTACGAGAACGAGGAGGAGAAGCACAACCGTATTGCGGTAATTCCAGTTAAAGCTCATGTTTGATTCCGGATGACGAGCCAAGCCTCAAGCCAGCAACGCCAATGAACTTTCGGCCGCCTGTTTCATATCCGCCACGGCCGCGGCCGCATCGGGCGCGTGGAAGATGCTGCTGCCGGCCACAATCCAGTTGACGCCGGAGCGGACCACTGTTCCTACATTATCTCTCGTAATGCCCCCGTCCATCTCGATGTTGAACCGGAGACCTAAATTTTCTCGCATCTGCTTCAACCGCCGGGCTTTATCCAGTACGTGAGGCAAAAAGCTCTGACCTCCGAAACCCGGATTGACGCTCATAAGGAGAACATGATCGACGATGCCCAGGACTTCTTCGAGCGTCCCGACAGGCGTGGACGGATTTAGCACCACGCCGGCGCGGCCGCCTTCGGCTTGGATCATGCGCAGCGTGCGGTCGAGGTGGGGGCATACTTCCTGATGGACCGATACGCAGTCGGCCCCGGCTTCGATGAAAATGGGGGCGTACTTGTCCGGATCGGTGATCATCAAATGGACATCCAGGGTCAGCTTGGTGATCTTGCGAATCGACTCGACGACGGGCGGCCCGATGGTCAGATTCGGCACGAAGTGACCATCCATCACATCCAGGTGCAGCATGCGCGCGCCGCCGGCTTCGACCCGGGCAATCTCCTCGGCCAGGCGCGTGAAATCGGAGGCAAGGATCGAGGGCAGTATTTCGATCATGGGGGAGATCACCCCGAGGATAGCACGGCGGCGAAAAATCCTTCGCCCTCGTCGCGTCCCGGAATGCGCTCAATTGTGGAAAGCACCGGAGCGCCGGCGGAGGCCACGACCTGCTCGTTTTCTTCACTTTCCAGGGAACAGGTGGAATAGACCAGGCGTCCGGCGGGCGCCAGGTACGCCAGCGCATTCCGCAGAATGGCGGACTGCCGCGCGCGATGGACTTCGAGGCTTTCGGGCGTGAGCCGCCAGCGGATTTCCGGGTTGCGCGAGAGCGTCCCTGTTCCGGAACAGGGAGCATCGACCAGGATCCGGTCAAAGACGGGGCCGAACGGCAGCGGCTGGGCGGCATCGAGTTGCACTCTCGGAACTTGTTCCAGCAATCCGGTTGCCAGCCGTTTGCCGCTGATGTCGCACGCCAGAGCGCGCAGGGGAGTTTCCAACGCCTGAAGGGTCTTGTTTCCGGGCGCGGCGCAGACATCGAGGAAACGCTGCCCCGGCAACAGTTCGAGCAGGGGCACGATGCTCTGCGAGCCGATGTCCTGAAATCGCGCGCCGGGCGGGAGCGGGCCGCTGAGCCGGTAGCAGCCCGGCAATGCGGTGGGTTCCAGGCCGGGCGCGGGCGCGGCGCTGCGCACATAGGGGACCGGAGGATCGAGCGCGGCCCGCGCGATGCCCCCGGCTGCCGCCTCGCCGAAATGCCGGACCCAACGTGTCCACAACCAGCCAGGCAGCGAGTATTCAAGGCTCGGGGAGGACCAGCTTGCGGGCAAGGGCGGCAACCGGCGCAGCAGGGCATTGACGTAGCCCGCCGCGGAACGCAAGCCGGCGCGCTTGACGAGTTCGACGCTTTCATCGATTGCCGCGTGCGCCGGAATCCGGGTCAGAAAGCGGAGTTGATAAGCGCCCATGCGGAGCGCCACCAGCACGCCGGGATCGAGCTTTCTCAGCGGCCGCCCGGTTTTCTGCTCGATCAGCCAGTCGATTTGCGCCTGCCGCCGGAGGCTTCCGAGCACGATCCCGGTGGCCAGGTGCGCGTCGCGCGGGTCCAACCCGTCCAGACGACGCTCAAGCAGATCGGTGGAATGGGCGCCGCCCTCGACATCCATCAACAACTTCCAGGCCACGTGGCGCGCCCAAGGCACAATTTCATTATTGGCCCGGCGCGGGTTGTTACGGTCACGCGATAATAATAAGTTTGGAACTCGAAAAGGTTCTGCTGCGCAAAGCCGGCGAGGCCGTCACACGCTTCCAAATGATTCGTGACGGGGATCGCGTGGCCGTGGCGTTCTCCGGCGGCAAGGATTCGCTCACGCTGCTGGAAGTGCTGCTGCGCCTGCGGGACCGCGCTCCAGTGCGCTTCAGTGTCTGTGCGTTCACGGTCGAACAAGGGAAGTTTCTCCGCCCCGTTGAACCCTTTCGCGAATACTTGAGCAAGCGGGGAGTCGATTGGACGTACCACACTGACAACCCGTCGCTGCGCCTGCTGGAGGAGCAGCCGGATCACGGCTGCGACCTGTGCAGCCGCTTCCGCCGCCGCGCGGTGTATCAGATAGCCAAGGGACTGGGCGCCAATGTCATCGCGTTTGGTCACACCGCTGACGATTTTTGCGAATCCTTTCTACGCAACGCGTTGTTTACCGGCCGGATCGGCGCGCTGCCGCCGGTGACCTATTCGCGCGAGAAGGATTTCCGGCTCATCCGCCCGCTGGTCTATGTGACCGAGGACATTACCGCCGCCTTTGCCGCTGAAACGGGCGCGCCGGTCATTCCGTGCGGATGCTCGCTGAAGACCGGCACTGTCCGGCGCACCCTGCGCGATCTTTTTGCCGAATTGGAGAAGGAGCACCCGCATCTGAAAAGTACCCTTTTGTCCGCAATGGGCAACATCGAAGTGAGCCGTTTGTTGGACTTACGCTACCTTAATCTGGACGCAAACCAAGAGGAACCGGCGCTTCTCCCGGTACTGACCGAATGGGAACCAGAATCGCTTGGCTCGCGGACGCCGAGTGCGACATAATTCGACTTCTACCTGATTTTCTCCGCGTGGTTGCGGATTGAGGTTATTTCACAGAAAAATATGAGGCTGGTTCCCCGCGAAGCGAAGTTCTACGAATTCTTCTTACAGCAAGCCCAGTTGACCCAGGAGGCCGCGAAACTGCTTTTCAAGGCGGCTCAAGACGGCAACGCTTCGGTGCACCTTGCCGCCAACGACATTATTGCTTTGGAGCGCAAGGGCGACGAAATCGTTCACAACATCTTCACCATGTTGAACCAGACGTTCATCACTCCGCTGGACCCGGAGGACCTGCACGCTCTCGGTTCGCACATGGATGACGTGCTGGATGCGATTGAGGAGGCCGCGCACCGCATCTGCGCCTACAAGATCGATCCAATTCCACCGCCGGTCACGGCCATCTGCGATTTGATCGTTCAAACGGCCGATACGCTGGCCAAGGCTTTCCAGGCGCTGGCCGACGACCGGGACCAGGAACTGCTCAACCACTGCATCGAGATCAACCGTTTGGAGGATGCGGCCGATCAACTCACGCGCACGACGATTTCCGACTTGTTCAACACCGAGAAGGACCCGATTCAACTCATCAAGCTGAAAGAAGTGTACGACTTCCTGGAACTGGCCACCGACAATGCCGAAGACGTTGCCGACGCGCTTCAGGCCGTCGTTTTGAAGAACGGATAGCCGCCTCCGGCGTATGGACAGAACGCTGATTCTTGTGGCGGTGATCGTCATCGTCGCCCTGATTTTCGACTACATCAACGGTTTTCACGACGCCGCCAATTCCATCGCCACAATCGTCGCCACGCGGGTGCTGTCGCCTTTTCAGGCGGTGCTGTGGGCGGCCTTCTTCAATTTCGTCGCGGCGATTCCGCTGCTGTATTTTCAGGAAGCTGGGGTGGCGGCGACGGTCGGCAAGGACATGGTCAACCAGACGTACGTGACGGTGTACGTCATCCTGGCCGGTCTCATCGGCGCGATTTTCTGGAACCTGGTCACCTGGTATTACGGGATTCCGTCGAGTTCGTCCCACGCGCTGATCGGCGGCTATGCCGGCGCCGCCATGGCGAAGGTCGCCGAGGTGAAAGGTCTGAGTTCGGTCTTCGACGCGCTGGTGCTGAAAGGGTGGATCACGACGACGACGTTCATCATCGTGGCGCCGCTGATGGGCCTGGCGCTGGGCTACATCTTGATGATCATGGTGTTCTGGCTGTTCCGCCACGAGTCGCCGGCGCACATGGACCGCTGGTTTCGCAAGTTGCAATTGGTGAGTTCGGCGCTATTCAGCTACTCGCACGGCTCCAATGACGCGCAGAAGACCATCGGGATCATTACCGGCGTGCTGCTGACGTCCGGCTACATCCAAACATTTCACGTGCAGGGGTGGGTGGTGCTGGCCGCCTACGTCGCCATCGGATTGGGCACGATGACTGGAGGCTGGCGCATCGTGCACACGATGGGCGGAAGGCTGACGCGGCTCAAGCCGCGCGGTGGTTTCTGCGCCGAGACCGCGGGCGCCCTGGCGATTCTGTTTCCCACGTATCTGCACGTTCCGGTCTCGACGACGCATGTCATCACCGGCGCCATCGCCGGCGTCGGCTCCATTCAACGGGTCAAGGCGGTGCGTTGGGGGCTGGCCACCAACATCGTTTGGGCCTGGATTCTCACGCTGCCCATGTCGGCTCTGGCCGGCGCGGTGGCGTACGCCTTGATCCGGCTGACGACGGGCAGGTCGTAGCCGCGCGCCCGCGGCGCCTCAGCCGACGGCCGCCTTCCACTCGGGGTTCGGGCGGGGCCTTTTGGCGGCGACGCCGTTCAGCCAGGCTTCTAATTGGCCTCGCATGACTGCGGCGCGTGCGCGCTCGGCCAGGATCCGGTCGCGGACCTCGGATTCGTCCGCGCTCACCTGGAACAATTCGTCCCGGTCGAGTTCGTAGTAATGCAGCAGCTTCCAGTCGCGTGTGCGGATCGCGCTGACCGGTGTGGTGGTCGGGTAGTAGTGGGGATAGTGGAAATAGAGTTCGTCGCGGTTCAACCGGCCGCCAGGGTCCTTCAGCAACCCGCGCAGGCTCAGGCCGTCGGTGGACGCCTCGTCTCCGAGGAGCGTGGGAAACAGGTCCGTCGAGCACACCGGCTCATCGCACACCGCGCCCGCCTGCGAAAGGCCGGGCCAGCGAATCATGAGCGGCACACGGATGCCGCCTTCATACAGCGACCCTTTGCCGGACCGCAGCGGCGCATTGTTGGTGACCACCTGGCCGCGGAACGGGTTGACGTAGCCGCCGTTGTCGGAGGCGAAGACCACGACGGTGCGGCCGGCCAGGCGGCGGCGCTCGAGTTCGGACAAGACGCGCCCGACGCTGTCGTCGAGGCTCTCCACCATGGCGGCGTAGCCCGCGTTCTGGTGCCGCATCCCCGCCCGGATGCGGGCGCGATACCGTTCGACGATTTCGGCGGGAGCTTCGATGGGCGTGTGGACGGCGTGGTGGGCGAGATAGAGGAAGAACGGCCTGTCTCCGGCGGATTCCATGACGCGGATGGCTTCGCTGGTGAGCCGCGTGGTGAGATACTCGCCCGCGCCGCCCCCGGCGATGCCGGGAACATAGCGGATCTCGCCATGGGCGTCCAAAGTTCCGCGATACGGCGCAAAGTAAGTGGGTGGCGCACCCCACAACGTGCCTCCGGTATTGATGTCGAAGCCCTGTGTTTCCGGGTAGCGCGTGGCGCCCCCCAGGTGCCACTTGCCGATGCTCGCGGTGAAGTAGCCCCGCTCCTTGAAGCGTTCGGCGATGGTCACTTCTGCGAGAGGCAAGTCGGGGTTGGAGGCGGCGGGCAGCAACATACGGTTGCGCTGCGGCGTGGCGGCGCCTTCCGACCAGATGGTCATGCCCAGGCGCGCGGGATGTTTGCCGGTCATGATGGACGCGCGAGTAGGAGTGCAGACCGGCGAAGCCGAGAAGGCGTGAGTGAACCGGACGCTTTGGCTGGCCAAGCGGTCGAGGTTGGGCGTTTGGTGCAGGTCGGCGCCGTAGCATGCCAGGTCCGCCCAGCCCAGGTCATCGGCCAGGATGAGGACGACGTTGAGCGGCGTGGATTGGGCATGCGCCAGCGCCGCAACAGGGGCGCCCAGAAACGCCCTGCGCGAGATCATTTGACGTGTTCTCCGGCCCACTCCAGAAAGACTCGCGCGTGGGCGTCGAGGTTCGCCATGGCGCCGCCGCCCAACAGCGGCGAGCACATTTCGTAGGCCACGGTTCCGGTAAAGCCGCCGGCGTGCAACGCGGCGAAGAAGGAGGCGTAATCGATGAACCCTTCGCGCATGGACGCCGCCACCACGCGAGGTGTTTGCGGCTCGTAGTTGACCAGATCGGGGGCGTAGTGGAAACGCGCGCGCTTCTGGTAGTTGGCCACGGTGGAGTGAATCATGCGCCCGGCCAGTGCGCCGGCGGCGGCGCGCAAGCCGGCGCCTTGCAAGGCGGGCGCCCAGGCGTCGAACATGGCGCGGCAGTTCGGGTGATCGACTTCGGCCAGCAGGTCGCGGAAGCTTTCCCAATCGGCGCCGAGGTCGTGGTGGTTCTGCACGCCGAGGACGACGCCGAATCCGGCGGCTCGTCCGGCGGCTTCGCGCAGGCATTTGACCACCAGGTCCCACTGGCGCGCGTAGGGCGCGGCGGGCTCTTCGTAGCCGGTGAAAACGCGCACGGCTGTGGCGCCGATCTCGCTCGCCGCGCGCGCCAGTTCGGTGAGGTAGTGCACCTGGATTTCACCGTGCGGGATCTCGCCGTGAGACAGGTCGCCGGTAAAGTTGTTGTAGCCCGCCAGGCAGACCCGTTTGAGCCCCGCGGCCTGGATCCGGTCGCGCAGGCTTTTCCGCCGCTCGCTGCCGTAGTCGAGCAGCGAGAAATGCGGGCGCTTGGCCATCACCATGACGCCGCCGAAGCCCAGTTCCGCCGCCTTGCCAACGGTGTCTTCGAGCGGTAGCGAGGCCTGGCCCCACAGACCGGCGTAACTGACCGTATGCAACAACAGGCGCTCGTTCATCGAGCGTCATGATAGCACCGTGTCCGCCCCGCTACGCGCCCTCGTCCTCGGATAGGATCTCCTCAGGACATGCACGCAAGGAGGACCGGTTCGATGAGTTTGAAACTGGCGGGCAAGACGGCCCTGGTGACCGGCGCATCGCGCGGTATTGGCCGGGCGATCGCGCTCGAATTCGCGCGTGAAGGAGCGGACGCCGTCCTCAATTACGCGCGGAACCAGGAGGAGGCCGGGAGCGCGGCCGGCGAGATTCGCGCGCTGGGCCGGCGCGCGCTGACACACCAGGCTGACGTCGGCGACCGCGGCCAGATGGAGGCGCTGTTTGATGCGGCGCTCGCCTCCTTCCCGCGCATCGGCGTGGTGGTGGCCAATGCCGCATTCAGCATCCGCAAACCGCTGCTCGAACTCACCACCGCCGATGTCGAAAGAACGTGGGCGGTTTCCCTCTGGGGTGTCTTTCATACCTGCCAACTGGCGGCGCGGCACATGGCGGCGCACGGCGGGGGCGTCATCGTGGTGGTGAGTTCCGTGCATTCCTTCCGCCCCTACCCGGGCGCCTCAGCCTACAACGGCGCCAAGGCGGCGGTAAACCAGATGGCCGCGACGTGGGCGGTGGAACTGGCCGGCCGCGGCATACGCATCAATGTCCTGGAACCGGGCTGGACCGATACGCCGGGTGAGCGGGCATTCTTCTCAGATGAGGAACTCGCGGAGGCGGGAAGCCAACTCCTGCTGGGACGGCTGGCGCGCGCTACGGAGATGGCCCGCGCGGCAGTGTTTCTGGCTTCGGAAGACTCTTCTTATATGACTGGCGCCGTGCTGCGCGTCGACGGCGGGTACTCGCTCCATCACTGAGCGGCGCGCCGTCAGCCGCGCTCCTACACCTTGTGCTTGTCGTAATCGAACGGTTCGTTCACCAGGTGGTAAAGCGGTTCTCCGTCTTTTTGCAAGTAGTAGGTCTTTAGCGGGAAGCGCTCAATCTGGCCGAGCTTGCGCGGTTCGGGCTTGCCGTCAATCCATTCGTAGACGGGCACGTCCCAGGGGTTGAAGGTGTCGCTCAATCCCCGTTCCTTGGCGATGCGGTACAGGTTGATGTTTCCGGGTTCGTGTCCGGACAGGTAGAGGCCGATCAGGTCGAGGCGGAACTTGTCTTTCGAGAACATGACGATGTTGGTCATGTAGTCCGTGCCGACGTTGAAGCCGTCGCCGTCGCGGCCGTAGATGCCTTCGATCATGGCCAGGCCCGTCTTCATGACGCTCATGTTGTCGCAGGTCTTGTGGGCCCAGATTTCCTGGCGGATGGGGCTCAGCTCCGCTTTGCTGTCGTAGCGCGCGTAACCGATCTTTTTGTGATTCTCGAAGTAGCGTTTGACGCGCGTCTCGACTTCAGGATTGATGTCCGGCTTCATGAAGTCCGGCACTCCCAGCACCATTTGCCAGCCCGGGCAGAATCGCACGAAAGGCTGAATAACCATACCCTGCTCGTTCTTGACCGACTGCGTCATGCACATGCCGTGCGCTTTCCACTTGGCGATGTTCAGCAGCCAGGTATCGGGTTCGTTGACCGGCGCATAGTGGGGAATCCGCGAGTAAACGACGGCATCCGGCACCTTGCTCCACGTCATTTCGTAGCCATCGCGGAAATTCCGCGGGCGCCGTTCCGGTTCGTTCATCTCGATGTTGTGGCGCTCGTTGATGTCCACCCAGCCGCGCAGGTTCCAGTTGGAGAAGTGATTGGCCTCGACAAAGTTGAACTTCTTGAGGCCGATCTCCTCCATGCCCATCACCATGCCTTCGTAGAACTGCGGGTCGGTGCCCGTGCCCCAGTTCTCGATATCGGGACGGCCGCGCCCGCGCGTGGGCGTGCAGTTGGGCTTGAGGACGATGCGGTGTGAGACCGGGACGCCGGGCTTGTCCATCGGCACAAAGATCTCGCGCGACAGCTTCAAGCCTTCCTGGAGCTTGGCCTCCTGGTCGGTCTTCTGCTTGACGTGAGTCCGCCGGATGAAAACGGCTTTGGGATTCTGTTCGATAAAGGGGTGCAGCCCGAAGTAGGCGCGCGGGGCGCGGCCGGGTACGGCCGGGGCGGCGTTGACGGGCAATCCCGCGGCGGCGCCGGCGGCGCCCGCGGCAAGAAAATGACGGCGGCTAATCTCCATCCCTTGCATCCTCGTCATCCTAGAGTAACTCCGCCGGGACCGGAAAGCATCCGGGGTTCTTCGATTGTTTCGACGTCGCGCAGTTTCTTTTCGAGAACGCGGCTGCGGGTTTCCGCCTTCCCGATGGTGTCCTGCGCATCCTCCAGTTTCTTCCGGACCTGGCTCAAAATACCCGCATACCGGCTGATTTCCGACTTGACGGCGCCCAGCAACTCCCACACTTCGCTCGAGCGCTGCTGTATGGCCAGGGTGCGGAAGCCCATTTGTAAACTGTTGAGCAAAGCGGCCAGCGTGCTCGGACCAGCCAGGATAACCCGGCACTCCCGCTGTAACATTTCGGCTAGACCCGGGCGGCGCACCGCTTCGGCATACAGCCCCTCGGTGGGCAGGAACATGATCCCGAAATCGGTGGTCATCGGGGGCTCGATGTACTTGAGCGCGATGTCCCGGGCGCAGGACTTGAGGCGGTTTTCCAGTTGCTTGACGGAATGCTCCACGGCGTCCGGGTCGCCCCGCTCGGAAGCCTCCACCAGCCGCCGGTAGTCTTCCACCGGAAACTTGGCGTCAACCGGCAGCCAGGTGGGCGGCGCGCCCGCATCCCGCCCGGGCAGGCGGATGGCGAATTCGACCCGCTCGCCGGTGCCGCGCGTGGCGACGTTGCGCTCGTACTGTTCCGGCGTCATCAGTTCTTCGAGCAGAGCGCCCAACTGAATTTCGCCCCACAACCCGCGTGTCTTGACGTTGGTGAGGACCCGCTTCAGGTCGCCGACGCCGGATGCCAGCGACTGCATTTCCCCCAGCCCTTTGTGCACCTGTTCGAGCCTTTCGCTGACCTGCCGGAAGGATTCGCTGAGGCGGGTTTCGAGCGTGCTTTGCAGCTTCTCGTCCACGGTGTGCCGCATCTGTTCGAGCTTTCGTTCGTTGCCGGTCTGAATTTCCTGGAGCGACGCGGTGATGGTGCGGGTGAGCGCATCGAGGCGGGCATCGAGCCCGGAGCGGATCAACTCGGTCTTCTGGTCCACCGAAGCGCCGAACGCGGCGAGGTTGCCGGTCACCTCCTGGCGCAGCCGCGCCATATCGTCGCGCAGCGACCGTTCCGCCTGGCTTTGCAACTTCTCGATAGCCGCCAACCCGAGGCTCACCTTCGACAGCAGATAAACCACCAGCAGCGCGACGGCGGCCAGCAGCAAAAGCGTCAGACCCGCAAACCAGTCCACAACCCTATTCAATCACTTGTTGGCCTCCGCCGAGGTGGCAGAATGAGAGAAACAGATGCTGAACCGCCGCAACTTCACTTTTGCTCTGGCCGCCGCCGCCTCCGCCGCGCCCGCCGGAGAGTGGACCGAACTGCTGCCCAACGAGAAATTCGAGGGCTGGACGCGGGTGCCGATCCCGCCTGTCCTGGGTGTGGACCCGCGCCTGCAATGGCGTGTCGACGCCCAAAAGCGCGAGATTGTCTGCACCGGCACGGGCGGGCACGAATGGCTGGTGTGCGACCAGGAGTTCGGCGACTTCGACTTGCAGGTGGACTGGCGCTTTACGCCGCGCGCCGGCGAACAGCGCTACAACAGCGGCATCGGCGTCCGGCTGTCGAAGTTCGGCGAGATCTGGCACCAGGCGCAGACCGGCCAATCGGGAGCCTACCTGTTCGGCGCCGACATGGTGAACGGCGCGCTCCAGCGGACCAATCTGCGCGAGCAGATGAAGGAGAACCGGGTCAAACCCGTGGGCGAGTGGAACCACTTCGACATCCGCGCGCAAGGCGCGCTCATCTCGCTCGGGGTGAACGGCGAGGTGGTGAACGAGTGGAACAATGTGGGTCTGCGGCGCGGGTTGGTCGGGCTGGAAGCCGAAGGGTTCGAGGTCACCTTCCGCAACTTCAAGATCCGCCCGCTCAGCTAAGCGCTCAGGCTTAAACTATCTTCCGAACCGGAGGGCTTCGATTGCGGCGCCGCGGGCGCCCGCCGTGTCGCCGTTGGGCATGATGTGTATGGGAAGCGCGGCTTGCTCCTCGCGCTGCGGCGGCATTCCTTTGCGGATCTCGGCGATGAACCACTGCTGAAATTCCGGTGCGGTTTCGATGGCGCCGCCGCCCACGATGAGGGCGTCCGGATCGAATGTGTTGATCATCTCGTCGAAGAAAACGCCCAAGGCGTGCGCCTGAACCCGGAAGATCTCGCGCGACATCGGGTCGCCCTTTTCGGCCAGCCCGCGCACGTGTTTGGCCGCTTTGTGCAGGTCGCCGCCCTTGCCGAGCTCATGCCCAGGGTACTTGGGCAGGAAATAAGGCAGAAACGACTTTTCGATGGCGGTCAGCGAACACAAAGCTTCCAGGTCGCCCACACGCCCGCAGTTGCAGTGCGGGTGCAAGCCTTCGATTCCGGCGATGGATTGATAAGGAATCAGCACGTGGCCCAATTCGCCGCCGAAGCCGTTGCGCCCTTTCAGGACGGCGTCTTCGACAATGACGCCGCCGCCCAATCCGGTGCCGACAACGGCGGAAATGGAGGTGGAGCGGCTTTTGCGGCCAAAGATGGAGAAGTGGCCCCAGAGCGCGCCGGCGTTGCCGTCGTTCAGGTAGGTAACGGGGCGGCCGAGCTTCCGCGCGAGCCCGTCGCGGATGTCGAAGCCCGCCCAGTCGCGATGGACAAAATTGGTGGAGCCTTCCGCGCTCAGCACACCCGTCGCGCTGGCTGGTCCGGGAGTGTCGAGGCCCACAACCGCCACGTCAGCGAGCGCGATTCCCGCCTTCCCGGCTGCCATGGCCAAACCGGCGGCGATCTGTTGCAGGCAAACCTCCGGCCCCTCCTTGGAGCGGGCGGGATGCTCGCAAAGCCCATCGATCAGAAACTTCTCATCTTCGGTCAGGAACGTATAGTTGATGGCGTTTCCGCCCAGATCGACTCCGGCAAAGATCTTCACTGTGTCCTCGCGCTCACCAGGATTGACTCAAAGTTCCTACGATAACAGGACTTCCAAGTGCGCTCACCGGTGGGCGGTGGGCCCGGGCTCTTAGGACGCGCCAGTGAGGCTGCCTGAATGACTTTGGTCACAGTCATTCTGCGCCGCGCGACACTATAATTCGCCTTGCCGGCGCAGCTCCGTTCGGTCTTGCCAACACGAGCGCCGGACGAAAACCAGCCGAAGGAATACGAACTTGAATCAGCAGCCGCAACCTGAACCGAAGCCGCCACATTTGGAGATGCTTGAGATTGCGACCGGGCATTTCCGCTCCCAAGCCATATACGTAGCCGCCGCACTGGGCATCGCCGATTTGCTCGAGGATGGGCCGAAGAACTGCGGCGAGCTCAGCCGCGCGGCCGGAGCACACCCGGAAGCGTTGTACCGGTTGCTCCGCGCCCTCGTCAGCATCGGTGTTTTTGAAAGGAACAAGAACGGCGATTTTCAACTGAATCCCCTGGCCAGCACCCTTCTGCGCAATAGCCCGAACTCGGTCCGGAACGCCGCGCTGCTGGCAGGCGCGCGGTTCCACTGGGATTCCTGGAGCCATCTGAGCTACTCGGTCCTGACCGGCAAGTGTGCGT
This sequence comes from Bryobacterales bacterium, assembly GCA_020851655.1. Classification (GTDB taxonomy): domain Bacteria; phylum Acidobacteriota; class Terriglobia; order Bryobacterales; family Bryobacteraceae; genus JADZCI01. The sequence continues at coordinate 43,042 of JADZCI010000223.1, forward strand.
TCGAACATGTGCATGGCGCGGAACTGTTCGATTATCTTCGCGGAAACGCCGCTGCCGCCGCCGTCTACGAGGGTTGGATGACCCGTGCGTCTGAGATGCAGGTCCGGGCAGTCGTCGAGAGCTATGATTACGCGAGATTCGGCACGATTGTCGACGTAGGCGGCGGCCACGGGGCGCTGCTGGCCGCGATCCTCAACAGCAACCCGGCCGTACGCGGCATACTTTTCGACCTTCCTGAAATTATCCGGGATGCCCGCATCATTGCGGACTCCGGACTCGATGCGCGATGCTCGGGGCAGGCGGGCGACATGTTCGAGTCGGTTCCGCGCGGAGGAGACCTGTATATTCTCAAGACGGTCATTCATGACTGGAGCGACGGCTTGGCGGTACGAATCCTCGGAAACTGCCGTGAGGCCATGACCGCCGGTTCCCGGCTTCTGCTCATCGAATCTGTGGTCCCTGAGGGAAACGGTCCCCACCCCAGCACGTTCATGGATCTGAACATGCTCGTGCTGACCCACGGCGGCCGCGAACGCACAATTGGTGAGTATCGCGCCCTCTTTGAAGCCGGTGGCTTCGAACTTGCGCAAGTCATCGCCACCCGGTCTCCCATGAGCCTCCTGGAAGGCATACCCGCCGGATAGGTATGCGGCCCAAATGGCGGGTTACGAAAGGCGCATCCGGGACGCGCGCCGCAGGATCGCCAGGAGCGGAAGGCCCAGCAGCACGGTCGCCGGTTCCGGAATCTGGCCGCCGTTGCGCCGGATGATGGCGGTGGCGTTGTTGACCGTCGCCCCGATGTCGTCGAGCGTCCCGTTCAGAAGCAGCGGGTTCAGGATCTCGATGGCGCTCGTCCCGGCGCCCACTCCTCTGAAGGTCAGCGTGAGGATTGTGCCCCCACCGCTGGCCCCTGGTATCAGCCCTTGGAGCGAATTGAAGATGAAGGAGGCCGAACCGGCCGCGTTATCGACAAATCCCGGCGTGAAAAGCGTCGGGCCCGCTCCGGCGAGAAACGGTCCTTCGACCTGCAGGATGAGGGAAAGCACGGCCGGGTTGAACTGTATGTCGAGTTGCCAGGCATACAGATCGATCACGTCTCCGGCGATGACGTCAATCGTCAACGTCTCTCCCAACTGTTTGGTGGTTGCCGCCGGACTGAGGGTGAGGGTCGCGGCCCACGCCCCCATCCCCAAGCCCAGCATCACAAGCAGCGTGCGAATCAGCGTCTTAGCAGGCATTTGAGTAACTCCTCCTCCTCGATATCCATCAAGCGGTAAGCGGGCCGGTTACTGGCATCGCGTGCCAGGGGCCAGCCGCTGTGACACGTACGCCACATCCCGGACATCGATCACGTTGTCCTTGTTCACATCGGCGCGCGGGTCGAATCCAGGCTGGCCGGCGCGCTTTCCCACCAGGCTGCGAACCAGCGCTATGTCCGCGCAGTCCACAACCCCGTCACCGTTCACATCGCCGGCAATCACAGCGCCCTCGAATTGAGAAGCCAGGTAGTTATTGGTGGAGCCGACATCGACGGCGGCGAGGCTCGCCGGACCCAGAACCAGCATGTCCCGGATGAGGTATGGACCGTTGAAGCCGGCGCGGCTGATCGAAGTGCCTGGAAAATTGATCGTCAGGTTGTTCAAACCCGCCGCCAGCGCTCCACTGGCTTCGAGAAAGGCGATTTCTCTGCGGTTCAAATCGGTCAACCGGTAGCTCCAGCGGTAGAACCCGGCGGTGCGTACATTGGTCTGCACACTGACGCGCAGGAAGTCGAACTTGCCGTTGCTGTTGGTGTCGATGCCCTGGTCTGTGACAACGCCGGTCAAGGCCAGCGGCGGCTGCTGGAACTGGCTCAACAGGTAGGCCTTCGTCTGGCCCACATTCAGGCGGCGGTCGTTCAGTTGCGCCCCCTGGTTCAGCAGGCTCACTAAGTTGACCTGTTCAATCTGGTAAGGTCCGTTCTCGCCGAGGCTCAAGAACGCGGCGGCCTCAAATGGGACCGTAATCCCGCCGGCGCCCGCGGCCAGGTTGGCCGGGTTGCTGCGCAGCAGCGTCTTGCCCAGCGCCGTCTTGAGCTGGATAAACAGTTGGTAGTTGCCGGGACGGGTGGTCTCGGCCGCAAACCGGATCTCGACCCGCTCAAACAGCCCGTCGCTGTTCGAATCGACACCATTGTCGTTAAAGGCGCCCGTCAGCTTGCTGCCCGGACTGATGACATCGAACGGAACGGCCGGATTGCGGGTGAACGCCACGCCTCCGCTGGTCGTCCCGGTTACCACCGCCGCGGCGTTGTAGAGGCCCACCTGCGTTGGGATCACCTGGCCCGAATAGAGGCCGTCGCCGGCTGCCGAATCGGCATCCTGGCCGTCGTCGCGAAGGACCACGCTCACCGCCGGACCCGTTGGCGGCACGGCCGAAACGTTGACCGCGGCGCCCGCCACCGCCTGCCCGCCGTTAAAGACCGCCGCCACAAGCACCGCGGGGTTGCCAACAATGATGAACGGCTCGGTGACAAACAGATTGACGGCGATTCTGCTGTCCGTCGTCACCTGGCTGATGACCGCCAGATCGTCAGACAGGCTCGCGCCGGCCGCGAAATTGACGGTGTAGTTACCGGCGCCAAGCCAGGGAAATGAGTAGATGTAATGGTATCCCGGCGAGGCGTTGGGCAGGTAGACCGGCCCCATGCTGGCTGGCTGGCTCCCTTGCAGCGTGTTATACGCGCCACCCAGCCCGCCGATGGTGCCGGGGTTCAGCACCTGCCCGGAAGGTCCCAGAATGCTGGTCGACACCAACGGCCCGCTGGCAATGATCTCCACCTGCACCCGCGTGCATTGCTCGATGGCAAAGACGGCTTGGCCCGATAACAGCCCCGGAGCGAGCCGGCTGAACTTCAACTGCGGCGCCGACAGATTCACCGGACTGGACGGCTGCGCGCGCAGCGCGCTGGTTAAGTGAATCGAAAGCAGAGACACGAGGGCAAGGAATCCGGCCCGGTTCATGGATGCACCTCCGATGATTTCTGTTTGTCGAGATCCGCGACCGGAACCACGACCGCATAGAACGAGAGCGAGTCGCTGTAGACGACATACCGGTCGGCCAGCCAGCAGGGTACGAGAATGTCTGTCTCGCGTTGCCGCGGAAGGCGGACAGCCGCGCTTACGCTATTCAAGTCCGGATAACTCAGGGTGTTGTGATAGTGGGTTCCGGTGTAACTGCCTCCGCCCACAAAGGGAAGAATCGATCCGGCGCGGCGCCCGTCGGCCGACAGTACGGCCAGCAGCGTCCGGTTGGGCGACAACCTGATCGCGAGCACGCCGCGGCCCGCTGTGTCCACGGTCCCTTCAGGGCCGCGGAGCGTCATGGTCTTGGCGTCGATCTCCGCGGTTTCCGGAGGTGGAATCAAAGGCTTTTCGCAATCGTAGACGGTTCCGCCCGCCGCCTCCCACTCCGCCGGGTCAGCCTGAGCGAGCGCCGGCGCGCCCGGCAACCAGCGGTAGACGGGCGGCAGGTTGTGGCGCATCAGGAAGCCGCCGCCTTCCAGGCGGAGTTGCAGCGTGCCCGGCTGCCGCCAGCCTGGCGTTTCGAGAATCGCCGCCGAAGCGCGCGCCCGCGCCCCGGCGCAACCCGTCATCACAGGCGCCACCAGCAGAACCACGGCGAGCCCGCTGCCCGGTGCGAAAGATGAAGCCCAACCTTCCATGGTTTTCTCCGCCCTGCGCGATCCCCGGCCGGGCTACCTCAGATCGCCGCGGCTCTTTTCGACGTCGACAATCCACGGAATAACTGTGGCCGCCACGCCGCCATTGGCGACATTGGAATGGTTCCGCCCCGCCGCGCCCGTGAAAGTGGCGGTCCGCGAGGTGATGCCCTGTATCCCGCCAACCCCTTGTCCGCTGGGAATCGTCACCAGCGTGTCGTTCGGGATCGGTTGCGCCGAGGGCGTGCCGGTGATTGTGGCGATGGTCCGCGTAAAGACGACCAGGTACGGCTCGGTTCTGTAAGTCACCGCCACCGCCGTGGTGTTGCGCAGGATCTGGTATACCGCGTCGATAATAAACCGCGCCAAACCCTGGTTCACGGAGTAGATGTTGCTGAGCGCCCCGCTCTCAGTGCGCAGGTCCCGGTACTCGTCCGGGACATTGTCGATCATGCCGTTGCCGTTGGTGTCCGCATCGGCCGCCACCGTGTTGAACTTGGTGTCGGCCACCGGAAGCAGCGGTATGTTGGCGGCATTGAACCCGGCTGTGAACCCTGTCGTCAGGTTGGGCGTACCGGCATCGGTTCCCAACAGCGCCGCCAGTTGGCGCGTGTAGTTCGGGAAGTTGACGAACTCGATGCGGTCCGCCACGGCGGCCGCCGCCGCCCGCGTCACCAGCACGTCGGCGCCCATGCTGCCGTTGTGCGGCGTGCTCAGGCTCGTGTAGGAAAGGATTTTGAACGTGCCGTTGTTGGCGGGTTGGTGCACGGCCAGGTATTCCCGCGTATCCAGCCCGCCTTTACTATGGACGACCACGTGGACGCTGTCCACGCCGAAGCTCTTGACGATGTTCGGGATGAGCCCCGCCAAAGTCGCGCCGTTGGCCGCTACCGGAGAGGTGACCATGTTGATGGAATTGTCGAACGGGATCAACTGGCGCCGCAGTTCTGTCGTGAAGCCCTGCCGGTCCCAGAAGCCTCCGTTGGAGTTGTTGCCGTGAATCAGGATCACCGGCGAGATGGCCTTGAATGCCAGCGCCCCCCAGTCCATCGACATGCACCACAATTCGTCGGCATTGGCGACGTCGATATCCACGCGGACCGTGTTCACTCCCGGCGTTGGAACGCCGCCGGCATTGCGCTGCGCGAACTTGACCTTGGAAATGTCGATCTCAAACGTGTTGAGCTTCCAGATGTTGTTGTCCCCGGTGAGAAATCCCAAGTCCTCGCCGTTGAAGGTAATCCGGTCGCGTTCCGGCTGGAAGGGCGGGACGACGGCGTTGAAGTCGATGTCGAATGCCGGAATCGTGATCGTCGCTTTGGGCGAAAGCAATCCCGCCGCAACCAGTGCCGCGGCATTCTTCAACGTGCCGTCCGGATTCAGCTCGCCAACCACCCGGTCTACTTTGATTTCAAACACCAGGGGACCGCCGGACCGGAACGTGCACCCCGTATCGAGCCCAGGCGAGGCGTCGGTCACGTACGTAATGTCGTTGGCCTCCGGGGGCTCAAAAGGCGAAGTTCGCGGGCCGCTCGCCGTGATCCTGAGTTCAGCCTTTGGTGGATGCGCCTTGTCGCCCCGCAACCTCGGAGCTTGTGTAGATTGGCCGCAAAGTAATACCGGCAGGAAGATTACGACAATGCCCTTGCCCATGTGGTCCTCCTCCAAGTCCATTCGTGGGAATCGAGTTGACTACTGCCGCGCTTGCAGTAAGTATACAACCAGC
>JADZCI010000224.1 GCA_020851655.1 Bryobacterales bacterium
ACAAATCGAGCGCCTGTCCGCACCGTCAGGAAAGTTACGTCTCTTTCGAGACGCCGGTTAACCGCCCGAGGATGCGGTTGGCGAGATTCTGGCTCTCGGCAAAGGAATGCTGATAGGCCTGAAACTCACGATTCAACTCGAGAGCCTGCTCTGGAGTGAGATGGCTCCTCAGCATCATGTCGCGCACATGGACGGGGTTGGGAAGGACAGCTTCGTCCTTCAACTCGTCGAGCGCGGCTTTCGGGCTGTAGTGATACACTGCACTTACCATTATGCCCGAAATGCCGTCTGGGAGCCTGACGCGGCGCGATGCGCTTTTTCAGATTCAACGAGCGTCTCCGGTCTATGACGTTGTGGTCATCGGTTCCGGCGCCGGAGGTGGGACAGCCGTTCATGTATTGACCAAACTGGGCGTGAAGGTGGCGCTCCTCGAAGCCGGACCCATGCTCAACCCCGCGCGCGACTTCAAGGAACACATGTGGCCCTACCAGGTGGCGCATCGCGGGGCGGGCGATCATGCCGAGTCATACTTTGGCCGCAGGGACTTTGGATACTTCGGCGCACCGAATGGATACTGGGAAATGGACGGCGAGCCGTACACCGTCGCTCCGGGCAGCGAGTTCCGCTGGTTCCGTTCGCGAATCCTCGGCGGGCGCACCAACCACTATGGCCGCATTTCGCTGCGGTTTGCCGATTACGATTTCAAGCCCTACCAGTTCGACGGTTTGGGCTTTGACTGGCCGGTCACGTACGACGAAGTAGCGCCGTACTACGACAAGGCGGAGCGCTTCATCGGCATCTGCGGCTCGCGGGAAGGAATCCGCAGCGCGCCGGACGGGGAGTTTCTGCCGCCTCCGCAGCCCCGGGCGCATGAATATCTGATCCAGAAGGCCAGCCGCAAATTGGGCATCCCCTGCATCCCTTCGCGGATGGCGATTCTCACCCGGCCGCTGAACGGCCGGCCCGCGTGCCATTATTGCGGCCAGTGCGGCCGCGGCTGTATTCCGGCCTCCAACTATTCGTCAAGCCAGGTCCAGATCATGCCGGCGATGAAGACCGGCAATGTCACGGTCATCGCCAACGCGATGGCTCGTGAGTTGATTACCGATGATTCGATGCGCGTCAAGGCGGTGTCGTACGTCGACACGACGACGCGGACCGAAAAGCAGATCCGGTGCCGGAGCGTGATTCTGGCTGCCAGCGCGTGCGAGTCGGCGCGGTTGCTGCTCAACTCCCGTTCGTCGCGGCACGCCAACGGTCTGGCCAACTCCTCGGGCGTCGTCGGACGTTATCTGACCGATACCGTGGGCTATGGTTTATCCGGGTATGTTCCCGCACTCGAAGGCATGCCGCGGTATGACTGCGACGGTTATGCGGGGGGCCACCTCTACATGCCGTGGTTTGAACTGGAGAAGAAGAGCAAGGAATTTCCTCGCGGTTATCACATTGAGATTGGCGGAGGATTCGGCATGCCGGGCGTCGGGTCCTTCAGCGGCGTTGCGCGCTCTCATGAGGGTTACGGCGCGGGTTTGAAGAAAGCCATCCGTGACGGCTACGGCTGCACGGTGGGCTTTGCCGGGCGCGGAGAGATGATACCGAACGAGCACAGCTACTGCGACATTGATCCGAACGTAGTGGACCAGTGGGGCATTCCGGTGCTGCGCTTCCATTTCCGCTGGAGCGACAACGAACTCGCGATGGTCCGGCACATGCACAGGACCTTCACCTCGATCATCGAGACGATGGGCGGGCGCGTCCACGGCCGGCGCAACCCTGAACGCGCCGATGCGGGCATTTCGGTTCCAGGCACCATCATTCACGAACTGGGTTGCGTCCGCATGGGCGACGATGCGAGCCGGTCGGCGCTGAACAAGTGGTCGCAGGCGCATGACGTGAAGAACCTGTTTGTCGCCGATGCCGCATCGTTTGTATCGAATCCCGACAAAAATCCGACACTGACGATTTGCGCTCTATCCTGGCGATTGTCGGAATACCTGGCTGAAGAATTGAGGAAGGGCAATGTCTGATAACACACTGACCCGCCGCGATACGCTTGCCGCGCTCGGCGCGCTGGGGGCGCAGGACCCGCACTCTCATCCGCCGCCGGCAGCCGCGGCAAAAACCACCGGCCCGTACAAGCCGAAGGTGTTCAACGAGCGTGATTACAAGACGCTGGCGCATTTGTGCGCTCTCATCATCCCCGCCGACGAAGTATCGGGGAGCGCATTAGACGGCGGCGCACCCGCCTACATTGACCTTCTGTGTTCCGGCAACGAGAAACTCAAAGAGACGTTTCTGAGCGGCCTGGCGTGGTTGGACCACACGTCGGTGAAGCGCACCGGCAAACCCTTCCTGGAGTCCTCATCCGCCGAGCAGACCGCCTTGCTGGACTTGATCGCCTACCGCAAGAACGACGGCGCCGAACTGGGTCCGGGAATCCGCTTCTTTGACTGGGCGCGACGCCTCACGGTTGACGCCTTCTACACCAGCGCCGCCGGGATCAAGGACGTTGGGTATCAGGGCAACAAGGGCATGACCCAATTCAAGGTTCCACAGGAAGCCATCGATTACGTCCTCAAACGGAGTCCGCTCGGTTGATCAGAGCCGGACTTCGAAGCGCTCGCCGCTGGCGGTTGTCTTGACCGTCTCGCGGCCCCGGAGCCGCGCTACAACAGTGAGCGGCGTGGCGCCTTCGTTCCGTCCGGTGAGGCGCGAACGTTCAAAGCGATAGGTGAGGCGGCCGCCGCCCCATTCGAGTGTCTGCCCGAAGCCGGCATCCCAAAAGTCAGCCGGGGCAACGGGCGCCAGAGTGAGCGTGCCATCGAAGCCCAACTCCACCCCCATCAAGAAGCGCTGCACGATGCGAATCAGGTTGGCGGGATACTCGCAGTACTTCCGTGCGCCGTAGCCTCCCGAGGCGTTGTAGCGCTCCCGCCAATACCAGTCCGCTTGCTGGCCGGCGTGGCACACGCGCCGGATGCTCTCCACCAGGCCACTGGCATCATCCATGCGCGCCCGGGCGTGTGCTTCCAGGTACCACACGCGCCCCATGGCCGCCAGGTCCTGCCGGTCGGGGTGGGTGAACTCCCAGGGTTCATAGCTCTCGGGTTTCGTTGAAATGCCCGTGGGCATTCCGCCGTAATAGAAGCGCTCTTCGCGGCGGATTGCCGCCCAGACTTTGTTTCGCTGGCCTCGGGTGGCGCAGCCAAAGGCCAAGGCGGCCCAATCGGCGTCCGTGTAGCCGTGAGCGGTGATCGCGCCGCGTTCGGGGTGAATGTATTCGACGAACCGGTCCTTGGCCCAGAACCGCCGGACAAGAGTCTGCTCCAGCCGTTGCGCCAGAATGGTGAACCGGGCCGATGCCCCGGCGCCGCCCAGGACTCGGTTCAGCGCGGCTGCCCGCTTGAACGCGTCGATCGCGTGCGGCTGGGAAACGCCGTCGCAATCAACTCTGGCCGGCCGCTCGACGTAATAGCCGGCGCCGCGCACCATGCCGGCCGGTGTGATCATGCGCGCCAAGTATTCCGCCGCGCGATTGACTGACGAAATTTGATCCTGAAGCCACGCCCGATCGAGCGTATGGCGGAACAAGACGTCCGCATTCTGGATATAGGTGGGGCTTGCCAGGGCCTCGAGCGGGTTGCCGGGCACCCAGTGGCGGTACAATCCGCCGTTGGGTTCGACTCGCGCCGTGTAGCCCTCCGGGCCAATCAGCTTGCCCGCGTCGCGCGGCAGAATCGCGATGGGCAGCAGACCGTCCTCCCTTTGAAAAGTCTTGACATAGGCAAAGTTCCGGCACACGGTGTCCACCTGGCCCAGCCACAGGAGGGCATCGGACAGTTGATGGCCGTCGAGCGACGGGTACGTGTTTCCGTAGCCGAATCCCTGGCCGTCGGCGCAAACCGAGAAGTACCCGGCGAAGACGCCAGGGTTGACTGAGGCGAGGACGTTCTTCGCCGCCGCTTGCCGGTACGCCTCAGAGATGAGCGCATCGGGAATTGACGGCGCCTCGCGGGGGCCTGGCGCGGCGCCGGCAAGAGCCACGCTCGAAGCCCACTTCAACGCGTCTCTGCGTGTCATGACGTCCGGTTCGGTTTCATCAATATCAAAACCAGCGCGGTCGCCACCAGCGGAATGAAGCTGGCAACCATCAAGACGGGTTCAAACGAGTACCGGTCGGTCACTTTACCGATCAAGTACGTGGAAAGAATCGTGCCGAAGCCGGCGGCGGTGCCGCTCATGCCGCTGACCGAGGCGACGCTGCTGGTGGGGTACAGGTCCGAGGGCAGGGAAAGCGCCATTGTCGACCACGCGGCGTAGGCGAAGGTTGAGATGGCAAAGAAGGTCACCAGGTACGGGAGACGTGAAGCGTAGACGGCGAGCACGAGCAGGGTCATTCCCAAACCGCAGATGACGATGATGAACTTGCGTGCCGCCAGGACCCCCCAGCCGCGACGGATGAGCCAGCTCGAAACCCCTCCGCCGAAGAAGTTGCCAAGGTCCGCGGCGAGGAACGGAATCCAGAAGCTCAGCAAAGTTCCCTCGACCGTGAACCCTTTGGAGACCAGATAAATGGCAAACCAGTCGGTTACAAAGAACCACACCGGGTCGGTCAAGGCGCGGCCGGAAATGATGGCCCAGGTGTTGCGCATGCGCAGCAAGTCCATCCAACCGGCCGCCTTTGCGGCGCCCGAGTTCGTTTCCGCCCGCTGTTCCTGCTGCCGGGCAGCCAGGATCATCGCTTGTTCTTCCGCGCTGATATTGGGATGGTGCTCGGGAGGGTAGTAGATGGCTCGCCAGACGATGACCCACAGGAACCCCAAGGCGCCGGTGATGAGGAAGGCGGGGCGCCAGTCGCCAAAGTGCGCCATCAACCACACGACGAGAGCCGGTGCGGCCGCGCCCCCGACCGCCGACCCGCTGTCGAACAGGGCTACCGCGAGTCCGCGCTCGGACTTGGGAAACCATTCCGCCACTGCCTTGGTCGCGCCGGGCCAGTTGGCCGCTTCGCCACTGCCAAGGAGAAATCGAAACACCGTAAAGCTGGTCAGCCCGGAAGCCAGCGACGTGAGCGCCGCCGCGGTGGAATACCATGACACGGAGAGCAGGAGTCCACGCCGTGTGCCCAGCCAGTCGAGCAACCGTCCAGTAACCGTTTGCATGACGGCGTAGGCCACGCGGAAGCCGATCACGATCACGGCAAAGTCGGAGTTGGTCCACTGGAACTCGCTCTTCAGATGTGGGGCCAGCACGTTCAGCGTCTGCCGGTCGATGTAGTTGATGACGGTCGATGCGAACAGAACTCCGCCGATCCACCAGCGTAAGTTGTGAATGACCCGGGGCGGGCGGGTCACCTGAAATTCATCACTTTCATCGCCGTTGCGCGGTAGAGGCTCTCCAGGACGGGCGCGGGTAATTGCAGGCCATAGTACGGCCACCAGATTCGTCCGGGCAGATATTCGTCGGCCGATTCGAGCAGGCGCCACCAGGCTTCGTACATGGCCTGGTCGCGGCCCATGTCGGTGCCGAACATGATTCGCTCGCGATAGCGCTCCAGAAACGCCCGCGCGGTACGGGGCTGGCGGCCGAGTTCGTAGTCGCGCGCCGAGATGTCCAGGTAGGCATTAGGATACTTTTCCAGCAGCTTCGATAGCGCGGCCGTATCGTTCCCCTGATTGCTCAAATGGCAAAAGATGAATTTCATTTCGGGGTGGCGGGCGAGGACGCGGTCGCGCGTGAGCAGCAGATCCTCATACGACGGAACGTCCTTGCCATACAGGTTGAAGTTCTGAAAATCGGGAGTGCGCTCCTGCCTCGATCCCAGCGGCTGCCAGCAGGACGGGTGATCGGCGATGTGCACGTTGGCGGGGATGCCGAGTTCGGCGCATTTTTTCCAGAACGGATCGAGCCGCGGATCATCCAGTCTGAGCCGCTGGTTTCGCGGCTGGGCGTCTTCCTCCGATGCTTGAAGCCCCCAGCCCTTGTCGGTCAGTTCCCCAACGCCGCGCGCTCCTTTCCGGTAACAGCGCTCCAGTTCGGCGGCCGCGCGGCGCGGATAGTCAGGCTTATCGATGCCGCCGACATCGATTCCGCAGTACACCTGGAAGCGCTTGGGGTAGGTTCGCAAGAACAGGTCGGCCAGCCGGTCGAACTCGGCGCCGGTGGCTTCAGTGAACACCACGGACATATCGATTCCTACCGCATCCATAGTCTTGACCCAGGCGGTGACATCGGCGGCTGTCCTGATGTCCGCCATGGAGGCATGCGAATGCACGTCAATCACGGGAAAGCGGGCCTTGGGGATATGCGAACGAGGCACGACCAGCGAAGACGCCGGCGCGTAGTCCTTCAACAGGAGCGTGTCCATGGGTCCACCCTTCACCTCGATGCCGTACTTCACCACGGGTTGCTTGGGTTGCTGGCACAGGGCTGCG
>JADZCI010000225.1 GCA_020851655.1 Bryobacterales bacterium
CAACGACGGCGACCTGGATATCTTCTTCACCAACGGCGCCGATATCCGGACCCTCCAAAAGGACTCCGCGAAGTACTCCAACCGCCTGTTCGCCAACGACGGAAAGGGTACCTTTACGGACGTCACCGCGAAAGCGGGTGTTGCCGGCGCCGGTTTTGACGTGGGCGCCGCCGTGGGCGATTTCGACAACGATGGCTTCAAAGACATCTTTGTCGGCGGCATCCGCCACAACACTTTGTACCGCAACAACGGCGACGGAACCTTCTCCGACGTGTCGGCAAAGGCGCGCCTGAACGCTCCCGATCCGCAATTCGGTCCGCTGTGGTCGGTCGGCGCCGCCTGGATGGACGCAAACAATGACGGCCTGCTGGACCTCTTCGTCATCAACTATGTTGGCTGGGATCCCGCCAAAGAGCCCGCCTGCGACTTCCAGGGACGCCGGGAATACTGCCATCCCAAGTTCTACAAGAAGCTCCCGAACCAGCTCTACCTCAACAAGGGCAACGGCGTGTTTGAGGACGTCTCAAACGCCTGGGGACTCCGCGGGCAACCCGGGAAGGGAATGGGCGCCGGCGTTGCCGACTTCGATGGTGACGGCCGCATGGACATCTTCATCGCCAACGACAAGCTGTACAACTTCCTGTTCCTGAACCGGGGTGGACGGTTCGAAGAGACCGCCCTGGCGGCTGGTGTCGCGCTGGTCGAGAGCGGTGAATTTGTTTCCGGCATGGGCGTCGATGCCCGCGACCTCGACAATGACGGCCGGCCCGATATCGTTGTGGTCGCTCTCGACGACGAGACGTTCCCCCTATACCGGAATGCCGGTAAGGGTGAGTTTCAGGATGTCACCGCAACCAGCAAGATGGCCGCGCTCAGCCTTCCCATGGCCGGCTACTCGCCACTGATTATTGACCTTGACAACGACGGCTGGAAGGATATTTTCGTGACCTGCGGACACGTCCAGTCGCTCGATGCGGCCCCGCGAATTCGTGTCGAACAACACAACGCCGTCTTCCGCAACCTCGGCGGAATGAAGTTTGCCGCGTTCGTTGGGGAGGCCGGGCTGGCCGCTCAACCGCCGCGCCGGCACCGCGGCTCGGCGGCCGGAGACCTTAACGGCGATGGCCGCCCGGACCTCGTCGTGACAGCCATCAGCGCCCCGGCTGAGATCTGGATCAATCAGAGCCCGGGAGGCCACCACTGGCTCGACCTGGCGCTGGAAGGCGTCCGCAGCAACCGGGACGCTATCGGCGCGCGCGTCAAGCTCGTTTCGAAATCCGGAACTCAATACAACCATGTCGCCACCAGTCCAGGGTACGCTTCCTCCAGCGCCGCGCCGTTGCATTTTGGGCTCGGTGCGGACCAGCGCGCGTCAGAAATCGAGATTCGCTGGCCCTCGGGAACGGTGCAAACCCTCCATGACGTCGATGGCGGCCGCGTGGTCAAGGTCAAAGAACCAGCCGCGGCGCCCTGAAGCGTTACCGCATCGTCACCACCGCCACGCTATATCCGCGCAGGGTCAGCTTGTCGCCACTGAGCGCCTGTTTGGCCGGCGGATTCCCTTTCGTGGTCTGGTCCACGTACTCCACCGACTTCGCCGCGCCCCCAAGCTCAAGCTGCATGTCGCGATTCCGCTTGTTTACCAGCAGCAGTTTGCGCTCGCCCCGCGGCTTGACCATCCCCAGCGCGTAAACATATGCGCCGGGGTTCTTGGTCTGGACGATCTTGTCGCCAGGTGCGAAGTTCGACTTCAACAACTGCAGGACCCGGAACCGCGCGTTAGGCGCGCCTGTATTCCAGTCCACCATCGACACGCTTGGAAACTGCGTCGGATAGCCGACCAGTTGCGATTCACCCGCCACCTCGATCCCGAGCGTGGCCAGGTGGCCAAAGACGTATGCGTAGCACGCTCCCGACAGGTTCCAGTATGAATCCGGAATCGGCGTCTTGATATTCGGGTCGCCCGCCAGAATTGAACCAATCTCGTTTACCGTCGTCTGAGTGGAGGGCGACAGCCGCAGCCGGATGGCCTCGATGTACCGTGCCGTTGCGATGAACCGGTCCGCCTGATCGAAAAACGTGAACTGGTGAATCTCCGGCGTCTGGTCCGCCGTGGGCGAGGCATAAAAGTGATACGAAATCATGTCCAGCGGAATGCCCGGCTTGTGATTCTTCGGATTCAGAAAGTGTTCAAACATCTGCGGGTCGCCGGACGGGAACGCCACGGAAATGCCTACGAATTTCATTCCCGGCGCGACCTTCTTGATGGCCCCGACGATTGCGTCATACCGCTCCGTGTACTGCTTTGGCGTTGTGTTGTGCTCGATGTCGGGCTCATTCAAGACTTCCCAATAATCGACCTTGTAGCGATGTCCCGAATTGTGGCGCTTCCCGAGTTCGTCGGTGAATCCGCCGTTGACGTACCAGCCAACCAGCCGCGCGTAGTAGTCGGCTACTTCCTTGCCTGACGGGTCCCGCAGTTCCGTTCCTTGCGTATAGTTCCAAACCACCTGGTTGGGGTCGTTCGGGTATTCCACCGGCTTCGGTGTCTTGAACATCCACGCCGGAATCGTGCTGAAATTCAGCATCACCGAGTGGCCTTTGGTGGCTTCGAGAAAGTCGATGGTCATCGGGTCGATCAAGGAGAAGTCCCACGAGGTCTTCTCCTTCGTGGGCGGTTCGAGTTCGGCCACGCCCAACTTGGGGTACGGAAGCCACGGGACATACCGGACGTAATCGGCGCCCAGGGCCTTCAACTCGGCAAATACTCGGTCATGAATCGGTGAACCTCGCCGCAGCGGCGGGTTCACCACCACTTGCAGTGTCGCGGTCGTCCGCGAGATCCGCTCGACCTTGTCCCACTGCGCTTCGACCTTCTGTGCGGCTGCCGGAACGGAAATCGCGATGATCGCCAGAAATACGGATGCTGACAGTCTCATAGTGCTCCTTCAACAGATTCGAACGACGTCAATTCCCAGTAAAAGCCCCAATTTGTCGATCTTCGATGCAATGTGTCCCACTCCCACCGCGCAATGATGCGCCGGCCCCGCCGCATTCCAGCCGTTGACAAATCGCCTCGCCCCGATGGGGAAGCGGTACCGGCTGTTGGTGTTGCCGATTTCAAGGATGGGTCCGGCGACGGATTCCGCCTCGGCTACCAGAAGCTTCAGCCCGCCGCCTGCCTCCACCACGGATAACAGCGTCACCGGACCGTGCTTCACCGACATTTCCACCGAGAGGCCCCGCCCCACTTTGCCGTGGTAGACGCCCAGCGGCCTCACCTTCGTTTTTCCTTCCGCAATGGCGATATGTCCGGGACCATCGTGTCCCATCAGAACCACATCGTCGCGGAAGTCCATCGCATAGTACTCGGTGAACGATCCGCCGGCGCCGAACGCATCCATAATTTTCATCGCCTGCGCGTTCTTCACTTCGCATTCGCCCGCAACCGGGATGCCCCGGGCCGTCAACAGACTGTTGCCGAGAATGATGGAACTGACCGTATCCTCGTTCGGGGAACCCGGCGAACCGTGATAGTAGTACGCCATCGATCCCAAGTTGTGCCGTTGGACAAGCCGGTCCAGCGCCACCGACGTTCGCGCGGACCTTTTCAACTCCCCTTCGCAGCAGTCGGCCTGAACGTCGAACACTTCACGAAACAGCGCGACGCGCTCCCCAGCCTCGCTTTCAGACACCTCGCTCCGCAGGCTGGTAAGTTCGTCCACCTCCACGATCTCGATGTGTCCCCCGAACGTCGCGCACTGCAAGGTGAGGTCCGAGTAAACGTCCAACATGCCGCCGTAATAGTGACCCATCACCCCGAGCCGGTTTTCTTCCATCACGTGCGCCACTCGGGCCGCGTCCAGCCACGCGTCGATCTCATTCCAAGCCGCCGGGTCGCCGTCGATCATGCCGGTGACTTCAAAAAAGGGAATGCCGCAGCGCCGGAACACGTTGGCGATTTCAGGCGCGGGACATGCCTGGCACCACGCCAGCCATTCTCCGGTCATCGCGCCGCGGTCGCCCATGGCGTTGAACACGGCGTAATCGATGGCGGGTCCCGGCGCCAGGTTCAGCACAATGACCGGAACCCGTGCGCGCCGCACCACCGGCAACACCGTTGACGACAGTGCGTACGTCGTTATGTGTAGAAAGAGCAGGTCGACGCATTCCCGCCGGAACTCCAGCCCGGCACGCACCGCCTTGGCGGCAGTGTCGATCATCCCAAGGTTGACGACCTCGACGCCCGGCCGCGCCAGCCGCGCCGCCACACTTGCTTGTGCGCCGCCCAGTTTCTCCAGCAGCCCGCCGAACTGCGGCCAGTAAGCGTCGAGACCGATACCGAAAAGCCCGACCTTCAGTGCGGAGCCGCCCGCCAGCCTTTCGCCGATCACGCACCGAGTCTATTGTCTTCGGCCCCGGCTCACAACCAGAAACTCGCCCGCCGTGGCTTGTTTCGCAGTGCAAAAAGCCGGCTCCGATTCGGCGCCCGCGTCCGAGCGGACGGTCCGTTCGTGCTTCCACCGGAATCGGCCCGATTTTCAACGGTCTTGGGATTTCCCGCTCGATGCGGGAGCGGTTGCCGCCCGGGGCAATCGGCGCTTGAGGCCAAGATCCCGATTTGGCATTGCGAAACGAACTGCGCTGACACATAATGTTCACCACGGGGCTTAGGCGCTAACCAGGGAAGGGAGGCTTTGCCGTCATGAGATCAATTCACCCGAGCCGTTACTTGGTGAAATCGGTTGTTCACGCCTCGGAAGTGTTGGCGGCGTTTCAGTCGCGCGGCGAAATCCTGCGTCTCCGCGATGTCGCCGGCAGGACCGGATTCAACAAGGGCATGTGCTTCCGCCTGCTCTACACCCTCCACGAGTGCGGCTTTCTCGACAAGGTCGGCGACAACCAGTACCGCCTGGTTTCCGAGAAACGTTTGAGCCGGACCTACCGCATCGGGTACGCCTCCCAGGGGCAGGACTGTTCTTTTGTGCGCGAGGTCCTCGCCAGCGTGGAACGCGCCGCCGAAGCCGCCAACGTCGAATTGATCGTCGCCGACAACCGCTACGACGCCAAGACGGCGCTGCGCAGCGCCGGCCAGTTGATTCGCGAGAACGTCGACCTGGCGATCGAATTTCAAGCCGACGAGTCCGTGGCGCCCGCCATTGCCGCCATGTACATGGAAGCCGGTGTCCCGTTCATCGCGATCGACATTCCCCATCCGGGCGCGACCTACTTCGGCGCCAACAACTACGAAGCCGGCATGATCGCCGGACGCCATCTCGGGCGTTGGGCCAAACGGAACTGGTTCGGTGGCGTGGACGAAGTGCTGCTGCTGGAACTTTCCCGCGCCGGCGCGCTGCCGCGAGTCCGCATGCGCGGAATCATGACGGGACTGAAAGAAGTGCTCCGCTCGACGGAGAAGATGCCCGTGTATCAGTTCGATGCCGACGGACAGTTCAAGACAGCCCTGGAAATGGTGCGCCGGCACCTGCGTACGTCCAAGGCGAAAAGGATTCTGGTCGGCGCCGCCAACGATGCCAGCGCCTTGGGCGCACTGAGGGCGTTCGAGGAATGCGGGCGCGCACCCCACTGTGCCATCGTCGGACAGAATGCCGAGCCCGAGGCCCGCGCCGAAATGCGGGAACCTCGCAGCCGGCTCATCGGCTCGGTTGCCTACTTCCCCGAGAACTATGGCGATGGCGTGATCCGTTTAGCCCTCGACCTGCTCGCGCACAAACCCGTCCAACCCGCCAGCTTCACCAAACATCAACTGGTGACGCCGGAAAACGTCGATCATTTCTATCCCAACGACCCGCTCATGGCCGTCGCCGCCGCCCGCGTCTAGCGTTCTAGTGAATCTCCCGCCAAGGCGTCCCGGCGAGAGATTGAAGCTAAATCGCACAGGCAGAATAGGTTGCGGAGCAGGGAGGCGAAGACGCGAGCCTGGCTGGCGGCATGAAGAGTTCTTAATGTTTCAGATTGTTGCAGAGTGTGGTGGGGTTTGGTAGCTTAAGTGAGGAAGCACTCTTCAGGGAAGCTCAGAGACGGAGCGAGTCGAAAAAAAGCTTGCGAGCGTGATCGATTCGCGGTAATCTTGTCGATGGGCATAACGGACGGAATCAGGCTGTAAAGTCTGCTATCGTCAAAGAGCAGCCCAAAAGTTCCCGAATTTTTTGGTGGCGGGACAGTCCGCGCCAAAAGCGAGATTCGGAGCCGGCGCCAACCAGTTCTTTCGCAAGATCGGCTGGGGGCGTTCAGATCTTTGACAATCTGGTTGAACGTGAATGTTAATTCCGAGTCAGATTTGAGACTCAAACCGGGGCACAAGCAAACTCAATCATTTCAAATGAGAGTTTGATCCCGGCTCAGAATCAACGCTGGCGGCGCGCTTAACACATGCAAGTCGCACGAGAAAGTGGAGCAATTCATGAGTACAGTGGCGCACGGGTGAGTAACACGTGGATCATCTACCTCGTAGTGGGGAATAACCCTGGGAAACCGGGGCTAATACCGCATAATCCCGAGAGGGCAAAGCAGCAATGCGCTGTGAGAAGAGTCCGCGGCCGATTAGCTTGTTGGCGGGGTAAAAGCCCACCAAGGCAACGATCGGTAGCCGGCCTGAGAGGGCACACGGCCACACTGGCACTGAAATACGGGCCAGACTCCTACGGGAGGCAGCAGTGGGGAATCTTGCACAATGGGGGAAACCCTGATGCAGCGACGCCGCGTGAGTGATGAAGCCCTTCGGGGTGTAAAGCTCTTTCGACGGGGACGATAATGACGGTACCCGGAGAAGAAGCTGCGGCTAACTACGTGCCAGCAGCCGCGGTAATACGTAGGCAGCAAGCGTTGTTCGGAATTACTGGGCGTAAAGAGTGCGTAGGTGGTTGGCTAAGTTTGGTGTGAAATCTCCCGGCTCAACTGGGAGGGTGCGCCGAAAACTGGCCGGCTAGAGTGTGGGAGAGGGAAGTGGAATTCCTGGTGTAGCGGTGAAATGCGTAGATATCAGGAGGAACACCTGTGGTGTAGACGGCTTCCTGGACCATTACTGACACTGAGGCACGAAAGCGTGGGGAGCAAACAGGATTAGATACCCTGGTAGTCCACGCCCTAAACGATGCGGACTTGGTGTTCGTCTTTCATTGGATGAGTGCCGAAGCTAACGCGTTAAGTCCGCCGCCTGGGGAGTACGGTCGCAAGGCTGAAACTCAAAGGAATTGACGGGGGCCCGCACAAGCGGTGGAGCATGTGGGTCAATTCGACGCAACGCGAAGAACCTTACCTAGGCTCGAACGGCCATGGCAGACCGGCGGAAACGCTGGTTGACCCGCAAGGGACTGTGGCCGAGGTGCTGCATGGCTGTCGTCAGCTCGTGTCGTGAGATGTTGGGTTAAGTCCCGCAACGAGCGCAACCCTTGTCCTGTGTTGCCACTTCTTTTAGAAAGCACTCTCAGGAGACCGCTACCGATAAGGTGGAGGAAGGTGGGGATGACGTCAAGTCAGCATGGCCTTTATGTCTAGGGCTACACACGTGCTACAATGGCCGGTACAAAGCGCAGCCAACCCGCGAGGGGGAGCCAATCGCAAAAAACCGGTCTCAGTTCGGATTGCAGGCTGCAACTCGCCTGCATGAAGCTGGAATCGCTAGTAATGGCAGATCAGCACGCTGCCGTGAATACGTTCCCGGGCCTTGTACACACCGCCCGTCACATCACGAAAGTGG
>JADZCI010000226.1 GCA_020851655.1 Bryobacterales bacterium
GCGTCCATCAGGGGACCACTTGGGGCTGGCGGAATAGCGGTCGGTCCCGGTCAGCCGTACGGGGTTTTTTCCGGTGGAGTCACTCACCCAGATTCCGCTTCCGCCATCGCCTCCGGAGGAGAAGGCCACTCTGGTTCCGCCGGGTGAAAACTCGGGATTACTGGCGTCGGGGTTAAACCTTTCCGCCCCGGCCGAACCGGCGGCGGCGCCCGGCGGTGGAAGCGGCACGCGGACAATCTCCTGCCGCTCCGGCCAGCGGGCAAATGCCAGGGCCTCCGATTTTTCGGCAAGGGCGGGCAGCACCGCTGGTTCGCGCACCTGTGGAATCCGTTCCAGCACCGCTCCCGGCATGCTGATGCGCCACAACGCAGGCTCACCGGAGCGCTCCGACGAGAAAACGATGGCCTTGCCGCCGCTGGTCCAGGCGATACCGCTGATGCGGCAATTGTCCCAGGTAAGGCGGCGCGCGCCGCCGCCGTCCAGAGACAAAACGAAAAGGTCGGCGCTCGCGGCGTTCTGGCTGCGCACGAAGGCGAGCTGGCGTCCATCGGGAGAAAATGCGGGAGACCCGTCACCGCGGATGCCCGGCGGGGGCCAGGTGATCTTCTCGCCGCGCCAGCCGGCAACGGACAACAGGAAGACGCTGAACGGTTCGCCCGGGCTGGACTTGTCGACGTAGGCGATATCTTTTGCGTCCGGTGACCAGGACAGGAAGGCCAAATCGGGGGCGGGCGCAAAGGCGAGATTGGCCGCGAACGGAACGTCCGGACCGACATTCAGTCCAAAGCCCGCGGAACGGACCAGATTGCGCTGCACGGAAGAGACGATGTGAAGGTAGGCGCTGTCGCCGGCGCGGCGGTAGAAGGCAATCCGGCGCCCGTCGGGGGAGTAGCGCGGGGCGAACTCATTGCCGGTGCTTTCAGTCAGCCGTTCGGGCGCCGCCGAGCCAAGTTGCAGGACATAGACATCGAGGTTGCTTCCCGTCCCTCCGTTCCATGAAAAGGCGACTCGGGTTCCATCGGGCGACCACGAAGGAGTGGTTTCGGCGCCGGGGTAACCGGTCAGCGCGACGATATGAGCGGCAGTGGGAACCGCGGCGCGGCGGTTGATGATCCAGGCTGCGGCGATGAGCGCACCGGCGGCCGCCACCAGGGTCAGGGCACGTTTGTAGCGGGCCGTTCCCGGCAGTTCGCGCGCCGCCGCGGCGGGCGGTACGTTTGCGGGAATCGCCGCCGATTTCGCCGGGCGGACCAGCCGCTCCACGGGCGCGACAAACCGGTATCCTTTGCGCGGCAGGGTTTCGATGTAGCGCACACTGCCGGCGGCGTCGCAAAGGACGCTGCGCAGGCGGTTCACCGCGGTGTTGAGGGAGCGGTCGAAATCGGCGGGCGGATCTTCAGGCCAGAGCCACTGGCGCAGTTCCTCGCGGGTGACCACTTGACCGGCATGCTCCAGGAGGATGGTCAATATTTGAAACGGCTGGCCCGGCAGGTGGAGACGGATACCGCTCTTGCGAATCTCTTCTGCCTCGCGGTCGACCTCAAAGCTGCCGAAGCGCCACAGGGCGGCAGAGGCGGAAAAAGAGCCCGTGCTCCCGCTTGCGACACCGGGGGATGAAGCCGTGGCCATCGTTGCTCCGAGGGCGATTATAGCACCGGAAGTGTTCGGAGACGATCAGAAGTTTATGCCGGTGAATTCCATGCTTACAACAACATAGCCGCTGATGTACTGGTAATGGCGAATTGATTTGATGATTCGATTTTCCGCCCATACAATTGCCGGACATGAGTGTCCAGCATTCGTTGCTTTGGGAGGGTTCGGATATGAAACGCAGATTCTGCTTGTCTTTCTTGGCGGCCGTTGTGCTGGCCTTGGTGATGATTCCGGCGGCCGTGGCGCAGGAAAGCAGCGGGACGATCTCGGGAATGGTGCTTGACGAGAACGAAGGCCTCATCGTGAACGCTAATGTGGCCGTGACCGACATTCTGACCGGAAGGAGACGCCAGATACCGACGAGCACGGCGGGAACTTTCGTCTTTAACAGTCTGCCGGTCGGCGACTACCGGCTGACGGTGGAAATGGCGGGTTTCAAGACCTACCGCGCCGAGGGGATACGCCTGGATGTCAGCGACCGGCGCTACTTCATGGTGAAGATGGAAGTCGGACAAACCACGCAGAGCATCACGGTTCGGGGCGAGGCCGGCGCGATCCAGACGGAGAGCGCGGACGTGTCGAACCTGGTGGCGCCGTCACAGCTTAAGGACCTGCCGCTGGGCGGGCGTGTGTACTCGCAGGTGCTCGACCTGTTTCCCGGCGTTTCGCCGGAAGGCGGCCGGCTGGGAAGCGGTACGGGGCTGAATGCCGACACCGCCACGTCCATCAACGGCGGCCAGTCGAATTCGAATGTGTGGATGGTGGACGGCGTTTCGAACATGGGTATCGGATCGAACAATGGAAACGCGGTCACGCCATCGGTGGATGCGATTGAGGAGTTCAAAGTGCTGCGGGGCAATTATGGCGCGGAGTATGGGGGCGGCACAGGCGGGATTGTCAACGTCGTCACCAAGGCCGGCACGCAGCAATTTCACGGCACCGCGTTTGAGTTTCTGCGCAATGACAAACTCGACGCGACGGACTTTTTTCTGAACTCTTCAGGCGGCGCCAAGAGCAAGCTGCGCCAGCACGACTTTGGCGCCACGATTGGCGGCCCGTTCTGGATTCCCGGGCGGTACAACCGCGACCGCACCAAGGACTTTTTCTTTTTCTCTTATGAGGGCCGCCGCGAGAGCCGGGGCGTTGTGCAGACGTCCACCGTTCCCACGGCGCGCCAGCGCGTGGGCATCCTCGATCCCACCTGCTCGGTGACATCCGGACCTTGCGTGGCGCAGCCGTTCGATCCACAGGAGCAGACGGTGGACGAGCCCAATGTGCCGCGCGCGATGATCGACCCGAACGCCACCGCCATGCTGGCCCGCTATCCGCTTCCCAACACGACTTTTGCCGATCATGGATTCAACTGGATTGACAGTCCGAACAACTACCTGGTGCACAACCAGGCCATGGGCCGGTGGGATCACAGCTTCGGAGACAAGACGCGGCTGTCGTTTCGCTACATCCAGGAGGATCAAAGCGCCACCAACTATCAGGACGGCTGGGGCGACGACGCATTTCCATCGGTGAACAGCGACCTCTTTTATGGCGGCAAGAACCTGGTGGCGAACGTAACCACGATCCTGACTCCGCGCATGTTGAACGTCGCGCAGTTCGGCTACAACGGCCGGCCGTTTGGCTTGGTCGACGGCAAGACATCGGATCCAAAGCTGCTTTCCCGCGACGGCTTCACCTATACCGAGTTGTTTCCCGAGACCAGCGGTTCCTGGCCGCGCAACAGCGGATTCGACGGCTTTGACCGGATCAAGCATCAGTCGAACTACCTGAACCACATGGACATTTTCCAGGTACGCGACAACCTGGCGTACACGACCGGCAAGCACAACCTGAGGGCCGGTTTCGATTGGAGTTCCGGACGTCTGAGCGAGATGGCGAATGGCGCCGGGAATTTCACGGCGGGCAGGCTCCGCTGGCGGTCCATGCGTGATGCGCTCCTGGGAAAGCTTCGGTCCTATCAGGAAGAAGAGACGACCAACGTGGTTCCGAGCCGGCTGATCGATCTCGGGCTCTACATTGCCGACAACTGGAAGATCCGTTCCGATCTCACGCTGGATTTCGGGCTGCGGTGGCAGTATCTGGGACCGGCGCGGTCGGAGAAGAACAACATCTCCAACTTCTATGGAAGTCTGTACAACCGGTCGCGCTGTTCGACGGCCGCCTTTGATGAAGATGGCCTGGTTGATCCGAAGCTGTGCGACACGATGAATGGGATTGTCACTCCGGCGTC
Organism: Bryobacterales bacterium; assembly: GCA_020851655.1. GTDB lineage: Bacteria > Acidobacteriota > Terriglobia > Bryobacterales > Bryobacteraceae > JADZCI01. The sequence continues at coordinate 3,899 of JADZCI010000226.1, forward strand.
GCCGGAGGCGGCCAGCGCCGCGCTGGTGCATCATCACTATCAAAACTGGGAGCCGCGGCTGGGGATTGCCTGGACGCCGCTGGCCAGCCGGAAGCTGGTGATCCGGACCGGCGCGGGCATATTTCATGGCCGCGATGCGGGGTCTCTGACGAGCGCGCTGGGAATGCCGCCGCCTTTCAACCGCACGGTCGAGTTGACCAGTCTGACTTTCTCGCAGCTTGCGCCGGGCATTCTGGCGCCGTTCAATCCAAACACGCCGCAGGCGCCGACGTTTCTCCAAACGCTCGACCCGATCTACAAGACGCCGGCCAGTTATCAATACAGTTTCGGAGCGCAGTATGAACTGGTCCCGGGTACGACACTCGATGTGAGCTATGTGGGGAGCCACCAGGTTCACCAGGGGCGGAACCGGGATATCAACCAGGTTCCGGCGCAGTATCGCAAGGATGTCTATGAAGGGAACGTCAACCCGGATCTGGTGCGGCCGTATCTGGGTTACTCACACATTTACGTAAACGAGCGAGCCGGCACAACGCGCTATAGTTCGCTCCAGGCATTCGTAAGCCATCGCCTGGGAAGGCAGCTCATGTTTCAGGCCGCCTATGCTTATGGGACGACCATCTCGACGACGAGCAACCGAGATTCGGAGGCGATCGACTCGCCGGTGTACGATGCCTACAATCCGTCGATTGAGAAGGGCTTCGCCTCGGCCGACCAGCGCCATGCCTTGACCTTCAACTACAACTGGGAGTTGCCGTTCTTTTCCGGGGCTACGGGCTTTAGCAGGGCGGTGCTGGGCGGCTGGCAGGTGTCGGGGGTCACCGCGTTCCGCACCGGGCTTCCGGCCAGTGTCTGCGCCGAAGGCGGCTATGCGGGACTTTTCGGTTCTGAATGCGAGCGGACGAACGTGGTCGCCGCGGCCAATCTCGACCGGGGCGAACGCAGTCTGCCGCGGTACTTCAACACCAGCGCGTTTGTGTTGCAGGCGCCCGGCACGATCGGCAACGCCGGCAAGGGCATCGTGCGCATGCCGGGAGTGAGCAATTGGGACATTTCGGCGTTCAAGGAATTCCGGCTGCCGGGGTTCGGGGCGCGGCAGGCGGGCGAGGAAGCGCGACTTCAGTTTCGCGCAGACTTCTTTAATGCGTTCAACCATACCCAATTTTGCGGAGCGAACACCAATTTCGTTCCGCTATCCGACACGGCTGGGTCTCCCGCCGACCCGGGCACCGGGTTTGGCGCGGTGGACTGCGTGCGAGCGCCGCGTGAAATACAATTGGGGCTCAAGTTCATGTGGTAGGACGGATGCGCGCACGGGCGGGTTTGATGCTGGTGCTGGCGGCGGGCGCGAGCGCCATCGGGTGGACGGCGGAGCCCGCCCCGGCATCTTCCCGCCGCAATCCGCTTGTCCGGGTTGTCACGGTCAGCCAGGACCGTCTCAACCGCGAATCTCCCACGGCACTCGAAGACACTCTGGAACGGCTGAATCAGGCGGCCTCGTTCCAGCCTGACATTGCGTGCTTGCCCGAACTCTTTGCCGGCGCGGCGGCGGAGACGGTTCCGGATGGCCCCGTGACGTTGAAGATCCGGAAGTGGGCGCGGGAACACGCCGCATACGTGATCTTCGGGGTGGCGAGGAAGGTTGGGCCACGGAAGTACAATTCCGCGGTGCTGGTGGGGAGAAACGGCGAAATTGCGGGGATCTATGACAAGATCCATCCCACCGAAGGCGAGATCGAAGAAGGCACGACTCCGGGCGCGGAGGATGCGCCGGTGTTCGACACCGACTTTGGACGAATCGGAATCCAGATTTGCTTTGATGTCAACTGGTGGGATAGCTGGGACAAGCTGCGGCAGAAGGGTGCGAGAGTGATCTTCTTTCCTTCGGCGTACCCGGCTGCGCAACAGACCGCGGCGCTGGCTCTCCGCAATCAGATCTTTGCCGTCACGTCACCGCGGACCGGCGCGGCGCGCATATACGGCATTACCGGGGACGTGCTGGCGATATCGGGAAAGTACCAGCCGTGGGCCGGCGCGGTGCTGCCGCTGGGCGAGCGGCTGTTTGAGATCGACCTGCATGTGCACAAGATGCGGCAGATGCAGCAGAAGTACGGGCGCAAGGTAAAGATCGTCTGGAACCACGATGACGATTGGGTCACGGTTGCATCACTCGATCCCGCGCTGACCGTTGAGGATCTGATCCGCGAATATGGTTTGCTGCCGCTCGATGACTACCGGGAACGCAGCGCCAAGGCGATTCAACGAGCGCGCGAGCGGGCCGGACCGGTGCGCTGACTCCGCGGCGCGCGCGGTACGCCCGGTTTCTTTGCAAAATCTTTATTCCCCAAGCGGGCACTTTAGCACGGCTCTAACACGGGAATCCGTAAGCTCCATTTAGAGGCGGGGCCACAGACGGCGCCGCCGCAATGGAAGGCACAATGTACGACGGAATCTGTCTCGGGCTGGCGGCCCTCTTTTTCGCCGGATCCTGGCTTGTCGTGAAGCGCGCGATGGGGAGCCGGCCATGGTGACCCTGTACGTGGTTGGCGGCATCATCGCCGCCGGGCTGTTGGCCTACCTCTTTGTGGCGCTGCTCAAGCCGGAGATCTTCTCATGAGCTTTAACGATGTGTTGCAAGCCGGGCTGTACCTCCTGGTGCTGCTGGCGCTGGTCAAGCCGCTGGGAGCCTACATGGCGCAGGTCTACACGGGGCGCTGGCAGATTGCGCCGGAGCGCTGGATCTACCGCCTGGCCGGGCTCTCGAACCCCGCGCCGATGAGTTGGGTGGCGTACGCGGGCGCATTTCTGGCGTCGAACGCGGCTGGCTTTGTCCTGCTGTACGGGATGCTCCGGTTACAGCACCTGTTGGGGTGGAACCCGCAAGGCATGGGGCCCGTGGCGCCGCACACCGCTTTCAACATCGCGGCCAGTTTCGTCACCAACACCAACTGGCAGAATTATGGCGGCGAAATGGCCTTGAGCTACTTCACCCAGATGATGGGACTCACGGTACAGAACTTTTTGTCGGCGGCATCCGGCATGGCCGTGCTGGTGGCGCTGGCCCGGGGCCTGCTGTCGCGCAAGAGCCAGGAGATCGGCAACTATTGGGTGGACTTTGTCCGCAGCGTGGTCTACATTCTGTTGCCGCTTTCCATCCTGCTCGCGCTCGCTTTGGTTTCTCAGGGAGTCGTCCAGAACATGGACCACTACGTGCAAGTCACCGATTCCAAGCAGGTGCTGCCCATGGGTCCGGCGGCGTCGCAGGTGGCCATCAAACAACTCGGCACCAACGGCGGCGGCTTCTTCAACGCCAACTCGGCGCACCCGTTTGAGAACCCGACACCACTTGCGAACTTTCTGGAATGCCTGTCTATCCTGCTCATTCCGGCCGCGCTGTGCTACACGTTCGGGCGTTTGGTGAATGACAAACGGCAGGGCTGGGCCTTGCTCGCCGCCATGCTCCTCGTGTTTGTTCCGCTTCTGGCGATCACGATCCAGGCTGAGCAGGGAAACCTGGAAGGCAAGGAAGCGCGCTTCGGCACGGCCACGTCGGCCATCTGGGCGGTGGTGACCACGGCGGCTTCCAACGGATGCGTCAACTCGATGCACGACTCCTACACGGCGATCGGCGGACTGGGCCCGATGTTTCTGATGCAGTTGGGCGAGGTCGTGTTCGGCGGAGTGGGCTCGGGGCTGAACGGGATGATCGTCTTTGCGATTATCGCGGTCTTTCTGGCCGGGCTGATGGTAGGGCGGACGCCGGAGTACCTGGGCAAAAAGATCGAGGCCTTTGAGATGAAGATGGCCTCGATTGCGATCCTGGCGCCGCCGCTGTGTGTGCTGCTGGGCACGGCGGTGGCGGCGGTGACGCCGATGGGCACAAGCGGGCTCACCAATCGCGGGGCGCATGGCTTTAGCGAGATTCTGTACGCGTTCACGTCGATGGCCAACAACAATGGCAGCGCGTTTGCGGGATATGGCGCCGACAATCCGCTGGTGAACTTTACGGGCGGCATCGCCATGCTGATGGGGCGCTACTGGGTGGCGCTGCCGGTGCTGGCGATCGCCGGGTCGCTGGCGGCCAAGAAGACGGTCCCCGCCGGACCTGGCACACTGGCCACCCACACGCCGCTCTTCGTCATCCTGCTGGCCGGCGCGGTGTTGATTGTGGGCGCGCTGGCTTTCATCCCGGCGCTGGCGCTGGGGCCGATTGTGGAGGCGCTGCAATGAGCCAGCACCGGAAGTTGTTTGATCCGCACATCGCGCGGATGGCCGCGATTGAGTCGCTGCGGAAGTTGAACCCGAAGCACATGGTCCGAAACCCGGTCATGTTTGTGGTCTATGTGGGGAGCGCGCTGACCACGGTGCTGGGGCTACAGGCGCTCAGCGGAGGCGGCGAGGCGCCGGCGAGCTTCATCCTGGCCATCAGCGTCTGGCTCTGGTTCACCGTCATCTTTGGCAACTTTGCCGAAGCGGTGGCCGAGGGCCGGGGCAAAGCCCAGGCTGAAACGCTGCGCAAGAGCCGCCGGGAGGTGGTGGCGAAGAAGCTTGGTGAACCCCGCTATGGCGCGGCGGCCACGCGCGTGGCCAGCACCGCGCTGCACAAAGGCGACGTCGTGCTGGCGGAAGCCGGAGATTACATTCCGATGGACGGCGAGGTGATCGACGGCGCCGCCTCGGTGGACGAAAGCGCCATCACGGGCGAGAGCGCGCCGGTCATACGGGAAAGCGGCGGCGACCGCTCGAGTGTCACCGGGGGCACGCGCGTGCTTTCCGACTGGCTGGTGATCCGGGTGACCGCCGAAGAGGGCGAGAGTTTTCTCAACCGCATGATCGCCATGGTGGAAGGCGCCAAACGCCAGAAGACGCCCAACGAGATCGCCTTGAACATTCTGCTGGCGGCGCTCACGATTGTGTTTCTCGCCGCCACGGTTACGTTGCTGCCCTTCTCGATCTTCGCGGTGAAGGAAGCGGGCCGAGGCACGCCGGTGACGGTGACGGTTCTCGTCGCGCTGCTGGTCTGCCTGATCCCAACGACCATCGGCGCGCTGCTTTCCGCCATCGGCATCGCCGGCATGGATCGCATGTTGAGGGCCAACGTTCTGGCGCTCTCCGGGCGCGCGGTCGAGGCGGCTGGCGACGTGGATGTGCTCCTGCTGGACAAGACGGGTACGATTACGCTGGGCAACCGGCAGGCCACGGCATTTATTCCGGCGGCCGGCGTGAGCGAGCGGCAACTGGCCGATGCCGCGCAGCTTGCGTCGCTGGCGGACGAAACTCCGGAAGGACGCAGTGTCGTGGTGCTGGCCAAAGAGAGGTTCGGGATTCGCGAGCGGGACCTGCATCAACTGGGCGCACACTTTGTGCCGTTTTCGGCGCGCACACGGATGAGCGGAATCGACCTGGACGGCAGGCAGATCCGGAAGGGCGCGGGAGACGCGATCGAAGCGCACATCTCGGCGGGCGGGGGCGCTTTGCCACCTGAAGTGCGTACGACGGTGGAAGGCATCGCCCGGCAGGGCGGAACACCGCTGGTGGTTTCCGATGGGGCGCGCGCACTCGGTGTGATTCAACTGAAGGACATCGTCAAAGGGGGAATCAAGGAACGGTTCGCGGAGCTTCGCCAGAGCGGCATCAAGACCATCATGATCACCGGCGACAATCCGCTTACGGCGGCCGCGATCGCCGCCGAAGCCGGCGTGGATGAGTACCTGGCCGACGCCACACCGGAACGCAAGCTGCGATTGATCCGCGAGAAGCAGGCCGAAGGGCGGCTGGTGGCCATGACGGGCGATGGGACCAACGATGCGCCGGCGCTGGCGCAGGCCGATGTGGCGGTAGCGATGAACACGGGCACGCAGGCGGCCAAGGAAGCGGGCAACATGGTGGATCTCGACTCGAATCCGACCAAGCTCATCGAGATCGTTCAGATCGGGAA
>JADZCI010000227.1 GCA_020851655.1 Bryobacterales bacterium
AGCGCGACCATGCAGTTGCGGATATCGCCGGGAGGCAGAATGTCGAAATCCCGGCGCAAACGGCCGGAACTGCCGCCATCGTCGGTCACCGTCACAACGGCGGTGATGTCCAGCAACGGGAAGCCGCGTTGTGTGGCGAAGGCCTGCCCCGCTTGTCCGCGCCCAAAGTGCTTGAGGCCCTTCAGCAGCGTGCTCAGGCCCGTGCCGCCGCCGATCGACACCACACGCAACGGTGCTCGAAGACCGGAAGGGTTGCCACTCGCTTTGGTGGCTTTTCTTGCTCCGCGCATACCCGGCGTGCCGGGCTTAACCGCCCGAACCTTCGTCGATCAAACGCCGCAACTCGGCATGCTCCATCAGCGACTGGAAGTCGGAATCAGTGCGCGCCAGCGCCCGCGTCTTGGGATTCAGTTGGAAGGCTCGCTCCAGATGCTGGCGGGCCGAATGCACGTCGCCGCTCAGACCCGACGCCAACCCGAGCGCATAGTAGGCATCACCGGAATCTTCACCCTGCGAAATCGCCGCCTTCAGATGCTTGATGGCATCGTCCAGCTTGCGCTGGTTCAACAGGCTGATCCCGTAGTTGTAATGGTCTTCGGCCGTCTTGACGGACACGTGGCCGCTGTTCAAACGCTGTTCGCAGATCCTGGCATACATCCGCGCTGATTCGCCGACGCCGGCCGACGGACCGCTGGAGGCTTCCTCAAACAGCGACCTCGCCTTGCGGAAGTCACCTGCGCCAAAGTGGCTCATGGCCTTCCCGAAGACTTCCATCTGGGCTTTCTCGGTTACTGGTAGTGGCACTCGTTCGTCCCCGTTCCCTCTCCGGGTAACCTTACTCTGGTACCAAATCCGGAGGCACTCGCGCAAGGACGCCCTCCAGCGCATCATAGTATAAACCGTGCCGGAACTCCCCGATATTACCGTGTACATCGAGGCGCTGGATTCTCGCCTGCGCGGCGAGTTCCTCCGCCAGGTACGCATCAGCGCCCCTTTCCTGCTGCGCACAGCCTCCCCGCCGGTGACCGCCGCATCGGGACAACGCGTCCGCGAGTTTCGCGGGGTTGGCAAGCGCATCGCCATGGGACTGGAAAACGATCTGTGGCTGGTGATTCACCTCATGATTGCCGGACGGCTGCACTGGAAGAAAGCCGGCGTCAGTCTCGCTGGACGGCGCAATCTCGCCGCCTGGGATTTCGACCACGGCTCACTCCTGCTCACGGAAGCCGGTTCCCAACGGCGCGCTTCCCTACACGTCGTCTCCGGTGAGAGCGGTCTCAGGCAACTCGACCCGGGCGGCATCGACGTTCTAAGTGCCCACGTCCAGGAGTTCCAAGCCGCTCTCACTGCGTCCAACCACACGTTGAAGCGCTCACTCACGGACCCCGGCATTCTCTCCGGTATCGGGAACGCGTATTCCGACGAAATCCTTCATCAAGCACAACTTTCACCGGTAAAGCTCACACAAAACTTGACCCTGGCTGAGGTAGAGCGCCTTCATGCAGCCTGCCGGAAAGTGCTAACCGGCTGGACTAACCGCCTGCGCTCTGAGTCAGGGGAGGAGTTTCCTGAGAAGGTAACGGCATTCCGCGAAGGGATGGCCGTTCATGGACGCTACGGTATGCCCTGCCCGCATTGCGGGGAGAAGATTCAGCGAATCCGCCACGCAAACAACGAAACCAACTATTGCCCAAAGTGCCAGACAGGTGGGCGCCTACTTGCTGACCGGGCCCTATCGCGATTGCTGAAGCAGGATTGGCCTCGGACGCTCGAAGAGATGGAGGACCGGATCGCCCTGCGCCAAAGCGAAGGCATCAAAGCCGGCACTAACGAAACAATTCCGAAGGCGCTTTCGCGTAGGTTTCGGGGCAAGATGGAGCCATGAAAAACCCTGACGTGGTCCGGGCACTCGGAAAATGGGGCGGCAGACTCACCGCTACCCTCATCGTTCTGTTCTGGGGCGCCTTCTTTGTAGAGCATGTGAACGAGTGGTTTCTGCGCGGCGGCGGCAAGGTTCCGCCGCCCATGGTTTGGGGAGCGATGGCGCTGCACTTCATGATGCTGGCCGGATACGCATTGATGCTCCGGTGGGACCGCCTCGGCGCGGCCGTTGCATTGGTCTTCTCCATCGCCTTCTTCGCCTTCATCGGAATCTACTCGCACCGGTTCGTCTATCCCGCGCTGGTCAATCTGGTTCCGATCGGCCTTTTCTGTCTCTATTGGTTTGTTCCGGCGCGCCGCGCTGGCCCCTGACCGTCCCCGCTTTTCCGGCGCACCCAGGCGTACACCGGCAGCCCCAACACGATAATGATGAGTCCCAGCCCGGACTCGCGCGGCGAGTTCTTCAGCGTGTAACCCAGCAGGATCAGGGCGACGCCGGCGAACATGGCCGGCACCACCGGGTAGCCGAGTGTCCGGTACGGGCGCGGCCAGTCAGGATGCTTCTTGCGCAGCACGATCACCGCCACAGTGGCCATTCCGTACAGGATCCAGCTTGGAAAGATCACGAGCGTGAGCAGTTGATCGTATTGGCCGCTGAGAATCAGCACGCAGGACCAGATGGACAGGGCAAAGATGGAGAACGCCGGAGTCTGGTGGGATGGGTGAACCCGGCTGAAGGCCGGAAGGAAGAGCCCGTCCCGGGCAGCCGCATAAGGAACGCGCGCGCCGGACAGGATGGAACCGTTCAGCGCCGCGAAAATCGAGATCATCGCCGCTACGCTGACCGCCGCCGCGCCGCCCTGCCCCATGACTTTCCGCATCATCTCGGCCGCCACGCGATCGCTGGCGGCTACGCCAGATGCGGGCAGCACGAGAAAGTACGCCACGTTGGTCAGCAGGTAAATCAGGACGACGGCCAGCGTGCCCAGGATGATTGCCCGCGGCAGGTTGCGTTGCGGGTCTTTCACTTCGGAAGAGACCATGCCCAGGTTGTTCCAGCCGTCGTAGGCCCACAACGCGGCGACCAGAGCCGCGAAAAAGCCGGCAATGCCGCCGGGCGCCGGAATCGACGTCTCGTAGTTGGCCGCATCTGCTCTTCCACCGAACAGGCCAACGGCAATAATGCCGGCAATCAGCGCCACTTTGATGACGGTGACAACGACCTGGAGTTCGCCGCCCGCCTTGACGCCGAAGTAGTTAACTATGGCGAGGCCCAGAATGACGCCGATGGCGAACAACTGGCCGCTGCGGATTTCCAGTGGCGGTCCGGCGGGCATGGGCACCGTCGTTAACACCATGTTCAGTTCGGGCCGGAAATTCGCCAGGTACAGAAAGAACCCGGTGGCAAGGGTCGCGATAGACGCGCTCTTGGCCACGGCGAGCTGAGTCCACGAGTACAGGAAGCCCCAGAACGGCCCGTAGGCGGCCTTCAGGTAGTTGTACTCGCCGCCCGCTTCCGGCAGCATCGCGGCCATCTCGGCGTACGTCAGGGCGCCCGCCAGCGTCAGGATGCCGCCGAAGATCCAAACGCCAAGAACGGTGACCGGATCGCCCGCTTGAAGGATCATCGTCTTGGGTACGAGAAAAATTCCGCTGCCGATCACGGTGCCGACAACAATCGAAGCCGCGCTCCAGATTCCCAGCGCTCGCACGAGGCCCGGTCCTGAGTTAGCCATGCGACTCCTTCCGATCGAAGATCCAAGAGGCCACGAGCGCGGCCGCAACCGTCACAGCCGAACCAATCAGCACATACCACGTCCAGGCGATCGTGGTTGCGAACTTGACATACACGTTGACGGCGAGCCCCGCGACCATGCCCACCATAGCGGAAACCTCTCCGGCACGCCTGGACGCCATGCCCAGCAGAAAAACGCCGAGCAGCGCGCCGTAGAGAATCGAGGCGATGCCCAGGCCGGCTTCGAGAACAGACGGAACGCCGCGCGCCAGCACACCGATGGCAAACAGGATGATGCCCCAGGCGATAGTGGCTTGCCGGGCGAGTTTCAAATAAGTCAACTCCGGTTTGCCGGGCGCCATGGGCCGGTAGAAATCCATGATCGTAGTCGAAGCCAGCGAATTGAGCGCGGCGCTCAAGTTCGACATCGCCGCCGCCAGAATCGCGGCAATCACCAACCCGGCGGCCCCTACGGGCAACTGCTTCCAAATGAATTCGGGATAAATCCGGTCCGGCGGCTGCGGCGCCTGCAACCCGGTGTCCTTGTAGTAGACCCAGAGGATCACACCAATGACCAGAAACAGCGCGAACTGAAAGAAGATCACGATCCAACTGCCGAACAGCGCGGCGCGGCTTTGGCTCTCGCTCCTGGCCGAAAGCAGGCGCTGCACCATCAACTGCTCGGTCCCATGGCTCGCCGTGGTCAGGAAGCACCCCCCCAGCACGCCTGCCCAGAACGAGTAGGGCTTGGAGAAAAACTCTCTCGTCCATTCGAAGCCGAAATCGAAGACGGTAAACTTGCCGGCGCTGGACGCCATTTGCGCGACATGATCCCATCCGCCGTTGACGTTGCCGAGGATGATGAACAGGCTGAAGATTGCGCCGCCCACGTAGAGAAACATCTGAATCACGTCGGTCCAAATGACCGCGGTCATGCCGCCCTCAAAGGTGTAGAAGAGCGTGAGGCACACGATGAGAATGATGGAGGCGATCTCGCCGGTCCCGAGGATGATCGAGATGACGATGGAGATGGCGAAGACCCGCACACCTTCGGCGAGCGCGCGAAGCAACAGGAATGTTCCCGCGGTCAGCTTGCGCAGGCGCGTGCCGAACCTCCGCTCCATCAGCTCATAGGCGGTATACATTTCGCCGCGGAAGTAGTGCGGCAGAAACAGTATGGAAATCGTGATGCGGGCCAGCAGGTATCCGAACACGACTTGAAGGAACCCAAAGTTTCCGCCAAACGAGAGGGCGGGCGTTCCGATTACAGTCAGCGTGCTCGTTTCCGCGGAAACGATCGAGAATCCGATGGCCCACCAGGGGGTGTTTCGGCCACCGAGGAAATAGTCTTTGAGGGATTTTTGCGATTCTTTGAACCGGGCTCCAAACCACGTAATCCCGATCAGGTAGACCAGGACTACGCCAAGATCGACATAGCGCATGGGAATCGAGAGTGTAGCACGCCGGTCCGGTGTGGTTATACGATCACAGTGGCCATGCCTGTCTCGCGGCCATGGCCGTAGCAATAACTTGAACCGAGGAATCGATGTTTCGCTGTATCCGTACAAATACCTTTCGCATAGCTGGAATAGCGCTGCTCAGCGCGTTCCTGCTGACGCCATTGTTTGGCCAAATGACCCGCGACCAGAAGATTGCCGACTTCCAGCAACTGGCCGCGGTGTATGTCAAGAACTACAAGCCCTACGAGTGGAAGATGGCCGCTTTCGGTTACGACCTGTTCTACATCACACCCTGGTTGAAACAGGTTGAGAACTCGAAGTCCGATCTGGAGTTCTATGACATCTGCGTGCGCTACGTGGCGGCGCTCAAAGACAGCCACGATGAATTCATTCTGCCGTCCGATTTTGAAGCCTGGCTCCCGATTACCGTCGACATTTACGACGGCAAGGTGCTGGTGGACTTTATTGACCGCTTCGTCCTGCCCAGTTCGGAGTACCCAATCCGCGTCGGAGACGAGGTGGTTGCGCTCGACGGCAAGCCGGCGTCGCAATGGCTGGATGAACTGGAACCGTACTCGGCCAACGGCAACGGCAACGACAGCGCGCGGCGCCGTCTGGCTGCTCTGACGATGGTGGACCGCTACCAGGGGTTCTATCCCTACGCGCCCAATATCGGAGCGGCTGCGACAGTCGAAATCCGTTCGCAGGATGGCACGGTGGCCTCCTACACAATGCCGTGGGATGTCTACGGCACACCGCTGCTGTTTGTCTCCCCCGTGCAGGCGCCGTTCAACGTCACCCGGCCGGACATACCCATTTCCACCGCCAGCAGGCGCGCTTCGCCGCTTCGTGGCCGTGCCATGTCATCCGAACCGGAAGCGGTGGCGGACGAGAATCCCGTGGCGGAACAACGTGAAGAGAATCCCTGGGGAGTCTACACGGGTCCCGAGCCGGCACGCATCCTTGAACCGGTTCCGGCGTACCTTCGGGTGCTGCGCGATCTCCAAACTTCGGAACCGGCCGGACGTCCGGTCTCGGCCGTCGCGTCGTTCGGCTCACGCAGCCCGGTCTTCATTCCGCCGCCGGGGTTCGTCCGCCGGCTGGGAGGCAGTTCCAACGACCAGATCCTGACCGGCACGTTCCCGGTGGGATCGAACGTGGCGGGATTCATTCGCCTGCCGACCATGTCACCGTCCAACCAGGCACTCGCGGTTCTGCAATTTCAGAACGAGATCGCCTACTTCAACCAGAACACCAAGGCCCTGGTAATCGACGTGATGCATAATGGCGGCGGCAGCCTGTGCTATGTCGAGACGCTGATGCGAAGCCTGGTTCCGTATCCATTCCGCGGCGCCGCTTACGAAATTCGGGCAACCGAGTTCTGGGCGCAAGCGTTCTCGTCTTCACTCTGGAGCGCGATTAATTCGGGCGCGGACCAAAACACGATCGACCTCTATACCGGGTACCTGGCGCAGGTCCAGGAGGCACGGAAAGAACTGCGCGCCAGCACCGGCAACCTGCCGGTTTGCGGCTCTTCGTTCCAGGATATTCCCCCGCTTGCGGATCGCAACGGCAACATCCTGGCATACAACAAGCCGATCCTGGTCCTGACCAACGAGTTCTCCCTGTCGGCCGCGGAAGCCTTCACCGGTCTGTTGCAGGATGCGGGGCGCATCACGGCATTCGGCACAAGGACCGCGGGCGGCGGCGGCAATCCGGAAACCTTCAGCGCCGGCACTTACTCGATGGGTCAGACCCGCGCCACTCGCACACTGGTCACGCGCGCCAAACCGGTTTCGACGCCGGGGTTGCCCGCCGGAAACCACATGGAGAACATCGGCGTCTACCCGGACATCTGGAACGACATCATGACAACCGGCAACCTGTTGACCGGCGGCCGTCCGTTTGTGGACGCATTTGTCGCCGCGGTGGCGGACCTGATCGCCCGGAACCAGTAATCCGCTTCCGTCCGGACCGCGGTCTCAAGCGCCGGCCACGTTTCGCTACCATGGGGACACGGCCATGAAACGGGCGGCGCTTGTGATCGCGGCACTCGGGATACCGGTCTCGCTGTTCGCGCTTCAGCAGTTTCACGACCAGCCCAAGCCGTTCCGTGAATATCCGGGATGGGAGTATGAGGACTTTCCGCTTCCGCCGGATTTCGCCGAGCGCGCGGAGTGGACCCTGGCGCGGCTGATGTATCCTCCGATTGCTTTTGGGCGCTGGGGGCGGCGCGACTGGAGGCAAGGGGAATCGAATTGGACCACCGATTACCCGCGTTCGGACCGGCACCTGATTCAGATCCTGCGCCGGCTGACAAGAATCAGTGCCAGGTCTGTGGAACAACCTGTGAACCTCGACGACGGCAGCGATGTCTACAACTGGCCGTTCCTGTATGGCGTCGAGGTGGGGCACTGGGAGTTGACGGACAGTCAGGCCAGCAAGCTCCGGGAGTACCTGCTGCGCGGCGGCTTTTTCATGTGCGACGACTTTCACGGCACGATGGAGTGGGAAATTTTCGCCGCCAGCATGCGGCGCGTGTTCCCGGACCGGCCAATCGTAGAGATCGAAAACCGCGACGCGATCTTCCACACGGTTTTCGACCTCGATGACCGGTACCAGGTCCCGGGCGCCCAGTTCCTGCGGTCGCGCCGCACCTATGAGCAAGACGGCTTTGAAGCGCGCTGGCGCGGTGTCTACGATGACAAGGGCAGACTGATGGTGGCCATCTGCCACAACATGGACCTGGGCGATTCATGGGAGTGGGCCGACGACCCGCGCTATCCGGAAAAGTACGCTGCCCTCGGGCTGCGCATTGGCGTCAACTACGTGATGTATGCGCTGACGCACTAGC
>JADZCI010000228.1 GCA_020851655.1 Bryobacterales bacterium
CGTAGGAGGACTTGTGAGACAAAGATCCAAACTCGCCGCCGGCATCTGCGTGGTCATCTTGCTGGGCGCCGCCGGGTGCGGTAAGAGCCAGTCGGAAACCGGCAAGAAACTGGCCGAACTCCAGGCTCAGATCGAAGAGCAAAAGAAGGAACTCGAACAGGCCAAGGCGGCCAGTGAGCAGCCCCAACCCGCCCAGCCTGGCACGGCGGCCAGAAGTTCCAATCAAGTCTCCGCCAAGGCTGGCGACAGCGACGCCAACAAGTCGGCGATCGCGTCCAACAAAGACGCCATCGCCGCCAACAAGGGCAACATCGAGAATAACGCCGCCAACATCGAAAAAAACCGCCAGGGCGTTGAAGAGGCCAGGAAAATGGCGGCTGCGCCGCCCTACCACACCATCCCGGCCGGAACCGTCATCAGCGTCCGGACCCTCGGCCCCATCTCCACCAAAACCGCCGCCACCGGCTCTCTTTTCGAGGCCACCCTCGTGGGACCGCTTTCCATCGGCAACTACCTGGTCGCCGATGCCGGATCGGCCGTCGAAGGCGTCGTCACCAACGCGGACCCGGGCGGCAGAGTCAAGGGCGTCGCCACCATTTCCGTCGCGCTCCGCGGCATCATGATGGCCGATGGACGCCGCTTGCCGGTCCGGACCGCCGCAAAAACGTTCGAAGCGAAGAAGAGCAAAGGCAAGGACGCCGCCAAGATCGGCATCGGCGCCGGTATCGGAGCGGCCATCGGAGCCATCGCCGGCGGCGGTAAAGGCGCGGCAATCGGCGCCGCGGCCGGCGGCGGCGGCGGAACCGCGCTCGCCCTCGGAACTCGCGGCGATCCCGCCGTCATCCCCGCGGAAACCGTCCTCAACTTGGCGCTCTCCTCCGAGGTCCGCGTCCAGGAGCTCAAGCAGTAAAGGCCACGGGCCCTCTCAACGCTTCTTCAGCTTCTTCACCATCCGAAGCTCGTTCTTCTCACCAGGCTTGATCTGGTACTGCACGTCATCCATCACCGTCCGGATCAACCGTAATCCCAGACCTCCGCTCCGGCGCTCTTTCACCAGTTGCTCGAGGTCCTTCTGCTTGATCAGCCCGGGGTCGAACCCCCGCCCGTTGTCGATGATGTCGAACCGCAACGCGTCGGCGTCCAGCACCGCCCGGATCGTCACCTCGCGTGTGGCGTCCGAACCGTAGGCGTGCTCAATCACGTTGGCCACCGCTTCATCGACCGCCAGCGTGATCTTGTTGATCTCATTCTCGTCAAAGCCCGCCTTGGCGCCGATATTGCCCACAAAATCCCGGATCAGGGCCAGGTTTTCCGTTGACGACGGGACGTGAAGGGTAAAAGACTTCTCGAACGAGGGCATGGTTCAAGACCTTTCGAAACTGGCTACCGCCGCCGGCGTGTTGTCAAAAATTTGGAACAGCGTGGGGAAGCCCAACACCTCGAATACCTGGTAAACCTTGGGGATGATCGCCGCCAATCGTATGTCGCCGCCGGCTTCGCGGATTTCCTCGATAAAGCTCATAAAAACGCCCAGACCCGCCGAGGAAATGTAGGTCAGCCTCGCGCAATCGACCACGATATTCTTCCGCCCTCCCTCAAACTCTTCCTGGATCGCTTTTTCGAACGCCGGCGCCGTGTGCGCGTCCAGGTAACCGTCCAAAGTCAGGATCCGCGTGCTGCCCTGCTCGCTGCGGCCAATCTGAAACGTAGTTGCCATTCTGCCTCTCGTAATCTTACACTCGCGCCGTTACGCCGGTACGGCTGCCAGCACCATGATCGTAAGATCGTCGTGCGGTTCGGCGCCCTCGGTAAAGCGGTCCACGGCCTCTAGAATCCGGGCTTGGACGCTGGCGGCGGTGAGGCCCGCGCACTGCTCAACCGCCTCCTTCAGACGGTCCTCCCCAAACTGCTCGTTGCGCGGATTCATCGCTTCCACCAGCCCGTCGGAATACAGCACCAGCATGTCGCCGGGCGCCAGTTCGATCCTGTGCGTCTCCA
Organism: Bryobacterales bacterium; assembly: GCA_020851655.1. Lineage (GTDB taxonomy): Bacteria > Acidobacteriota > Terriglobia > Bryobacterales > Bryobacteraceae > JADZCI01. The sequence continues at coordinate 1,999 of JADZCI010000228.1, forward strand.
GCGCGTTATCAAACAGGCCGCCTCGCACCAGTCCCAGGCCGAGACCGCCGGGCTGAACAAAGTGCGCGCCGCCGCGGGCCGGCCTGTGCAACAGCGGGTTGTGGCCCGCCCGAACATGCTCAAAACATCGCGCGCGTTCGTCCCAGGCCCCCAGCGCCATCGTCACAAACGTGCGGTGCTTGCACGCCGTGTGCAAGTGCCGGTTCAATTCCACCGTCACCTCGCGTATGTTGCTCGACCGCCCGGCGGACGCGGCCAGAATCCCGGTGGTCAACGTCATGTACAGCGCCGCCGGCACCCCTTTGCCGGAAACGTCCGCCACGCAAAACCCGGTCCGCCCGTCCGGCAATCGCAGAAACTCGAACAGGTCGCCGCCCACTTCGCGCGCCGGCCGGCACGCCGCCGCGACATCCAGGCCCGGCACGCGCGGAGGTCCCGCCGGAAGCAGATCCTGCTGCGCTCTCCGCGCCACCGCAAAATCGGCTCTCAGCCGGTCCCGCTGCGACCACGAGATGTCGGACGCCTGCGGCGACATCTCGGACCGCGCCGCATCTTCGTCGTAGGCCCGGCCCCACCGCGCCAGCACGCCCGCCCCGGCCGCCGCCGCGGCGTAAATCCCCGCCGCTTCCAGCCCCGCGTCCGCCAGCCCGGCGTTCGCTTGAAACTCGAACGCAAGCGTATGGTGCAGAGCCGCCACCGCCGCGCCAGCCACATATGCCGCCAGCAGCCCGAAGTACCGGTACACCGCGAACAAGCCGCCAAACAGCGCGCCCGACACCGCGATTTCCATCCATACGTCTGTTTCGAACGGCCGCCGCCAGGCCGCGAAAAACAGGATTCCGCCCGCCGCCACCACCATCCACGCCGCCGCCCTCGGCTTCACCAGCCACAATGTGAGCGGCAGGAACATGCCGAAAACTCCGATGGTGTCGAACTGGTAGACTCCGTCGAGCATCGACACGGCCGGCCGCGGGCTCATCAGGAAACCGATGCCGTAAAGCCGCTCCACCCGGCCCAGCGCCGCCGCGCCCGCCAGCACGATCGCCAGCAGCGGAATCGCCGCCACCAGCCCCGCCAGCGCTTCCTGTCCCACGCGCCGCGCCAGAAACCGCGACTTCGAAACAAGCTGCATGCCCGTCCACGGGCGCCGCTCCGATTCCGGCAGCAGCGAGTACCCCGCGCCCAACAGAAAGTAGTTGAGGGTTCCCGCAAAGATTGTCCCGATCAAGGCGGCGGCCACCGCGCTCCCCGCCGCTGCGCCCGGAGCGCCCAGCGTGATGTCATCCGCGCGTACCCCGGCTACAAACGGAACGGCCGCCAACAGAATCAGGATCAGCGTGAAGCGCACCGGAAAGCGTGTGTGGTCCGTGCGCCGCGTGAGCGACCGGAAAAAGGTCCAGAACGCCGCCGCCAGCCCGGCGAAAATCATAAACGTTCCGCTCGTCGTCAGGCTGTCCAGCGAGTGGCGGTGATTGCTGCGCCGCGCCGCCTCCAGCACCCGGTCTGATGCGTTCACGCTGTATCGCGTTCGGACCGTCTTCCCATCGTTCTGCAATAGCTCAAATCGCGCCACAATCTCCGCGTCAGTCGGGTCGGTCCACTCCCACGTGTATTGCAGTCCTCCGCGTCCCGACGCCCCGCTGGTCACCGCCGCAAATCGCGCCGCGTCCGGTCCCGCATAGTGCGCCAACTCCTCTTCCGGTGTGGTCCTGATCCGCGTCAGCGAGGATTGGAACGCCTCCGGCCGCCCGTCTTCGAAGAATGTGGCCTCCACCCTTCCCGCGGCCGATGCCGCCGCCACCCGGATCCGCGCGCCGCTGAACGGGCGCAGCGCCGGCGCCTGCGGAAACGCCGCCTTCAGGTTGATCGCCGCATCGGCTAGCGCCAGTCTGACCTGCGGCTTCAAGCCCGCCGTGTCGATGCCGTACCGCGCCGCTTCCTGCCTCAACCGCTCGATGGCTTGATCCCGGTCCAACGCCAGGTGGAAAGATTGCAGCGAAATATCGTGGCGCGGAAACAGGAACCACAACGCGATGGCGCCCGCCGCCGCCAGGATCGCCAGAACCCTCCAGCGCTTCACGCCACATCCTCCAGCACTCGCCCGGCCTGGTCTTCGAAATGAATCACCACCGCCGTCAGGTCGTCGCTCAGTTCCTTCGCCACGCCGCGCTCGCGATGCAGTAAGGCGTTCAGCAGCCCGTCATGGATCGACTGCGCGCCGCGCGTCTCCGGTGCGCCCGCCGCCCGGCGCAGCAACTCCTGTGGCGACTCCCCGGCGCCAAGCGTTCGCGGAATGCCGTCGGTGAAAAACAGCAGCGTGTCGCCCGCCGACAGGGCCAGCGTGCCCGCCGCTTCGCTCACGCTCCCGTCCGCATGCAGCACCGCCCCTTTCGGAAACTCCCCCGTCGAAGCTACTTCGAGAGTCCGCGCGCGCGGGTCGACCACGGCGTAAAGCACGCCCGTCTGCGCCGTGCTCCGCTTGAGCGCCCGCCCAAGCATCCGCACCAGGTCTTCCAGGATCTTCCGCGGCGGCTTGCCCCGTCCGCTCTCCACCATCAGGAACCCCTTCGTCAGGGCAATCGTCAATGCCGAAGCCAGCCCGTCATTGCCGCCTTCGGCCACCGCGATGCCCAGTACTCCGCCGGGCAGCGGAAAAAAGTCATAGTAATCCCCGCTCACCTCCGTGGCCGGCGTGCACGATGCCGCAATCGTGATCCCGGGCGCCGCCGGCGGCGTGTCCGGCAGCAGGCGTAGCTGCGCTTGCCTCGCCGCGTCCATTTCCGCCTGCATCGCCAGACGCTGCGCCATGTTCCGGGCGTATTGCGGCCGTACCTGCGACTCGCCGTACTCCCGCCCCGCCCGCCATATCACCGCCGCCGCCACTACCGTGAGCGCCAGCACCACGTATAACAGCATGTCGTACCCGCGCCACACCTTCGAAAACGCCGCCACTTCCGGCAGCGACCAGCCGAACGAAAACACCGTCACCGCCACGATCGACGCCAGGTAATCGAAGGCGAAGAACGAAACCAGCAGCGCCGCCGCGCAGCACGCCGAGTCCACCCAAAATGTCGGCTTGTCGACCGCTAGCGCGTTGGCCACCCCCGACATCACCACCGCCGCCGCCGCCAGCGCGGCCCCGCTCAGTTTCCGGCTATGGATATGGCGCCGCGCAAAGGTCATCGGCAGCAGCAGTCCCAGCACCGATCTCATCACGCCGGACAACAACAGCGAGAACAGCAAGATCGCCCAGTGCCCTTGCGCGAACGTCGCCCTCAGCAGGCTGTTGCCGCTGATCTCCGGCCTCGTTCCCAACACCGTCAACACGCTGTTGCCGGCCAGCAGGATCCAACCGCCCAGCGCCGCCCCGCACACCACCGGCCGGCCCACGTTGGCCGAAAAAACCTTCCCCATGATGAGACAATCCAGCGAAGTGAGCTTGCCCGCATAGCCTTCCCGGATTTCGCCCTCGCCCGCGCCGTAAGCCAGCGCCAGCAGAACTCCTTGCACCGCGACCGTCGATATGAAGATGATGCGGATGAACCAGCCGCCCCCTCCAACCAGGCGTTCCGGCGGAACCCCGGAAATCCCGTAAGCCGGATCGATGATCACCAGCATCACGCCGAACGCAATCATCACTGCCGCGACCAGCAGCGCGCGGCGGTGAGGCGCTTCCCGCTCCAGCGCCCGCCGCGCATAGCGGTAACAGCCGTACAGCGCCGCCGCCACCAGCAGCAATACCTTCCCCAGGTTCCCCATCTGCCGCACCGTCGCGGCGTGCAACCCGGCTTGCCCCAGCGGGCTGTCTTCATAGAAAGGACTGAACTCCAGCCGTGTGACAACGCCGTCCTCCACCTCGGCGGTGACGTTCACGTCCAATCCTTCCACCTTGGGCAAATCCGCGCGCCACAGATACCGCGTTGCCGCCGGGTCCGCCGAGCCCTCCATCCTCTGCGCTTCCGGCTCGCCCAGTGCGATTTCCAATCCCCGCGGAACATGGTCGAGCACCGCTGCTTGAGCCACCGCCTGATAATCCGCCGCCGCCCGCCCCGCCGCTTCCTTCGCCGCAAACGTGCCTTTTCTCCGGAATCCGCCGATGCTTCCGTCTGGGCGCAGCGACGTCAGCATCCACTGGTTGCCGTCCGGACGGATCTGGAGCACTTCCACCGGGTATGGGTTCAGCAGCCTGCGCGCCAGGCCCCGTTGCGGAGAGGCGCTCTTTTCCAGAAATTCTTCCAGCCGGTTGTCGATGGGAACCGACAGCACCCGCGTCCAGCCTTCCGGGCGCACTCCGAGCGCCGCGGCCAGTTCCTGTGATGTGGCGATCGCCTGCTGCCGGTCAATCTCGATCCGCGCCGGCACAAACCGGTTCAGGCGGGACTGTAGCAGCAGCGCGCCCGCAAAGGCGAGCGGGGCGCCCCACAACAGGATGGAACGCGGCACACCCGGCCTCATCGCTCCACCTTACGGCGTCTCCCTGCGCTTCAATACCAGCATCGTGATGTCGTCGTGCTGCGGCGCGCCCGCCGCAAACTGGTCGATGCGCGTGAACAGGTGGTCGAGTATGTCCTCCGGCGGCAGGTTGGCCGTCTCCCGCAGACACTCGATAATCCGCTCGTTGCCAAACTCCTCCTCCGCCGTGTTCCACGCCTCCGGAACGCCGTCGGAGTACAGCAGCACCAGGTCCCCGGAATTCAGCTTCGCCCCGGCGCTGTCGAATTCACGCTTCGGCAGCAGCCCGATGGGCATGCCGGTGGCGCCCAGCATCTCCACCTTGCCGTCGCCTCTCAATATGATGGCGTCGTTGTGGCCGCCGTTCACGTACTCGCAATCCCCGCTCTCCGGGTTGTACAGCAGAAAGAAGCCCGTCGCGTACTTGTTGGACGGCGTGCTCGCATACAGCAGTTCGTTCACCTGCGCCACCAGCTCCTGCATCGGCGGCAGCGTGTACAGCAGCGCGCGCAAAGTGGCCTGGATGTTGGCCATCAGCAGCGAGGCCGAAATCCCCTTGCCCGAAATGTCGCACACGCAAAACAAGTGCGGACTGATCGGGCCCGGTTCGCCTACCGGCAGCACATCGTAGTAGTCGCCGCCGATCTCCCGCGCTTGGCGGTTTCGCCCCGCCATGTCGCTGTGCGCCAGCGCCGGCATGCTCTGCGGAAACAGGTCTTTCTGGATCGACGACGCCAGCGCCAGTTCCTTCTCGAGCTGTTGCCGGTACAAGGTGTCCCGGAAATGCCAGGCGTTGTCCAGCGCCACCGATGCTTGCGCCACCAGACCCGAGCCGAACTCCAGGTCGTTTTCCGCATACGGCTGGTTCCCCAGCCGCGGACCGCAAATCGCCGCACCCGTCGTCGTGTCCCCGGATCGGATCGGAAACACCACTGAGCCGGCCGGCAGCCCCACCGCTTCACCCGGCGCCCACGGGTCGGCCAGTTCACGCAGCCTCGCCGCATCGGGAATCTCCAGCCCCTTCACCCGCTCAATCGCCGGCTGGCCGCTCTTCCACGTCAGAATCGCGTGCTTCCGCACCGCCCAGCGTCCCGAGAGCGTCAGCATCAGCAGTTGCGCCACCTGCTCCGGATCGACCGTCGAGGCGAATCCCCGCACCAGGTCCAGCAGCGCTCGCAACTCCTGGATCTTCTGGTCCAGCACCCGGTTGCTCTTCAATACCTGGTCGTGCGCCGCGGCGTTCTGGATAATGGAGGCGGCAATCCCGAGCAGCGCCTGCAGAAAGTCCCGCTCGTTGTCCTCCATGGTCCCGCGCGCGCAGGCGCCCACGGCCAGCACCCCTAGAGGTTCGGCCGGGTCCCCGATCGAAAAAATCGTGGGGAGCCCCAACTCGGCCGCCGCCGCCGCGTTCAGCGGGTCTCCCTTCTTCAGTTGCGGAACGCCCCGCGCCAGCGCGACCGACATCCCGGCGCCCTCGCGAATCGCGATGACGGCGCGCATCACCAGCAACCGGCCCATCACCGTGCGCAGCAGGTGGCGCAGCAGTCCATCCAGGTCCAGCGAAGAACCCGCCAGGAGTTTGGCTGATTCCAGCAGGGCCTGGAGTTGCGATGCTTCAAACTGGCTGTCCATGCGCGGCGTCAACTCCCTATGCTAACGTGGCGCGGCAACCGGTCACACCGCACTACGTCAATCGGATCAGCAACTTGCCTCTCGAACTCCAAAGGGCCGTCGTATACTCTCTTACCGGAAGCGCGAGATCCCCTCCCGTCAATCGCCTCTTTGCGGAGTCCTCCCGGCTCGCGGCCTGTCCACTACTCCCATCAACCGAGGTGCTCC
>JADZCI010000229.1 GCA_020851655.1 Bryobacterales bacterium
ACGGACACCAACGCCTGACCCGTCGCCAAAATGCGAGCGAATCACCTCGGGATGCGCGTGCAAGTTCAAACAAACCTCTTCCACTCCGGCATCTGCCAGGCGGGCTACGTGATGTTCCAGCAGGGGCCTGCCGTTGACAGGCAGCATCACCTTGGGGGTGCGTGCGGTTAATCCAGCCAACCTCGTACCGTGCCCGGCCGAGAGGATCACGGCAAGCCGAACGCGATTCATCAGGCAATCCTCCGCAGGATCCATTGGACGGCTTCAGGCAGGTCATTGCAAATGCCGTCCGGCTTAACCGCGAACCTGGCATCGAGCCCGGCGCAACCGGTGCGCACAAGGATCGTCGTGCAACCCGCGCGGCGGCCCGCTTCGATATCCGTTGTCCGGTCGCCGACCACGAAGCAGCGTGGCAGGTCAAGGCTGAGGAGCCGGGCCGCTTTCTTCAACATGCCGGGCCGTGGTTTACGGTCCGCGCTCGCCTGCCGGTAGAACGCGACATCGGCATCTTCGTGAAAAGGACAGTAGAAGATAGCGTCGATCCTGGCCCCGCGCAGCGCCAGAAGCCAGCGCAAGTGCCTGTGTATAGACGCCAGTTTGGAGGGCGTGATCATCCCGCGCGCGATAACGCTTTGGTTGGTGGCGATAACCACGGGCAGCCCTCTTTGATTGAGTCTCCTGATGGCCCGCGCAACACCGGGGAGAAGCCGTAGTTGTTCGGCCTTGTGCAGAAGATCCACGTCATCGTTGATCACGCCATCGCGGTCGAGAAAGACTCCCCTCATCGCGGCGCCCTACTTCAAGTATCCGTTAGGATGTGCCTGAAACCACTCCCATGCCGACGCTAGAATGACGCGCGGGTTTGACCGGGATGCGTTCCATCCTAGACGCTCTTTCGCCAGCGCGGAGGACGCGACCAGCACTGACGGGTCTCCCGGGCGGCGTGGCATGTCCATCGTTGGAACTCTTAGTCCGGTGACCCACTCGGCTTCGGTTATGAGTTCCCGGACCGAGATGCCGGACTCCGATCCGAGGTTCAGCGCGGCGAATCTGAGGTGGTCGATGCGCTCCAGCGCCAGCAAATGGGCGTTCGCGAGGTCCGCGACGTGAACATAATCCCGAATACAAGTGCCGTCGCGTGTTGCGTAGTCAGTGCCATAGATTGGGAACGGTCCCGAGGCGCCTGTCGCAGCCTTGAATATGGCGGGAATGGCGTGAGTCTCCGGACGGTGATCTTCACCAATACCGGACAGGGCGCCCGCTGCGTTGAAGTAACGGAACATCACCGCACGAAGGCCATATGCGGTGTGGTAGTGCGCCAATGCCCGCTCGAAAGCGAGCTTGGATTCCCCATAAGAGCTGATCGGTAATAGCGGGTGCGATTCGTCAATCGGGACGTATTTCGGTTCGCCGAATACAGACGCGGTTGAGGAGAATATGAGCCGCTGAACCCCGCAATCCAACATCGCATGCACCAGCGCCAGCCCTTTGATCAGGTTCTCTTCAAAGAACAGCCTTGGCTCCGACAAGGAACGATGGACCACTGTGGCGGCCGCCAGGTGCGCCACGGCCTCGATCGAGTGGCGGCGCAAGAGACCCGAGATCAGTTGACTATCGCCGATGTCGCCGTCGATGAGTTCCGCCCTGCCGCACAGCGCGTCGCGGTGCCCTTGCACCAGGCTGTCCACGACCCAGACTTCATGCCCTTGCCGAACGAATTCAGCGACAACGACGCTGCCGACGTAACCTCCTCCGCCGGTCACTAGTACCCGCATCTCAATCCCTCTTCCTCCCGCCTCTCCAGTGTCCCCAGACATCGGAAATCAGCAAAGGCGCCAAGGACCATGGCTCGATCAGGTACCTTCTGCCCAGCCGTCGCGGCTCGCTTACCAAACGAAAGACCCATTCGAGTCCGAGCCGCCCCATGAAGCGCCACGGGACCCGGACGAGACCAGCGACGTAGTCCATGCATGCGCCCGGCGTGACGATTGCATGGGCGTGTATGAAATCCGCATTGTTCGCAACCCAAATCTCCTGTCTCGGCTGCCCCATTCCGACCATGAGCAAGTCAGGCCCATAGTCATTGATGTCTTTGCGGACATCCATGTTTTCGACGCTGTCGGAGCGCACATCAAAATAGCCGTGGCGAGTCTTCATGCGTAGACCTGGAAAGCGCTCCGCCAGAATGCCGGCTGCCTTTTCCGCGACCCCAGGCGCGGATCCCAGGTAGTACACACGCCAGCGCTCTTTGGCCGCACGCTCCATGAGCGGTGGAAGCCAATCCATCCAGGTGACGCGGTGATCGCGCGTGGTTGGATAGCCCAGCAATCGCGCAACTCCAACGAGGGCCATCCCATCGATGTGAATATAGTCGACAAGCTCATAGAAGGCGTCCATGCGCCGGTCTCTGTGGAACATGTAGATGCTGTGCAGGTTGTGGCAGCCAATGATGCAACGCTTCTTGCTCGCGATGGCGCCGGCTATTGCCCCGTTCAACTCCGGAATCGTGGTCGTGTGCACGCGCACGCCGAGCAACTCACATGGCCTTGCCTGTACAGGAGCGGTCACTTGTCCCTTTCCTCGTTCAGCAGGCTCAACAGCCAGCGGCGTTTTTCGCTTTGGTAGATTTGCAGATAGATCTTGAGCGCGAGCGGCCCGATTGCCGTGGGGCAGTTCCTCGCAGCCATGCTCCACATTCCATTGGTCGCCGGATTGAACAGCAGCGCCCGCGCCCGGTTCTTGAGCTTCGCCGGGATCGCGAGTGCCGGCTCAAACCCGAATTCGGCCAATACAGGACGTAACCGGGGAGCCTTGTGCGCCCAAACCGCAAGCGCTCGCGCCTCACGCCGGGCGATTCCCAGGAACTCCGCCTCGCTCAGGAAATGATAGTGGTAAGCCAGGGCGTCGGGATTGTAGATGACGCGAAGCCCCAAGTGGGACAGACGCTCCGCCAGTTCCAGGTCTTCGTGGTAGCGCATGCGTTCTTCAAATGAGCCCGCACGAATCACCAGCGATTTCTTCACCGAGACGTTGCAGGTAAAGAACCACCGCCAGTCCAACTCTCTGCGGCCGCCGATCGCGTTGAACGCACGGTCCAAGTGCAGCGCGGCGAGGCGCGAAGGCGGCAGCTCGGGATCCACCGTCACCCTGCCCAGAACCGCGTACTCTTCGGCTTCGTACATCCGGTGCGTCATCAAATGCCGTTCCAGCATCGTTGGCGCCGGGATCGAGTCGTCGTTGATCAGCAACACGATCGGAGCCCGGGAAACGGACAATCCTCGATTGCGGGCGGCGTTGGCGCCGGCATTGGGCGCACAGGAGTAGACAATGTCCGCCCCTCCCGCGTCTCGTGCTTGTTTCGCCCACTTCTCTGTGATCGCGCAGGTGTGATCCGGAGATCCGTCATCGGCCACGATCACCTCAAAGGACTCTGGAGCGAGCGTCTGCCGCGTCAGGGCGCGTAAGCAGCGGTCAACGACATCCGCACGGCCGTAGGTTGGCATCACAACGCTTAACTGAGGAGTAGAGGTCATGATTTGGCCGGCTGAATCGTGGCTCGCATGGCGCGTGAAATAACAAGCGCGCCTGAGGGTGCATCCCGGTTGAGAACGACAGCAAAACCGATACGAGTCCCATCACCAACGCGCACCGGGCCCTGTATCACCGAATGGGCGCCAATTGTGATGTTGTCTCCGAGAACAGGACCTTGTTCCACTCGCCAGGGTCCGTCCGCACAGGGGCCGCAAGTCACAATTGAGTAAACAGTCAGTCCTCGTCCTGCCGATCCGCAAAACACCGTCCCAGGCGGATGGGGAAGAAAAACACCCGGTCCGATCCGGGAGGCGGGTTCAAGACTGGCTTTGAAGATCAGGCGATTCAGTCCCGCCATGACGCCGGCCGCCCAGTACCACCGACGCCGCCACAGCCAATGGGAAATCCGGAAGATCAGTACGCACTGAAACGGCGGACTCAATACGGCGCTGAGCCGAGCCTTCAACGAATCCCCGCGGGCACGATGCGCCGGGGACTGATACAGGCACCTGCGGAGATCCTCGCTCAGGTCGGCGCGCATACTCACTTGCGTTCCTCGAGTTTCAGAAAGCGCGCGAGTGGCCCCACAACCGACGCGCCGTCCGGGACGTCCGCGGTAGCAGTCGCGCCCGCGCAAATGCGGGCACGGTGACCGACTCGAATCGGCCCCAGAACTCCACTGCGCGGTTCCATGACAACATCATCACCCAACACCGGCAGCCCTGGTCCGGCGCCGATGTCCTCATACCGTCCGATTTCGCTGCCGACGCCTGCCCCCGGCATCAACGTGAAGTTTCGTCCCACTTTGGCGGCGACTGCCGCGCCTGCCGGACACGGAATGACCAGGCCGGCGCCGATCTCCGCCATGGGAGGCAAGTCGGACCCGGTTATGTAGGTGTTGCAGTGCCAGACGAACCGGGCGGCATAAGGATGTCCCCTCTGATAGAGATAGTGTGAAAGCCGGTAGAGGTAGACGCAGGCAAACGCCGGGTGCAGGCGTGAGACCGGGCCGCCATACCATTGCCGCAGGCGCGTTCGGTCGGCCTCGATCATCGCTTGGACTTCACTCCACGTGGGCCGCGCCTGCAACCTATTCGCCTCCCAACTCCTTTAGATACCCGGTGCATTCGGCGCGGCAGGCCAGGTAGTTGGGTCCCAGGAAATCCTCGTCGCCCATCTCGTATGGCCGGAAGTCGACATACGCCGGATAGATCTTGCCGACGCGGAACCCCCGATTTTCAAAGAACTCGTAGAAGTCACGCAACAGGCAGCGATTGATGATACTGACCCGCCCGTACTCGAACTGCACAAGGTCAATGGCCTTGGCGGCAAACAATTCGTCGAATCCCCGCAGGACCATTTGCTCCATGCCTTCGACGTCAATCTTCAAGAGATCAATGTGCGTGATGTTGTTTGCGGTGGCGTAAGCGCCGCCTGTCGTGACGCGGGCTTCGATTTCCCGATAGCTGAAAGGGTGCGGATATTCGGTGGCCGTCGTGAGCGCCTCGAAACCATCAAAATGCCGGAGTGTAACAGTTCCTGGCTGGTCCGAAAGACCGGCCCCGAGGCAGTGAATCCGCCGTTGGCCTTCGAATCGCTTCGACAAGCGGGAGAACGTAGGCGGCGAGATTTCGAAGGCGTGCACATCCGCCGGCAAACACCGCGCCGCGGCCGCAGCCGTCCAGTCTCCGACATTGGCGCCGACATCGAAGATCACCCGGGGGGAGAATCTCGCCAAGGTGTCCAGCACGAAGCCCTCTCCGTTGCTCTCAAGGTCGTAGTTGACATTGGAGTACCAGGAGAAGTACCGGCGGCACAACCCCGCCGCCTTGCGAAAGAGGAAGCTTCGGCGATGCCGGGCCACGAACCGGCCCAACAGTGGCGCCGTGCCGGGCGTCGCGCGGCGGTCACTCAACACTGGGCGCCTTCCTCCTGGCGGCGAGCATGGAGCGTTCGGCGCCAATCAGTGAAACACGCGGAGATTTCGCCGCCGAGTAGTACATTTCAACGTACTTTCGGGAGAGATCTTTCCAGCCGAAGCGGGCGGCTACGTCCCCTGCTTTCCTCCGGCTCTCGCCGGCCATTCGAGGCAACGCGGGACGAATCGCTTCGAGCCGCGCGGCTAGCATCCCTGGCGTCTGCATGTCCACATGTGATTCCGCATTGTTCACAAGCCACCGGAAATGCGCATTGTCGTGGGTCAGTACAGGAAGGCCGCAGCACATCGCTTCTACGATCGTGAGTCCGAACGACTCTTCAAGCGAAGTATGCACCAGGACATCCGCGAGTTGGTACAGGCCGGCCACGTCCTCTGAAGGTACGTGAGTGATACGGTGTCTGGACGGCAGTAACTTTTCTGCCAGCGCCGGAACCTCCGGATCTTCGGGATTGCCGTCGATCCAGAGCAGCACGTCCCCGGACAGTGCGGACACCTCCTCAATAGCATGGTCGACCCGTTTGTGGTCGCGTTTTACCGCGCTAACCACCAGGATCACGAAGGTGGAATCGGGTACGCCGTAACGCTCACGCAGGCTCGCGCGGTCACGGCAAGGAGTGAAGCGCTCCGCGTGTACACCGCTCGGAACCAGCGTCATGCAAGATTCCGGCACCCCCGCGGCCAACCCTTCCTGGTAGGCCATCAGCCCAACGTGGTGCAGGTGGTCGATGCGAGGATACCAGCCGGGAGGGATCCCGCAGCCGTCCGTAAAAAGCAGGGTTCCGGAAAAGGGTACGAAGCGGCGCAGTTGGCCCAGCGCGACGGCCAGCGGCGGGTCAACCAGGTGAATCACGTCGAACCGGCCACGCCACAATTGCGGGATGAGGCATAGTGCGAAGGCGATCGAATCGCGTTTGTACTCTTCGTGCCCGGCGACCGCGCCAATGGGCAGAGCGCGCATGAGACGGGTGATGGGCCAGAGCACCGGAGGAACAGCCTCGGCGGACGTCAGCGGCCCCTTGCTGCGGAAGAGCTTGAAGTCGATGTCCGGATGGCAGGATACGGTCTCCAGCAGGTCCTGTGCCCAGCGTTCAAAGCCGCGCTGAACTCGTCCAAGGCCCACTGAAGCAAGTACCACCCGCAGGGGACGATCGCTGTTCATGTTGCCTTTCGTGCGAGAAGCGACCGGAAATCCGACATGTTGATCGCGCCGCTCAGCAATGCAAGCGGCGAATAGAGCAGCGCGGCGGCGACTCCTGAGGCCAGTCCCCCACTTGGCAACAGCCATCCGACCACTGCCGCAATCAAGCCGGCGCAGGCGACTAGCCGCGCCGGAACTCCCCAGCGAACCCGGTAGCCCGAACGGCTCTGCAGGATCGCGATGGTTGGCGCCGCCGCGAAAAGGGTCTCCACCAGAACCGCCGCAACGGCCACCCCGATGTAGCCGTAACGCGGAGCCACGGCAAGCACGATCGCAGCCTTGACAACGACTGCAACCGCGATAAAGCGCAGTGCCTGGCGCTGGGCATGAAGGATATAGAGTACGGGCCCCATCGTCGCGGTGACCGCCTTGATCACCAGCAGGACGGCGAAAATCCGCAATGCCGTGGCGCCTTCCACCAGGTCCGGTCCCAGCAAGCCCATCAGAAAAACCGGGCTGGCCAGCGCGCAACATGCGCCCGCGCACGCCAAAAGGATGACAATGTTCAGTGCGCGCTGGGAGGCCACCTCAAAGCCGGCCCGGTCGTGAGGCCAATAGGAAGCCACCAAGGGATACAAAGTCGCACCCACGCTTGACAGGGCCATGACGATAGGCCAGATCAGGCGCTGCGCCGCCGAGTAGTAAGCCAGGTCGGCCGGCGTTGAGAGCTTCGACAAGGCCAGCATGTCCAACGCCTCATAGCCCACCACCAGCAGCCCGATCAGGCCTACCGCCGAGGAAGTGCGCAAGCTCGACCATGCCTCGCGGTAGTTCAGTCCAAGAGTCGTGAGGCGGAACTGCTTGCGTCCGAGCCACGCGCAAATCGCAAAAAACGTTGCCCGGGATACAACGTGACAGGCCATCAACACCGCAAGGCTTACCCGCCAGTGCGATGCCATCCAAACGAGAACGATCATCAACACGACCGAAAGCAGCTCGGCGGCCACTTCCAGGTGAATCGAGAGATTCGCCTTAAAGACCGTGTGGTAGATCAACACCCCCGAATAGAAGATCAGGCCCAGTCCTCCACTTAGGCCGGCCTCCACGATGTGGCTGGGATACCTCATCACCAGCAGCACTGCTGCCAGCACGACAAATGCCGCGGGAAGTTGAAGGAGCTTAGCCGCGGTCAGCGTCTTTAGGAGTCCAGTCTCCCGTTGGCGGTTTGCGCAAACGTCGCGTACAAAAATCTCAGTTGTCCCGAAATCGAGTACCCACTCGGATATTGTCAGGATCACAAAAAGCAGGGAGTACTCCCCAAAAGTGGCCTTGCCCCATCCACGCACGATTACGCTGGCCACCGCTAACCGCGAGAGTGCAATCAGGCCGCGGCCCGCGACTTGAGCAACGGTGTTGCCGACGACCTTCCTTCCCAGATTGGCTTGGCCGGTCAAACGGCAGGCCCTTCCGCAAGAACTAATTGTGCGGGCCCCGCGGGCTGAACGAGCTTTTGCCGGAGAGCGTCTTTATAGCGCCACTGCTGGATTGCCATGATCAGCGCCGCATAAACCCAGAAGATGCGCATGATGCTGTTGATACGCCAGGTGAAGCTGAAGATTCCGTCGACCATGATCGCCAGCATTCCAGCCAGGCACGCCACGTTGATGGCAAACAGCACCTGATCCCGAACCTTGAGATTTCGGAATGCGGAATACAAGATCATGCCGAATAGCAACAGATGCGCCGCCAAGCCTACAAACCCGAGTTCCGCCGTCCACAGGTAATAAATATTGTGTACCGGCGGCAGCCATTGCTTGTAGATTTCCCTGGATCTTCGAGGGCCGGCGGTTGTAAATTGATACGCATTCCACACATACGTGTTGAGTCCCCACCCCATGATGGGCTTGCGCTTGATCATGCGCGTGGCCGTGTCGATATATTCGTAGCGGCTCAGCATGGCGCCCTCTTTACTCTCCAGTAGTCTTGTCAGAATCTGATCGGAGAAGTACGACGCCACGGTGAGCAGCACTGCCCCAGCGGCGAAGACGGCGAGAAGGGCGCGCTTGCGTGAGCGTTCGTGCAGCAGCATCACCAATATCACCACGGTGCACGATACTGCACAACTCAGCCACCCTGAGCGGGACATGGTGGCGATAAGGGCCGCCATTCCCATGCCAGTGCACGTCAGCGCAAAGGTCTTGTATTTCAGGCTTGTCTTGCCGAGGGCCAGTACTAACGCAAGGGGAATCACTATGGCAAGAAAACAGCCGAATATGTTCGGATGGTTCATGAATGCCCCGGCCCGAAATGCCCTCTCGGTACGGACCGATTCGTCCGCCAACTGCCGCAGCGTTCCGGCTCCAGTCTCCCCCAGCAGTTCCAGCCCGAGATGCTTCTTGCGGACAAACTGAATCACGCCGACGACGGACTGAACAAGCGATCCCAGCAACACACCCCCGCAGCAATGCAGCATTCGTCCGGGAGTCGTCAGTTCATTTGCAAACGTGATGAACAGGACCAGGACTTTGAGCATCCGGGCAAGTTCGTGCGCGACGGTCAACCGAAAGGGCCCCACCGCCAAAGAAATGACGCCCAACCCAAAAATCAACACCCAAACTGCCG
Organism: Bryobacterales bacterium; assembly: GCA_020851655.1. GTDB lineage: Bacteria > Acidobacteriota > Terriglobia > Bryobacterales > Bryobacteraceae > JADZCI01. Next base: position 9,231 of record JADZCI010000229.1, read on the forward strand.
CGATCTTCGGCACGTACAAGCCGGCACGCCGTCCGCTCCAGAGGTCACGACACAGGTAAAAAAGCAGAATGACAAGAAAGACGTCGCTGACTTCGACCCGGAATGCGGACTCTCCGCCCATCTTTTCGATGTACCGCCCAAACCGTTTGCTGAGGTCGAATGGCAGGGCCAACCCGAAGCCCCATAGCGCCACTAGTCGCGGATTCCCCGAAATCCACAAGATCGCTCCGAGGGTCAGCGCTCCAAGAATGGCCGCAACGGGCTTCTTGCTGCCGCCTAGCAAGTAGAGGAGCAGGCCAGTACCAGCAAAAGCAAGCCCGATAGACGCGAGCGCCGGAACCGCCCGCCGTTCCATGATGAGGCTCGCCTGCATCGGCTATTCAGCCCGGACCGTGAGCAATAGCGCCACGCGCTTGGCATGTCCCAGAGCTAGCGACGCTTGGGCGGCGTCAAAGTCATCTGTTAAGGTCTCGTTCTCGACGCCCACAAGCAATACGCATCCGGCGTGTTGAGCCATCACCCGGGTTAGTGACTCGCCGAGCATCCCGCCTCCGGAAATTACGACAAAATCGAAACGGGAGTACAACTTGTCCAGTACCAGCGCAACGTTAGCAGCCGCCGGATAATGAGACGGCGTCTTGGTCGATGGAGCTAGCGTCAGGCATTGTTGTGTCGTGGGCAGCAGCATGTCGTCCAAGGACAAGCCTGGGTCGAAGAGCAAATCGCAGAAGTCAATACGAGGAGAACTCAGCATCAACTCTGTCACCGACTGTTCTCCGGGGCTCACGTCGGCAAGCAGGACCGGCCGATTCAACCCAACGGCCAGCGACGTCGCAATCCCAACGCTCGCGCGGGCGCCCATGTCATTCCGGCTCGGCGTCGTGATGAGGACGGACCTGGGCCTCTTGCCGTCGGCCGAGTCCTGATGTAGTTGGAGAGCAATCCCCCGAAACGGGTCAGCCTCAACCTCGTTTGCCTTCTTTCGCCAGAACGCCCATGAAGAGTCATCCCAGCGCGCCGCTTTCTTATGCACGTATGAGCCGTTAGCCTTGCCGTTGAGCCACATCCTCAACGCGCTCCCGATTGCGTGCGGCCTGGGTTGTCCGGCGCCACCACGAACGGAATTGCCCTCGGTGGCACCTCGACGGTCCCGTAGAACTCGGCGCTACCCCGCCCGCCCTCAATCTGATCGCGCCTCAGCCGCGCGCTGGAGTACGTCGCCAGAAGGGCCGCGAAGGTCCCCAGCATCAGCCCAACCACCAACCCGGCCGGGTAGACAATCTTCGGCTTTGGCAAAGTCTTGTCTTGCGGAGGCGTGGCGTATTCCACGATTCGCATGCTCGGCATCGCCGTACGCGTGGTGATCAGGGACACGGAAGACTGCGTTTGCTTGCTTAGGATCTGCTGATACTTCTCTTGAGCGAGGCCGTACTCCCGGTCGATGGAGCGCAACTGAGCTTGCAGACTGGGGATCGACAGCAAGCGGGTACGCAATCCTGCGCGGATATCCTGCATTGCCCGCAGGCTTGCTCTCGACCCAGCCAGTTCCGCCTCAAGGTTGATGCGCCGCTGATTCAGGTCTTGAGCAACAGCGTTCAGCCCTTCCGTTGTCCCTTTCTCTACTCTCTCCGAGGACGAGGCAATCAGCTTGTCCATCTCCGCCAAGTCCCTCCGGATGTCCCGGACCTCCGGAGAATCCTCGCGATAACGCTCCAATGTCTGGATGAGTTGCAACTCCATTTCGCGGCGCTTGAGTTTCGTGCTCTCTCTCATCGCGTTCGCTTCGTAAAGTGTCGAAACCGTTCGTGTATTTGGCTCCTGCGCCAGAGCAAGCTTGGTTTGACTCAAGGTCGTCTCGAGCGAGGCAATGCGCACCGTCGTGTTATTGATGTTTTGTTCCAGATCCGAGAGCTTTGAAATCTCCAGGGACTCCTTCTGGAAATCGAACATCAGCCCGTTACTCTGAAGAAATTGCAGACGCCGCTGTTCGATGGCCACCAAGTCGTCCTTTGCCAGTTTCATCTGGTCGGTGAGCACATCGAGCGACCGTTTGGCTTCGTCGTAATGCCGTTCGAGCCGGCTCGCCATGTAGGTGTCCATCAGTTGGTTGGCAATCCGCGCCACCTTGTCGGACGGACCCTTCACGGTTATGCGTCCCGCATTCGATTCCGCGATTGGCTCAATCGAGATGCCGGCACGCATGTCGACAGCAGTGCGCATCTTCTCCAGTTCCAGCGGGTCAATGGTGATGGGCGGCTTGCCCAGAAAGCTTTCCTTAAGCTTCCTGTAGTTCCGCCCTACCCACGACTTCTGCCAGAGATACGTCACATGCGACATGAACGGATGGTACACGTCGTCGTACCTCAGCTTCTCCTTGCGAATGATTTCCAAAAGGATGGGCGCCGACGTCATCAGCTCGATTTCCGTCCTCGCATCGTCCTTTCGAAACACGTTCCAGCCGACGTAGAACGTATCCCGTACTGGATCGGTGTCTCGTTCCACCATGAGCATCGACGTCGCTTCGTAGACGGGGGGCCAATACAGGATGTAGGCGGTTACCAGAGCGAGAGTCGCGATCGTTGTTCCAGCGACAAGCGCTTTGTGAAGCCGAACCGCGTTCGTAATGCTCTGCAACGATGCTCGAACATCGAACGTATCCGGATCTTTGGTGGCGGTAGTCGAACCAAAAGCACCAGCGGACATCCCTACACCCCTCCTGGGACAAATTGGGCTGATGAAGTAGCCTCAAGACGAAGCCATCGACCTAGGGTATCGATGATACCGCCACGCCGCATCATGGCGCAAGTGAATTGAAAGGCGCACACCACCATTCAAGTTCCTTCCACTATCTGGCGATACATTTCATGATGGAGGCGCGCGACTTGAGGCCATCCAAAACGGGCGATGACTGTCTCGGGGTTCGTCGAGCACGGTATCGTGGCATCCTTGATAAAACGTGCGAGGAGCCCGCTCAGCGCGGTGTCCCGCGTCATATCGGCGAAGACTCCGTTCTCTCCAACCAGCCACCGAAAGTGGGCCGAATCATGCACAACGACGGGCAATCCGGCGGTCATGGCTTCACTGATCGCCATGCCGAATGATTCGTGGATCGCGGTCGAGACGAATACATCGGCCGCACCGTAAAGGTCCACGATCTCGTTCGACTCCAGGTGGGTGTGGCGGAATCGGTTTCCCAGCAACTCGCGCCCCATCTCGATCAGCGTTGGGTCGCCGTCCGGGTGAAGGCTCCCGTCCAACCACAGCATGAAATTTCCCGAGAGGTCCGCAACCTCCCGGATCAGGTGGTCAATTCTCTTGTGGTACCGGTTTACGGATGCGATGGCCAGGATCACGAAGCACTGTGAGTCAATTCCCAAGCGCTTCCTAAGTTCACCCCGAGATGCCGTAGGAGTCAACTCGCAGAGATCGACACCCATCGGAATCATCGACATGCGATTGGCTGGAATTCCACGTTCCCGGCCTTCAGCCAAGGCAATCGGACTCAAACAGTGGATATGATCCGCCCAGCGGGATGCATCGATTGACATTGGCCCGGCATTCGAGAAGAGGAGCTTCATCTTCAGCCGCGTGAGGCTTCGAAGGCGATGGAAATGCGGCCCTAGTGGAGGGTCGATGAAGTGCGCCAAGTGGTAGCCGCCAGCCATCAGGTAGGGCCAGGCGGCAGCCGCAAAAGAAGCGAACTCAATGCGCCGCCGGGTGTGCCGGAATGACTCGCCAAAAAGCTGCGCCAGGACGCCCGTGCGCCGCAGGTGAGGTACGACTCGCTCCCGCGGCGACCCGGCGCCCCCGCCTTTGAACAGGACTATGTCAAGCTCGTCACGGCTGAAGCGGAACAGGTCCCAGAAGTATCGCTCGTACCCCCGCCGCGTTTGACCGATCGTGGGGCAAACCAAGGCTACACGCAACCCGGGGCCCTCCGGGAATCGCCTGACTGCCCGTTGAAAGCCGCCTGGGTTCGCGGCGATTCGCCGCCTCGGCCCGGCTGCCAGTACATCATCTTCCTCACATTGTCCGGCATGGTCACGAGTGGCGCCGGCTCCGCCGGGTACAGCCTTCAGATTGCCAGTTCCGGTTGTGCTCCGCAACTGCTGTGCGCCGGTTGAGGGCGTGTCCCTGTCCGCCGCGGCGGTCAGGCAACGCGGCGGATCGCCAGCAGAGTGAGGTCGTCGGACGGCGGCGCTCCCGCGCGAAAGGCGCTTACGCCGTCGAGAACGGCCTGGCTCAGCTTGGCGGGGCCGAGGTGGCGATTGAGAGCCAGCGTGCCGGTCAGGCGCTCCATTCCATATTCATCGCCGTCGGCGTTCTGAGCCTCGGTTACGCCGTCCGAGTACAGGACCAACGTCTCCCCGGGACTCAGCGAAACTTGTTCCGCCGTATACTCGCTCTGGCAGAAGAGTCCGAGCGGGAGACCTGAAGGTTCGAGGCGGTCGATGCGGCTTTCGCGTACCAGTAGCGGGCTGCAATGCCCCGCGTTGCACAACTCGACTGAAGTTCCGCGTCCCATGCGGCCACAGGCGAGTGTCGCGTAGTGGGAACTGAGCGTGGCTTCGCAGAAAACGCGATTGGCGCGCGACACGATCTCCGGCAGGGGCAGAGGCAATGAAAACAGACTCCGCAGAATGGCGTTGAGATGCGTCATCAGCAGCGACGCGGCGACACCCTTGCCCGATACGTCGCCGACCGCCAGAAACAATGAGCGTCCGTCGTCAAGAGTGGCGAGTTCGCAGTAGTCGCCACCAACGGGTCCGGCCGCCCGGTACGCATAATCGGCCTCCCATCCAGGGATGGAGGCTGTGCGCGCAGGCAGCAGGCGGTTCTGGATCGCCGCCGCCAGAACCATGTCGTCTTCATGCGCGCGGCGCTCGCGATCGCTGAGGTGGTCCACGCAAAACCGCACCAGCGGGTCGGCAAGTAAGCGGTCCGCTTCGATGGGGTCGTGGCAGGATTCGCAGATGCCGTAGGCGCCCGCGTTCA
>JADZCI010000230.1 GCA_020851655.1 Bryobacterales bacterium
GACCCGCAGCCATCACCGCTACAGAAACTGATCGACTCGGGCGCCGCCGCCGAGATGGTGAAAGACGACAAGTAGCGCGAATTACTGGGTCAACAGCGCCGCGGCGCCCTGGTCTTCAAAGAACTTCACTATCTTGTCACGGCGGGCGATGACGCCTTCGATTTCGCCGCGATTCAGATAGGGCCTCACGTGCTGTTCCAGATCGTCGATCGTGAGGGCTTTCATTTTCTGAAGCATGTCGCGGCCGCACGTGGCGAGCATCTTCGGATTCCGCAAGTCGTGCTGCAGCCGGAACGCGCGCGTGTGGTCGATCATCCAAAGAGTCCAGTCCCGGGTGATCAGCAGGTTGCCGGCATTCCTGTCCACGTTGTGGATGAGTTGATCGAACACCCGCACCGTTTGCATACGGCGGTTCCAGTCGACAATGTCCGGCGGCCGGATCTTCTTTTTCATCATTTCCTTCTGGTCCATCAGGACGCCGTCGACCCACCAGGCGAGAGCGCCCGTGCTGCCGGCGTGCTTCCGCTCGACTGTTGCGGGGATGGTGTGTATGCCCAGCAGTTTCCCTAACCGGTACGCCGCCACGGAATACTTCCAGCAGTCGCGGAAGTTAATCTCGCTGGCGTTTCCCGCCTCAAACGATGACTTGGCTTCATCGATAGTCTGGAAGGCGGCGTCGTGTGTGATGGTTCCGTCGGTCAGCGTCAGGCGCCGGATTCCGGTGATGCCTTGGCTGACCGCCTTGGAATTGATGACACGGGCGGTGGCGAGAAAGGTCTCCTGCCGCTCAACGCTCAGCTCCTGCGCGCCGGCTCGAAGCGCCAGACATCCTATTGCCGGTACGAGTAGGAGTACAACGCGGATGGACCGGCGGCTTCGAAGAACGCGACGATCTTGTCGCGGCGTTTCAGCAAACCCTTGATCTCCATCGGATTGACCAGGTCCTTGAACTCTTTCTTGCATTGTTTCTCGTTCAACGCCTTCATCTTCTCCAGGAGCGTCCGCTCACACTTGACGAGGTTCTTTTCTTCCTTCAGAGAATCCTGCATGCGGAACGCTCTGCTGTGATCGATCATCCAGATGCGCCATTGCTTGTCGATCAGCAGGTTTCCCAGGTTCCGGTCGGTGTTGTAGATCAGTTGGTCGAATACCCGGACCACGTACATCTGGTCGTTCCAATCCTGCTGGTCCGGCGGGTCGATGTGGCGCTTCGTCCTTTCCAGTTCGTCCATCAACACGTCGTCCACCCACCAGGTGAATGCCGCCGAGGTTCCGTTGTATTTGCGGAAGATGGATGGCGGAACCATCGGGATGCCCAGCATGACCGCCAGCCGGTATGCGGCGATGTTGAACTTGTAGGTGTCCTTGAAGTTAATCTCGGTCCCGCTCATGCCTTCGAAGCGCGGCTTGAATTCATCGATGGTCTGAATGCTGGCGTCATGGGTGAGGGTCCCGTCTGAAAGGGTGGCCCGGATTGTGCCCGTGATGCCACGCGACTCGGACTTGGTCTTCACGATTTTGGCATTGGCGAGAAACTTCTCCTGCTCGGCAACGGTCAATTTCGCAGGGGGACTCTCCGCCGCCTGAAAACCGTGAACAACCAAGCCAAATAGCGGAAGTAGAAGAAAACGCCTCGTCATAGTCCTTCGCCGTCGAATCCTACTTACTATACTGCGAAGTTGGATCCTCATCCAGCCCTCTCAGTCGAACAGGCGCAAACCGTGAGCCGGAAGGGCCAGGACGTGTGCGTTGTGGCCGGACCGGGTTCCGGCAAGACCCAGGTCCTGGTGGAGCGCTTTGCCTGGCACGTCGCCCAAGGAATGGCGCCGGAGCGCATTCTGGCGATTACCTTCACCGAGAAAGCGGCGCGAGAGATCCGGCAGCGCCTGCTACGCCGCTTTTCCGGCAATCCCGGCTTGTGCCGTGAGATTGATCGCGCTCCGGTTTCCACAATTGACGGGTTTTGCCTCAAGCTGCTCAAAGAGAACGCCATCGCCGCCGAAGTCGATCCGGAATTCGAAATTCTGGACGAAATGGACTCGTTTGCCGAACAGATCGCGGCCCTGGAACGCGTCTTGAACCGCTTCTCCATCGAGCGCCGCGACGAGTTCCGCAAACTCCTCGATGCCTGGAAGCCGGTGTCGATTGTCGCCAACTTTTTGGGTGTGTACGAGGCCATTCGTACCGGACTGGGATTCGGGGCGCTCGGAAACCGGATGGAGCCTTCGGTCGGGGAGGCCCTGCGAGAGTTGCGCTCGGCCGTGCAGGGCATGGTGGACACGCATGGACCTGCGAAGTCGCCCAAGCAGGCCGGGATGCTCCGCGGAATGCGCGAATGGCTGGCTCGCGATCCGGACGGCGGCGAAATTTGGCTGTGGCTGGCGGGGTTTGACGCCAACAAGAACGTCTTCCGCCAAGGTCCCATTTACGACAATGTCGATCGCGTAAAGAACTCCCTGATTCCGGCGGTCTCTTCCGCGCTGGCCGGAGCGCACTTCCGGTCCGAGTGGCGCACGCTGCTGGCTATCTTGCGGAACTTCGACGAGGAATACCGGGAACGCAAGCGGCGTCTTGCCGTCCTGGACTTCGGCGACCTGGAGGAACGGGCGCTCGCATTGCTGCGCAGCGACCGGCTTAGGAAAAGGGACTTGCTGGAGGAGTTCGAGTTTATCCTGATGGACGAACTGCAGGACACCAATCCGCTGCAATGGTCCATCCTGGACGAAATCCGTCAGCCCGAACGCTTTTTCGCCGTCGGCGACGTCAACCAGTCGATCTACGGGTTCCGCCACGCCGAGCCGGAACTGTTCCTGAGCTACCAGGCGGGCTTTGCTAAGCGCAAGGAGGCGGTCGATGAATTACGCCGCAACTACCGCAGCCGGCCCGCCATCCTGACGGCTGCCGGGTCGGTCACAGGCTCCCTGCCGGGAATTGAATCCCACAGCCTCATTGCCGGGCGCTCGTTTTCGCCAAAGGACGTGCCGTCGGTAGAGGTAATTTTCGCCCAGCAACCGGGCATCGAGTCACTCTGGATTGCCCGCCGTATCCGAGACCTGGCCGGAACGCTCCACCTGGACCGCCGCGGCAATCCCGGGGCGGCGGACTTTTCCGATATCGCCGTGCTGGCCCGCAACTCGGCCGTGTTCGAGGAACTGGAAGAAGCCTTCGAGCAATTCGGCATCCCCTATGTCGTGCAGCGCGGCCGCAACTTCTTCGACGAACTCGAGGTCGTAGACCTGACCAACTGCCTTCGCGTGCTGGCGCGAGACGACGAGGAGATTGCGCAGTATGGGCTGCTGCGGTCGCCCTTTTTCGGATGCGCGGATGAGGATCTTTTTCTGCTGCGGCAAGCCGGCCGCGTCCTGCCGGATGTGGCCGCCCGGCGCATCGAGGCGCTTCGCCAGGCCTTCCGCGGCGGTGAACCAGCCGACCTGTTGCTGGCCCGTCTGATCGACGAAACCGGGTATGAAGCCGACCTCGACCCGCGAGCGCGGGCCAATGTCCGGAAACTGCTGTCGCTCATACGGCGCTTTCAGGCCGAATATCCGGGAGATATTGAAAGCTGGCTGCGCGCCATGCGGGACCTGCGAAGGCTCGGCCGCGAACCCAACGCTCCGGTGCTGGACTCGACAGCAGGCGTTCGAGTCACCACCGTGCACATGGCCAAAGGTCTCGAATTTCCCATTGTTTTCCTCATGGCGATGCACAAAGGCATTGAGAACCGCTCCGCTCCGTTAACCTGGTCCCCGGCGGCGGGCCTGGGTGTGAACTGGCGTCAGCCGGGCTGCGAAGACTCGCTTCCCGACGCGGCGCAACTTGCCAACCGGCAGCGCAACCGGCTGCGCGAAGAGCAGGAAGCGAGCCGCCTGCTCTATGTGGCGATGACCCGCGCCGAGGAGCATCTCGTCCTCTCGTTCGAGAAGGGGGTCCGGGGCGGTTGGCCCGAGGCCGTCGAGAAAGGGTTGGGCATCCACTGGAATATTCCGCCTAATCATGCCGTGGTTCAGAACGGGGTGCGCCTGATGTGGGTGGACGGCGAACCGCCCGCTTGCCCGGCGCCCGCCATCGCCGCCCGGCCCGATGCGGCTATCGTCATCGAGCCCCTGGCCGAGGACCGCCAACCGCAGGCCTCGCTCACCGTGAGCGCGGTCGTCGATTTTCTTGAGTGTCCGTACCGCTATTTCCTGAGCGTTGTCGCCGGATGGCCCAAGCCGGAGTCCGGCCGGGCGGCGCAGACGGGAACGACCGTTCACGCACTGTTGGCCGGGCA
>JADZCI010000231.1 GCA_020851655.1 Bryobacterales bacterium
CATGTTAGAGCCCCTAACAAAGCACTTGTATGCTCTCGCCGCTTGCGTAGTCCTATTTGGCGCTGCGCTTGCGCAGGCGCCACCGGAACGGGTTCCGGAAGAGGACCGCGAACTGTTGGAGAAGGTGAGAAGACTTCTCCGGTGGCAGGCTTATTGGGAAGGGCCGAATGCGCTTCGCGGCTACCGCGCTGGTCAAGCCGTTCCGATGCGGATCGTTCGATCTGCTCGGGAAATCGCAGTTTTTCTTGCCTCTGCCGGGGTGAAGGCCAGGTTCCCGTTGTCGCCCGGCGGTTCGCTGCTCCCGCCGGTTTCCAGCGTCCTCGCTGCGCCGGAGACAAACGAGACAGCATTGCGTCAGTACGTCCACGATCTCAACCTTCCCGTTGCGCCGGATTGCATTCCTGTTGGAAGCAAAGGCCCAAGACCACAAGGTGCAACAGCGGCCTCGATTCCGGCTGCGCGCGCGTGCGTTGATCCAGGGAGTGGTTCCAGAGTTCGACAGGAGGATGTCGAGTTCGCTCTTCAGCATCTGGCTCTTCCTGAAGGGGTCGTCCACGGAACCCTTCCGCCGGGGTTCGATGAACTGAAGGCTTTGTTGGCCGGGTTCGCCGTCTCGTTTGGGATGACACGTTGTGGCCCAACGGAGGCGACCGTCCCTTATATGTTCGAAGAGGACCCTCTTTTGTATGTACTGATTCAGTGGTGTGGCAATCGTGGAGTCCAGATCGTGGCGCGCAACCATGAGGGTAAGTGGGAGTTGTCCAAGCTCCTTCTGTCCGGGATGGACGACGTGCCGCGCCTGGCCGATCTCATCTCCCGTACCGCCGCAACGAGGGTCAGTTTGAATTGACGTTCGAAGGCGTCAGCCCAGGACGCGCAAAGCGAAGTGCGGCAGTGCCGCGGCTGAATTTAATAGCCTTTATCCTTGTCGACAACATTCAGCAGGGCCTCGCCCGCGGCAAAGCGGCGCAGATTCTCCTTGTAGAGTTCCATGCGGCGCTGGTTGACGACATCGCTTTGGCCGGCGTAGTGCGGAGTGATGATCACGTTGTCGAATTTCCATAGCGCATGATCTTTGGGAAGCGGTTCGGGGTTGGTGACGTCGAGTCCGGCGCCGGCCAGGCGGCGCTCATCGAGCGAGCGGACCAGGGACGGGGTGTCGTAGAGGTCTCCCCGGCTGACGGCGATGAAATAGGCGCCCTTTTTTAGCAGGGAGAACTGGCGCGCTCCCACCATGCCTCGGGATTTCTCCGTGGAGGGCGCCGAGACAAAGAGCACGTCGGCCTGGGGCAGGACTGAGTCGAGCCGGTCCGGAGGCGCCACGTGAGATACGAAATTGACATAGGAAATCGCCTTGGGATCGACGCCGATGACGGTCATGCCGAAGGCGTGTGCGCGCTGGGCGATCTGCATTCCGATTCCGCCAAGTCCGATGATCACGGCGGTCTTGCCGGATAGCTCGATAGGATGAAAGCTGCCGCGAGCCCACTCCTGGCGGGCTTGCGCCTCCCGCGCGCGGTGAAGTTCGCGGGTCATCATGAGGAGCATGGCCATGGCGTGATCGGCGATGTTGGGACCCTGAATGATTTTGCAGTTGGTCAAGCTCACGTTGGAGCCCTTGAGAACAGGCGCGTAGGACTCGACGCCCGCGCTTTGAGTCTGGAGCCATTGCAGGCGCCGGGCGTACTTGAGCGCGGAAGGGGGCACGGGTCCGATCACGCCGTCGGCCCCGGCGATCTTGTCCGCCGCCTCGGCGGGCGCCGCCGGCACGATGGAGACCGCGGGCGCCGCGGCCCGCAGGTCTTTGAGCGCCGGTTCGGAGAGCCCAAAGACGACGATCTTTTTCTGGGCTTGGGCCGCAAGAGCGCACGCGGCCAACAGGGCGAGAATTCGTAACGTCATCGACGGCACCTCTTGCCGAAGGATCGAAATGCGGTTATGGTAGCGCCTTTCCGGCGCCCGCGGGAGGGGAAGCGCTAGCCGCCTTCGGCCACGAGCGCGCCCCAGTGGAAGCCGGCGCCGAAGACGGCGAAGCATGACAGCGCGCCGGGCGCGGGCGCCGAAGTCTGCGACCATTCCGAGGCGGCGATCAGCAGCGAGGCGCTCGACGTGTTGCCGTAGCGGCCGATATTGGTGAAGAAGCGCGCCGGCGCCACGTCGAGCGATTTGGCTGTTCTCGCAATCAGGTTGAGATTGGCCTGGTGCAGGAGAAACACGGCCACTTCAGGGACGGTTCTCTTACACGCGTCGAGCGCCTCGACGATCACGGAAGGAAGCTTGCGCACGGCCTGCATGATGACGGTGCGTCCCGACATGACGATTGGGCCGGAAAGCTCCAGCCGCAGGTCTTCGGCGAAAGTTCCGTCGGTGTGGAGGACGGAACTCAGGATTCGCATGAAGCCGGCGTCCGGGCTGACGAGGCATGCGCCCGCGCCGTCTCCGAAAAGCACGCCGGTGCCGGCGGGGTGCTCCGAGGCATCGAGAATGGCCGAGATCTTTTCGGTAGCGACGACAAGGACATGGCCGAAGCGCTGGCACAACTGGTCAGCCATGACCAGTGCCTGCAGCGAGCCGGCGCTGGCCACCGGAACGTCGAATGCGGGCGTTTCCCGCAGGCCCAGTTCGCGGGCGATGAGCGCGGCGGGTCCGGGCACGCGCCGGGCCGCCGAACCGCAGGATACGATCAGCAGACCCACGTCCCGCGCGGTCATGGACGCGCGCTCGAGGCAGGCTTGCGCGGCGCTCACGCCGAGCGATACGACGGACTCGTCCGGCGCGGCGTAGCGCCTCTGCTCGATTCCGGTCATGTCGAGGATCCACTCCGGCGCGCAGCCGAACCGTGTGGCGAGTTCCTCATTGGCCACCACACGTTCCGGAACGTAGTGGCCGAACGCGCGCAAGAACGCCATGTTCAGGCGCCCCGCTCTTCTACGTAGGCCGCGATCCGCTCAATCGAGTCGAATTTGCGCGGGCTCAGGTCGGAATCGGGGATCTTGATCGCGAACGAATTTTCCAGCTCCGCGACCAGGTCGACCAGGGCAAACGAATCGATCAGGCCATCGGCGAAGAGGGATTGCTCCGGCGTCGGGCTGATACCGCTTTTAGTGACTCTGCGGAGGATTTCGAGAATTTTCTGATTTTTGTCCATGGGGAGATGATTGTTGGGCGCGCGCTTCGACGTCAGACCCGGCGAGGCGCGGTTCCAGCAGTTGACGGACGAAAAGGTGTCCGAGTTGTGTGTATCCGGCTTCGGTGAAGTGAACATGGTCGCCTTGCGCCAGTCCGGCAACATACCAGGTGTGCATGGAACCCGCGCCGCCCATCTGCGACCGCTGGTCCCAGAACGCGGCGTTCTGCTGCCGCGCCACACTGCGTTGAATGTCAATGATCGCGTTCAGGCGCTCCAGAGTGATCCAGGCGCCTTTCTTGCGGGCGGCCCGGTCCGGCGGACCCAGGAGCAGAACCGACGCGCCGGGCAAGGCCTTGCGAATGCGGCTCACGGCGGCTGACAGAGACTGGTGGTAACCGTCGGCGGTCCAGTCCGGGGCGCCCGCCTCGTTGGTGCCGTAGGCCAGGACCACCAGCGCCGGCGCGCGCCGCTCCAACTGGCTGGCGTGAGCGGTTTCGTCCCAGAGCAGCATGATGGACGCCTGCGCTCCATTGATACCCAGGTTTTCGTAGGTGACTCCGTGGGCGCGGCCGGTGACCCAGCCCCAGATCCACACCGGCCGGCGGTCAAGGGTTCGCACTTCGAACGTGTGCTCTCCGTCAGCCACGTCGACAGCCGCGTTTCCAGGACCTGGCGCACCTGAAGTGTCGATGGTAGCCTGAGCGGATCCATCGACGGAGATCTCCACCCGGCCGGCGTCCGGATGGCGCAGGAATTGAAGCTCGAAGCGGCTGCACGAGGTCCGCAAGGAGAGAGTTTCACCTGGGACGCGCGCCGTTAACGTTACTCCGCCGAGGCCGAACGGCGCCTCGCCGGCGCCGCGCGTCAGTCCTTCGACTTTCCATTTCTTCGATTCGGTGGCCGGCGAACCCAGCCGGCGATAGCCGATGAACGGGCGTCCGGCGAAGCCGAAGCCCAGTCCGCCGTCTCCGTACTGTTGCTGTAGAGAGAGCCGCACCACGCCGCTGAAACTGTCGGCGGCGGTGTGGGAATCCCCATACTGAAGGACACGCACGGCGCTGGCGCCGGCTTCGGCCAGGCGGGCGAAGAAAGCCGCGAGGGCTTCCGGGTTCTCAATGGGAGTTGTGCGCGAAGTCCACTCGGCGACCTGAGCGGACGCCTGTTCACGCTGCTGGGCTGAGATTTTGGGGGCGGGCTTGGCCCGGCGGCGCGATTTGCCGGAAGACGCCATCTTCTTGGACGGAGCCTTGGGCGTAGCGGCCGACATGGCGGGCGTCAGCCAGACGAGGACGGCGGCCAACGCCGGGACGGCTCTCATGGCCTTACGCCGCCACCCGGCTTGTACCTGGCATAGCCGCGGAGAAGTGCATCTACAAAGAGTTTAGCGACGATGCGTCCGCCGCCGGTAGTTGGATGGATCAGGTCTCCGCCGACCAGAGGTGGATCGCGATGATACCAGCGGCCCATAGAGCCGGGGCCGCCCATTGCTTCAAACGTGTTGTAGAAGGGCACGCCCTCCTCGAGGCTGGCTTGCTGGAGCAGGCGGACCATCTGCTGGTAGCCTTCCGATGTCGTGATTTCGCCGGTGTCGTCGCGCCAACCCTTGTCCATGGGACTCATTACGAGGACCGGCGTTCCGGCTGGGGCGGCGCCTTTGGCGCGCTTGAGGGCGTGACGCACCTCCCCGAGGAACCAGACATCGGCCATCTTTTCACCAATCAGGCCGTTGGTGCCGTAGTTCAGAACGATGAGGTCCGGCCGCTCCTCGCGCCAGACCGACTCGAGGTGTCCGGAGCGGTACCTGCGCCCGAGAACGTCGATAAATGCGCCGTTGAGTCCCAAGGCGCTGTAGACGACACCCGGAGAAGTGCTGCGCAACTCCCAGCCAAACACGCGGACCGTGCCGGAGACCACGTCGAGCCGCACTTGCTTTGCCTCCGGGAGCAGCGGGACGCTGGCAACCGAGTCAGCGGTTTCATTGGCACTGGCGGCGATTTCGACCGGCGCGCCGCCCGCGGCGGTGACGCGGAACGAACCGCCTTGAGGCTGGCGCAGGAAATGGATGCGTGCGACGCTGGCGCCGGGCGCGGCGAGGCGCAGTTCAGCGTGCGCGCCGGCGCCGCCGGCGAACGTCACGCCTCCGAGTCCGTAGCGCCCGTCCGGCGCGGCGCTGTTGGTTACACGTTCAATGGTCCACCCTGTGCCGGAGATGGCAATCCGCCGGTGCTCGTACCAGGCCCACGGCTTGACGAGCAGGCAGAACCCATGACCGGCGTCGCCAAAGCGCGCCTGAAGCAGCTCGCGAATGTCGGCCGTAACCAGGTCCGCGGAAACGGGAGACTCGCCGTAGTGGAGTATGTTCAGCGTAAGATTTTCGCCCTGCTCGCGGCGGCGCAGTTTTTCGTAGAACGGCCGCATGGCGCCGGTGGGGTCTTCAATCTCGACGGCGCGCGGCGTCCGGGCGCCGGACGGCGGTGTTGTGGCCGCCGGCCTTGGTTCGGCAGGGTTGCCGGCCCCGGCCAGGACGGGTGGTGAGGACGTGGGAGAATCCCAGCCCGGATGGAACGCCCGCACCACCGCGGCCGAATCGAAGAACCGGTAGCGCTTCCATCCGGGAATCCAGGACTGCGCCACGCACAGCAGAGCCGTTAGCAGCAGCGTCAGCACGGTCTTGGAAGGATAGCGCCGCATGTCAGAACCGCGTGTAGATGAAAGGCGCCGAGCCGGTGACCGGCATGAAGCGCAGAGAGGTGAGCAGCGCCGCCAGGACCAGCGCTTGCGCATACGACGGCGCCGCTACGAACCAGCCTTGCAGGCGGGCTGCCAGCGCCTTGGGCGCGACGTGCAGCGCCGCGGCGGCCGCCAGCACCACGAGTATCGGAGCGGTCAGGTTGGCCGTGGATACCGTGAGCGAGGCGATTCGCTCCAGCGTCTGGATTGCGGCGGAAACCGAGGCAGCCCGAAAGAAGAGCCAGGTGAAGCACACAAAGTGAAACGTCACGATGGCGGAAAGGAGTGGGAAGCGGGGCGGAGCTTTTCCGCGCATCGTTTCGTCCAGGCGATAGGCGGCCAGTCCGGCGCCGTGCAACGCTCCCCAGATCACAAAGGTCCAACTGGGCCCGTGCCACAGTCCGCCCAGAACCATGGTGACGATGAGGTTGAGGTAGGCCGGGAACTTCCATTTTGACCGGAGTCCCGGCAGCGAGAAGAAAAGGTAGTCGCGCAGCCAGGTTGAAAGCGTGATGTGCCAGCGGCGCCAGAAATCAGGGAGGTTGCGTGCCAGGTACGGGCGATTGAAATTTTCCGGCAGGCGGATGCCGAGCAGTGTGGCCGAGCCGATGGCGATGTCCGTGTATCCGGAAAAGTCGTAGTAGATCTGAATGGCGTAGGCGTAGACGGCGATCAACACTTCAAAGCCGGAATAAAGATTGGGGGAATCGAACACGCGGTTGACCAGGTTTTCGGCCAGGTAGTCGGCGATGAGGAACTTCTTCGCCAGGCCGAGTCCGATGCGGAACAAAGCCCGGCCGCCGTCATCGGGTTTGAGCGCGCGCCCCTCGGCGGAGAACTGCGGCAGAAGACCGGCCAGCCGTGTGATGGGGCCGGCCAGCAGCGTGGGAAAGAAGGTTGCCGAGGTGATGTAGGCCAGGAGGGAGCGGGAGGGCGCCATGTCTCCGCGGTAGACGTCGATCGTGTAGGTAAGCGATTGAAAGGCGTAGAAGGACAGCCCCAGCGGCAGCACCCAGCGCCATTCCGGTGGAGGCGCGCCGCGGAGGGACGCCCAGGCTCCGGCGAAGAACGGCAGATACTTGACGCTGAGCATCAAGCCGAGGTTGAGGGTGACGCTGGCGGCCAGGAGCAGCCTGCGCGCGGCGGGGCGCCGGGTCCGGCCGAGGGTCCGCCCGATGAGAAAGTCGCAGGACGCCGCGGCGGGGAGGATGACAATATAGGCCGGATGCCAGCGCGCCAGCAATATCGCCGTTGCGATCAGGATGAGCGCCGCCGGCGCGGTGCGCCGGTGCATCAACGGCCAGTAGACCAGCAAGAGCGCGCACAAGAAGACCAGAAACGGCGCGGAAGCAAGGGTCATGTGACAGCCGGCGGCTGTCCCGATTGTCTCATCCGGCGCGGACCGCGCACCGGCGTTACTCAGAGCTCCACTTGATTTTGGCGCGGCAGGGCCGGGTGAGGGGGTCGTCCCAGTGATTCGGGCTGATGCGCAGCGTATAGCCGAGGCGTCCGGTCTGATGCGGGACAAACTCACGGCCGAAGATGTGCCAGCCGTCCTGAAGCCCATCCGGGGTCAGGGACACGACCGAGGTGTCCTCCAGGGCTCCGGTGATACCCACGCGTCCAATTACGGCTTCGACGCGGACGTCCTCGGGGGTAAGGCCGGCCAGGTCCACGGCGGCGCGGATGGTGAGAGGGTTTCCGCTGAGCACGCAAGGGCCGACTCCGGGCCCGGCGTCGCGCAGGCGCACGTGCACCCAGGAGCGCTCGATCTGCTCGTTCCAATGGGATTTCTCGCGCAGGTATTGGTAGTTGTCCTCGCGGATTTTCAAGTAACCGAGGTGAGCGGGCCGGTACAGTTGCTGGGTGTATTCGCCGATCATGCGCTGGCAATTGAACGTCGGGCTGAGGTAGGAGAGGCTTTGCTTGACGCGCGCAATCCACTCGTTGGGGACGCCTTCTTCGCGGTTCTTGTAATACATGGGCAGGATCTCGGTTTCAAGCAGCGAGTAGATGGCGCTGGCGTGAATCTCGTCCTGATCCTCGGAGTACGGCTCGCGCTCGCCGATGGCCCACCCGCCCGAGTTCTCGTAGGCTTCGTCGAACCAGCCGTCGAGAATGCTGAGGTTCAACGTGCCGTTGATGCCCGCTTTCATGCCGCTTGTGCCGCACGCTTCCTCGCCGCGCCGGGGATTGTTGAGCCAGAGGTCGACGCCCTGATACAGTTCCCGTCCCACTTCAATGTCGTAGTCTTCGATGAAAACGATGTGCTTGAAGAGTTCGGGATCCCGCGCCATTTGCACGATATCGCGAATGAGCGTTTTGCCTTCGTTATCGCGCGGGTGCGCCTTGCCGGCGATGAGGAGTTGAACCGGCATGGAAGGCTCGGTGAGGATCTTCTTGAGCCGCGCGAAATCCCGGAAGATCAGTTTGGCGCGCTTGTAGGTGGCAAAGCGGCGGGCAAAGCCGATCGTGAAAGTATCGGGATCGAGCAACTCGCCGTAGTGGCGAATCTCGCCGCTCGAGGCCCGCCGGCGGGAGGCGCGCTGGATGAGCCGCTCCCGCACAAACGCGACAAGCTGCCGTTTGCGTCTCCGGTGCGCTTCCCACAACTCCCGGTTGGGAATTTCCGAGATGTGGTCCCAGACGTTGCGCGCCGGATAGCTCTCGCGCCAGTCCGGCTGTAGATATTGGTCGTAGAGGGTGGCCAGGTCGCCGTTCAGCCAGGTGGGCAGGTGAATGCCGTTGGTGACGCTCGTAACCGGCACCTCCCAGATGGGAAGTTGCGGCCACAGGTCCTGAAACATTTCCTGTGACACATGCGCGTGGAGTTTGCTGACCGCGTTGCGATAGGAGGACGCGGTGAGGGCGAAGACGGCCATCGAGAACCGCTCGTGCGGATCGCTGCGGTTGCGCTGTCCGAGTTGGAGAAAGCGGTCAAACGGGATCGCGCCTTCGCGGCAAAACTCCTGGAAATACTCGTACACCAGTCCCGAGTCGAACAGGTCGATGCCCGCCGGAACCGACGTGTGAGTCGTAAAGACATTGTTGGCGCGAACCGCCTCCAGCGCCTCGTCAAAGTTCAGCCCGTGGTCGGCAATCATCCGGCGGATGCGTTCGACGGCCAGGAACGCCGAGTGGCCCTCGTTCATGTGGTACACGCTCGGGCTCAGACCCACCTCGTGGAGCGCCCGGAGTCCGCCGATGCCCAGCACGATCTCCTGCCGGATACGGACGTGCGTGTCGCCCCCGTACAACTGGTCGGTGATGTCGCGATGCTCCGCCAGGTGGTTCTCGGCAATGTTGGTGTCCAGCAGGTAGAGTGTCACGCGCCCGACGTTCAGCCGCCAAACCTTGATGACGACGGTGCCCGTCGGCAGCTTGACCTGTACCCTGACTTCTTTGCCATTGGCGTCCGTAACCGGTTGCACCGGCCAGGTGTAGAAGTCGTTGACGGGATACTTCTCGGTCTGCAAGCCGTCCGGATTGAGGTGCTGCTGGAAATACCCTTTCTGGTACAGCAGGCCCACGGCAACCAGGTTGAGGTCCGCGTCGGAAGCGCCCTTCAGGTGGTCGCCCGAGAGGATGCCCAGGCCGCCGGAATAGATCGAAACCGATTCGACCAGCCCGTACTCCATCGAGAAGTAGGCCACCAGCATTTCGTCCGTCTTGCCGCTCGGCGGCGTGGCCGTTTGCAGGTACGAGTCGAATCGCTCGCACGCCCGCCGGTACAGCGCCACAAATCGGGCGTCGTTGGCCGCCTTGGCGATCGATTCCTGTGATATCCGGTTGAGCATCAGCACCGGATTGTGCTGGCACTGCTTCCACAGCGCGGTGTCCAGACGGCGAAACAGCGTCCGGACGTTGTGGTCCCACGACCAGAGAAGGTTATTGGCCAGGTCGCCCAACCGGGAAAGCGCCGGCGGCAACGCCGGGCTCACGAGGAATTGGAGCAGAGGTTCAATTTGAAAGGCCATACAGAAAGTGGCTACGAAATCTCCAAGGTATCAGAGCCGCTGGTGGGGCGAACTCAGGGGGGCAGGGTTCCCAAAGGGTGAAAAAAGGTAAACCATACCCTAATATGTTGGATTTTGCATAATCAGGACTGGTTAGTCATTCAATCATAGCTAAATTTTCTGATTCATGAATAGAAAATGGGCCTAGAATGAGGGCATGAAGCTTAGTGCTCAAGAAGAGTATGGGTTGCGGTGTCTCCTTTTTATGGCTCGTCACGGGGAGACCAGGAGCCACAGCATCCCTGAAATCAGCCGCGCCGAAGGGTTGTCGGTACCGAACGTCGCGAAGCTGATGCGCATCTTGCGGCTGGGCGGTCTGGTGGCCAGCGTCCGTGGTCAAGCGGGCGGGTACACCTTGTCCAGACCGGCCGATTTAATAACTGTCTCAGAAGTTCTCAACCTCCTTGGAGGCCGTTTTTTCAATACGCAATTTTGTGAACGTCATGCGGGTTTGGAGCGGACGTGCGCGCACGACGAAGACTGTGCGATACGTCTGTTGTGGCGAACGGTTCAGCGGACGCTGGACTCGATTCTCACGCAAACGAATCTAAAGGATCTGTTGAGAGACGAAGCGGAAATGAGTGAACTGCTGCAGAAGCGGTTGACGCCGCTGGCGCCGATCATTGGAGAAATTCCGGTACCCAGGGCGAACGGCCACCCGGCGCGCGTGTAGGACGCCCGGCGGGCGAGCAGCGCTTGTGTCCGATTGGACGTGGTAGTCTCGACGGACGGATGCGGCGCATTCGAGCGAGCGTTGGCGTGGTCTGTTGCCTGACGGTGCTTACCGGGTGCCGCGTGGCTTCCGTCCGCGCAGTTGCCGTCGGCGCCGGCGGCGCCGCCGAGCAGCGTATTCTTGGTGAAATTATCGCGCTCCACTTGGAGGACGAAGGTCTAGACGTTGAGCGCCGCTTCGACTTGGGGAGCCCGGTTTCGCAGTACGACGCTTTGCTCACCGGGGAGGTCACGGTTTATCCGGCGTATGCCGCCACCTTCTTCATGGAAGTGCTGAAGCGTCCCGGAGTGGGCGGCGCGGAATTGATGATCGAGCAGGTGCGCCTGGCATACGAGGCGGCGAAGGTAAAGTGGATTCCATTGGGGTTTGAGGCTTCATCCGCGCTGGCGCTGGCGGCTGATGAGGCGCGCCGCCGCAATGTGAAGACGATGAGCGGCCTGACGGATGCGAACGAGGCGTGGCGTCTGGCCGTGGAACGGCGCTTCAACGAGCGGTTGTCCGGCTTGCCGTGGCTTCAGCGGACGTACAGGATCCGCACGGCAGCGCCGCAAGTCCTGGAGCGCGATCAAATCCGGGAGCGGCTGAAGAAGCGCCAGATTGACCTGGTCGCTTGCAGCGCCACCGATGCGCTGCTGGATGGCGGTGAGTTGCTGGTTCTCGAAGACGACCTGTCCGGGGTGATGCGGAACGCGGCGGGGCTTGCGGTGCGAACCGATGCGCTGGACAACCCGCGGCTTGAGCCCGCGCTGGCGGTCCTCGGGGGGAAAATCACGGTGGCGCGGATGCGCAGGATGGCGGCGGAGGTGGAGTTTCGCGGACGGCAGCCATCAGCCGTGGCTGTGGAGTTTCTGCGCGCCTCCGGGTTGTGAGGGACTCAGGGGTGAGTATCATGGCATTTGGGGGTTCTCCCTTGCTAGCGAAGGTTCAAACGGTTGAATAACACAGACAGTAGAAATCTGTTCGCGATTGCTCGTGAGCGTGGCTGGGATTGGCGCGAGGTGCTGGACTTCAGTTCGAATGTGAACCCCCTGGGATATCCGGCGGGCGCGCGGGACGCGATTGTTGGAGCACTCGACCGGATCACGCATTATCCGGAAACCGATTCGCCCGCGCTGGTGGAGGGTCTGGCGAAATACTGGAACGTGCCGGGCGCGGGCATGCTGCTTGGAAATGGCTCGACGGAGCTGCTGCATTTTTTCGGACGCGCGGCGTGGCCGGGTCCGGTCACGCTGCTCACTCCGGCTTCGCACGGACATCTTTCGGCGTTTCCGAAAGCGATGAAAGTTCCGGTGAACGAACCGGATCGCTGGCCGCAGCGGGGATTGCTGGTGCTGACGCATCCCAACCAGCCGACGGGGGAACCGCTGCCGGAACCGCTGCTGCGGCGCGCCGTGGCGATGCGGGAAGGTCCGGTGTTGATCGACGAGTCGTACATCGACTTTACGAATCTTGAGTCGACGTCGCGCTGGTGCGAGAGCCATCCCAACCTGCTGGTGCTGCGGTCGCTGACGGCGTTTTATGGGCTGCCTGGGCTCCGGGTGGGCGCGTTGATCGCCGGGGACGAGTGGATGAAGCGCTTGCGCCCGCGCCGCGAACCCTGGCAGGTTGGAGTGCTGGCCGAAGCCGCCGCGCTGGCCGCGATTCAAGATTCCGATTTCGCGAACCGCTCGCGTGAATTGGTCGAAGCTGAAAGAACCTGGCTGTTCGAGCAGGTGCAGGAGTGGCGCGGCGCGGAATTCACCGAGTCCGTGACGAACTATCTGTTCGCGCGGATCCAACAGCCGGCGACCGAGGTTCAAGACTGGTTTCTCAACCGCAAAATCCTGATCCGCAACTACACAGGTTTGCCCGGCGTGGAAGGCCAGGCAGTTGGTTTTGCCGTTCGCACCCGCGCGGAGAATCAACGACTGGCCGAAGCGGGGAAGGAACGATTTTGCGACGGTTAGCCGCCGCGTTGTTGGTTGTGCCGCTGCTGGGTCAAACGCCGCCTCAGCGTATCGTTTCCACCGCACCGAGCATCACCGAGACCCTGTTTGCCGCGGGCTTGGGCGAACGCGTGGTGGGCGTCACGACCTACTGCCGCTATCCGCCGCAAGTGCGGCGCCTGCCCAAGATCGGCACCTTTCTCGAACCGGACTTTGAGAAGATTCTCGCGCTGAGGCCGGACCTGGTGTTCACCATCAAGAACCCAGTGCAACTGACTGAGCGGCTGCGCAAGCTGCGCCTCAACGCGGTGGAGCTGGATCAGGACAGCATCGCATCGATTTTCCGATCTCTTGAAGCGATCGGGCAAGCCGCGGCGGCGGAGAAGCAGACGGCGGCGCTGGAAGCGAATCTGAGGCAGGGTTTGGAGGAGGTCCGCCGTTCGACCGCGGGCAAGCCCAAGTTGAGCGTGCTGTTTGTCGTTGGCCGGACGCCGGGGACGCTGGAGGGGATGATCGCCGCCGGCAAGTCCTCCTACCTGGATGAACTGCTGGCGTTCGCCGGCGGGCGCAATGTATTTGACGATTCGCCGGTGCCGTATCCCAAGATTCCGCACGAG
Organism: Bryobacterales bacterium; assembly: GCA_020851655.1. GTDB lineage: Bacteria > Acidobacteriota > Terriglobia > Bryobacterales > Bryobacteraceae > JADZCI01. The sequence goes on from JADZCI010000231.1 coordinate 13,152, forward strand.
GAATTGCTCTCACGCGACCCGGACGTGATCCTGGACATCGGCGACTTTGCGCACGCCGAAGGATCCAGCCGGGAGCGGCGGGAGCAGATTCTCGCGCTGTGGCGGAAGTATCCGAAGCTGAAGGCGGTGCGCACCGGCAGGGTGTATCCGCTGGCGTCGGACATCTTTGTCGTGCCCGGGCCGCGCATGGTGGAAGCGGTGAGGGAGTTCCGCCGGCTGTTGCACCCGGAGGCGGCGCGGTGAGCAGCTTTGACCTGGCGGGGGTGGGATTTTCTTACGGCGGGCCGGCCACGCAGCTTGAAGGGGTAACGGTGCAGTTTACCGCGCCGGAGATGGTGGCTCTGGTGGGTCCGAACGGCGCGGGAAAATCGACCATGCTCGGGGTGATGGCGGGGCTCCGCGCGGGATATTCCGGCTCGTGCCGGTTCGACGGGGTTGAGGTTCGCGATTGGAACCGGCGCTCGTTTACGCGCTTCATTTCGTTTGTGCCGCAGAATCTGCGCCTGGATTTTCCGTTCACCGCCGAGCAGGTCGTGCTGATGGGACGCACTCCGTACGCCGGAGGGTTGTTCGAGTCGCCCGAGGACTGGGAGGCGGTCGAACAAGCGATGCGCTGGACCGATACGCTCGCGTTCCGGGCTCGCGAGTTCCGCTCGCTCAGCGGGGGCGAGCGCCAGCGGGTGGTGCTGGCTTCGGCGCTCGCGCAGGGGCCGCGGGTGCTCCTGCTGGACGAGCCGACGGCATTTCTCGACCTGGAGCACCAGTTGTCTGTCTACCGCCTGCTTCGCGAGCAGACCGAAAGGGGACTGCTGGTTATCGCCGTCACACATGACCTGAACCTGGCGCTCAGCTACGCCTCGCGCCTGGTAGCGCTGAAGCACGGCCGGCTGGTGGCCGACGGCCCTCCCAACGAGGCGCTGACGGGCGCGCGGCTGCGGGACGTGTTTGGCGTCAGCGCGGAAGTGCTTTCGCGGCCGGACGGCCGCGCGTGGATCGCCTATGGCGATTGAGCGCATTGAGCCGCGGCGGCTGACGGCCGCTGTGACGCTGGCGCTGGCCGTGTTTTGCGTGGCGGCGTTGCTGGCGCCGCTGGCTGGTTCGGCCACGGTGGATTGGAAGAAGGCGGTGGCGGGCGAATGGCCGGATTCGGAAATCCTGTTCGGCACGCGGGTGCCGCGAGTGCTGCTGGCGCTGCTGTCGGGCGGGTCCTTGTCGCTGGCCGGGGTGCTGTTCCAGGCGCTCCTGCGGGACGCGCTGGCGACGCCGTATACGATGGGAATATCGAGCGGCGCGTCGCTGGGGGCGGTACTGGCCATTTGCTTTGGGATTCGCACGCTGGCGGGGTTGCCGGGATTGTGGGTGGCCGCGTTTGCCGGTTCGCTGCTGACGCTGGTGCTGGTGCTGGCGATCGCGGCCGACGGGCGGCGGATGTCCTCCTTTACGCTGCTGCTCGCTGGAGTGACCATGAACAGTATCAGCATGGCTTTTATTCTGCTGCTGCACAACACGGCGGACTTCGGGCAGTCGTTCGCCATCGTACGGTGGCTGATGGGGAGCCTGGAGCCGCTCGACTACAAGACGCTGCTCGTGCTCCTGGCGACGGTGCTGCCGGTATCGGTATGGCTGTTTGTCAAGGCGCGGCAGTGGAACCTGATGGCGGTGGGTGAAGAGTGGGCGGCGGCGCGCGGAGTTTCGCCGGCGCGACTGCTGTTGTCCGGCTCCATCGCCGGTTCGATTCTGACGGCGTTTGTGACGGCGCTCACCGGCCCGATTGGCTTTGTCGGGCTCATTGTTCCGCACGCGCTGCGGCTGCGTTATGGCGCCGACCACCGGGTGCTGATGCCGTGCGCCTTTTTGTGGGGCGGGACATTTCTGTTGGTCTGCGACACCATCGCGCGCGTCGCGATGGCGCCCGCCGAGCTTCCCGTCGGTGTGATTACGGCCATTATTGGCGGGCCGTGGTTCATCGTGCTGCTCAGAAGCCGCCGGCGCAGCTTGTGGGTGTGACTTTCAGAGTGTTGAGGCCGGTGGCGCACCGGTCCTGAACTAAACTAGTGAGTTGATTAATCGTCTCGTCATTGAAAATCTCAAGCACCGCCGCCTTCGCACGCTGTTGAGCGCACTGTCCATCGGCTTTCAAGTGACGATGATCCTCACCGTGGTGGGCTTGAGCCGCGGCATGTTGGAGGATTCGATCAGCCGGGCTCGCGGTGTCAAGGCCGAAATCTGGGTCAAGCCTCCGGGCGCATCGGCAATCAGCTTCAGCTCGGCGGGGATGCCGGAAAAGATGTTGGACTATTTCCGCAAGCAGCCGCACGTGCTTTACGCGTCGGGCAGCGTGGTCCAGCCCATCGGCGGCATCAACACCGTTTCCGGAATCGACCTGAAGGAGTTCACGCGCATCAGCGGCGACTTCCGTTACGTGGAAGGTGGTCCGTTTCAGTCTCCCGACGACATCATTGTGGATGACTGGTACGCACGCCAGGTACACAAGAAGGTTGGCGACACGATCAACCTGCTGAACCGCGATTGGCGCATTTGCGGCATCGTTGAGGCCGGCAAGCTGGCCCGTCTTATCGTGCAGCGCAAGACGCTGCAGGAACTCACCGGCAATACCGGCAAGTTGAGCCAGGTGTTTCTGAAGTTGGACGATCCAAAGAACACGGACGCGGTCATCAAGGCGCTGAAGGCCGAGTTGCCCGATTATTCAGTCTGGTCGATCGATGAGTTTGTGAGCTTGTTCTCGGTCGGCAATGTGCCGGGACTGCGGACGTTCATCTGGGTGATCATCGCGCTTTCGGTGATTGTCGGATTCCTGGTGGTTTCGATCACCATGTACACGAGCGTTTTGGAACGGACGCGGGAGATCGGCATTCTGAAGGCCCTGGGCGCGGCGCCGTCCGACATAGCCGGGCTGCTGGTGCGCGAGACCGCGCTGCTGTCGCTGGCGGGATGGGCCGCCGGAATCCTGATGTCGTTTGCGGCCAACGCCGTGATCAATTCACGCTTCAGAGCGAACTTACAGGCTGTGACCGTGCCCGACTGGTGGCCTATCGTCGCTGTCATCGCGCTGGTTGCCTCGCTGCTGGGCTCCGTTTACCCGGGTCTGCGCGCGGCGCGCCAGGATGCGATCGAGGCGCTGGCCTATGAGTGAGCCGATCATCCGCGTGCGCGATCTGCGGAAGACATACCACGTGGGCGAGGTCGACGTGCACGCGCTGCGCGGCGTCGACCTGGACGTGGGACGCGGCGAGTTTCTGGCCATTGTCGGGCCCTCCGGTTCCGGAAAGTCCACGCTGTTCCACATCCTCGGCGGGCTGACCGGCCCCACGTCCGGCCAGGTTATCGTGGACGGGAACGATCTGAGCCGCATCACCGACCTGGAACGGACGCGCATGCGGCGGAAGGCGGTCGGGTTTGTTTTTCAGAAGTACAATCTGCTGCCAACGCTATCGGCGCGCGACAACATTGAACTGGCTCGTTACTTTGGCGGGCGGAACGGCCCGTTGGAAAAGCGCTTTGAAGACATGCTGGAGATGCTTGGGCTGTCGCAGCGGCTCGATCACAAGCCGCGCGCCATGTCCGGCGGAGAGCAGCAGCGGGTGGCGATTGCCCGCGCGCTGGTGAACGAGCCGGCGATCCTGCTGGCCGACGAGCCCACCGGCAACCTGGACACGGAGAATGCCGCCAAGGTGCTCGGCATTCTGCGCG
>JADZCI010000232.1 GCA_020851655.1 Bryobacterales bacterium
TGCTTTGATGAGGCGCGCGAGTTGCGCGAGCAATTGCCCTTTTCGGACCACCCGGCGCTCTGTTATGGGTTAGCCGCGTGCTGGCTCAATCGCGGCGAAGCGCTATCGCGCCTGGAACAGTATTCCGCCGCGGTCGCGGCCTATGAACGGGGAATCGCGCTGATGCGATCGCTCCCCTTAGGCGAAGACGTCCGATATCCGAAACGGCTGGCGATTGCGCTTCAGAACATGGGCATCGCCCTCACGCTGAGCGGCAGCCGCAAATCAGAACGCGCCACAGACGTTATCCGTGAAGCGATCGCGCTGCTGACCCGGGACGATCTTGGCGTGATTCCCGACCGCAAATACCTGCTCGCGGCGGCGTGGCTGAACGTTGCCAATCTGCTAGTGTCTTCTGAGGACGCCGGGGCCCAGGCGGAGTCGCGAACCGCGGCGGCCAATGCTATTGAGTGCATCGCGGACCTTGAGACCGGCAATGTCAATGCGGCCGAGGCCGGGCTCAGGGCCCGTCACGTGTTCTGCCAGTCATTGGCAGCCCGGCTGGCTCAGTTGCTCAGCCAGAGAGGTCCGCTGCCGGAGGAGGTTCATGAGGCGACCGACATGGCGGATGAAGGCTTGGCTCTGGTGCGGCAGTGGGAAAAGAAAGGAGTCGACCGGTTTCGCGCGATTGCGTTCGATCTGTTCCGATTCGGCGGGCGGGTATACGCGATCTACCAGCCGCAATTTCTCAATGAGTTCCTGCGCGAGAATCTCGACCCGGAGCAGTCTTCTGAAGGCTATTCGGGCGATCCCGGGATGCGAGCCGCGGCCGAAGAGTTACGCGGGTTTGCCAGCTCTGTTTGGGTCAGGCAATGACCTTCTCATCCACGACGTCCGGTTGAAGCCCCGATTTGGCCAGCACAATGTACATCACGAACCCGGCGACAAAGCTATAGACGACCGCGGGTTGCGACCACTCCTTGATGGACTCCGGCAGATCCAGGAAGGGGACGATGCCGACCAGAAAGCCGACGGCCCAGGCGCCGTACCCGGCCCAATTGATGCCCTCACGCGGACCCGCCCACTTCCTGCCCGAGAGCAGGTAGTCGGCTGCCATGGCGCCACAGATCGGCCCAAACGACGCTCCCACGATCGAGAAGAAGCCTATCAGGTCCGCGGCTTCTCCCGTTATGGCCAGGATGATGGCGACCGTCATCGCCGCCATCGTCGAGCCCATGCGTGGAACTCCGGGAATCATCGTGGCAAAGCTGTTTCCAGCGATAAAGGCGCACACACAGGAGGCGGGGATGGAAGCCAGCGTAAAGAGGAAGAACATCGCTGGTGACAGAAAGCCGCCCAGTTTGCTCAATACCGCGTCGTAACTGAAGCTGGGCAGCGCCGGATCCAGGCCATGCGCACCCGCTACGGAAAGCAACGGCAACCCGCCGGCGTAGATGATGGCCACTGCGATGCCCACGATCCCGCCCCATTTCACGTCACGCTTATCCCGGCTGTTCATTCCGAAGTCGGCGCCCGCGGCGCCGGCGGTGGCGAAAAACCCGATCACGGCGGCAATCAGAAGCGACATGCCGCGCCAGGGTTCCGCCGCCGGAGGATTGTAACTGGAAATTCCGCCCCACGTCTTGAACAGGACGATCAGGATCATGACCGCGGGAATGAAGTTCAGGAACAACGAGACTTTCGAGACGTAGTGGATGCCCTTGATCCCGATGAAGGCCATGATGTAGCCCCAAAGAATGGCGATGATCGCGAAAGTCATCGACCCCGGCCTCGCGTCCGAGCCAATCCCGCTCAGAATGAAGGTGGTGGCGGTGTAAGTTCCAACGGAGAACCAGCCCACCTGCAGCAGGCCCATCAGCAAGCCCGGCATGACGTAGCCGCCGCTTGTGCCGAACGTGGAACTCCCAACGACGTACAGCGGCAGGCCGGTCTTCATCCCCAGCATGGCTGGGACGTAGTAATAAAGCTTGTAACTGAGGATGCCCGCAATCACGAGCGCCAACAAACACAGCCCGATGCCGGCGCGGTCGATGGTATTCTCGGCCAGCTTCATGTAGAAGACCACCCAGAGAAAAATGCCCGCGTAGGTCGGCGCGGTATTGGCCGTCCATGGTGCGCGGTTCGACGCGGGGTTCGGTTTCGTCCTGGAAATATAATCGGGCAGCATGTCAGGCGTCATGCTATCACCCCGGAGGGGAGGGCCGGCGGGGCCCTGGCGCGGCGGCGAACCTATTTGCCGGACACCAGCCCATAGAGCAGCAACGCCAGCACCACCGAACAGATGACGACGTACGTCCAATCACGCCGCCGTGCGAACCCGAAGCCCGCGGTCGCCACACGGGCAATTGGGGTGGCGATGAGAACCAGCAGACCGAACTGAATGATGGCGCGCCCGCTGAGGTTCACGACGCCTTGGAGGATTCCCGCGACGGTCCGGTACGCAGCCGGTTCGCCTTCAAAATGCCCGTAAGACGGCTGTTCGCCGCCATGCCGGACCAGGTACACGCTTCCACCCGCGATGACGAATAGCGCGGCGAGAAGCACCCCAGTTCGCAACAAGCCACCCAGACGGACTTCCAAGGAATGTCCTCGAGACCCGGTCATAACGTCCCTCTCAGGCTGTTGTAGATCATCTGAATGGCCAGGAAGCCAATCACCGCCGCGAACAGCATGCGAAGCTTCCTTGCCGGGGCATGGGCTAGGATCTTCGCTCCCAACAGCGAACCCGCCAGGACGCCCAACATGACGGGCATCGACAGGCCAGGATCGACGTATCCGCGGCCCAGATATACGCTCGCGCTCGCCGCGGCGGTGACTCCAATCATGAAGTTGCTTGTCGTAGTGGAAACCTTGAAAGGCAACTTCATCACCCGGTCCATGGCCAGAACCTTGAACGCGCCCGAGCCGATTCCGAGCAACCCGGAGAGCACGCCAGCCAGCCCCATCAAGGCGAATCCGGCGCCCACGGACTGAACCTGGTACTGCCTCATTCCGCCTTCGTACGGGTACTCACCATCAAGACTGAGAGCCTTCGCCAGGCGGCTTGGACCGTTGGCGCCGTCCACGTCCCTCGGAGGAGGGCGAAGCGACATGTATGCCGAGTGCAGCAGCACCACGCCGAAAATCAGCCCAATCCACCGCGTGTTGACACTTGCCGCCAGCAATGCCCCGCCAATCGCCCCGAGGCTGGTCGCGATCTCCAGAAACATGCCCACACGGATGTTGGTGAATCCTTCTCGCACGTAAGCCGCCGCGGCGCCGGACGACGTGGCGATGACGGACACAAGCGAGGCGCCGATCGCGTAGTGAATATCAACCCCAAACAGCAGCGTCAGCATGGGTATCAGGACCACGCCTCCGCCCAACCCAGTCATCGAACCCAACAGTCCCGCCAGGAAAGAGCCTGAGCCTACAAGCAATGTCAGAACCAGAATGGTCGAAGGATGCAAAGCGCGCGAAAACCTCGTCCTCCAATGATGCCGGAACTTGAGAGGTCAGTGCGTGACCCGGCGGTAGACGAAGATATTCTCGAAGTGATCACCTTGAGGAGTGATCCCCGTCACCGTTGCAGTCATCTCCAACCCGTCGGCGGAAATCACACGTTTCACTGTGGCGGCAGTCTTCGCCCCATCCTTCCACACTTCCTTCAGGGTGTGCGCATCGATTCGTTCGAGACTGACTGAGTTGGCGGCAATTGTCCCAAGAGTCCTGTAGTCCTTGCCATCCGCCGCGGCCGAATACTCGTGTGTACCCCCGATCAAGCGCAGTCCTTTGTCCCCGAAAGCCTCAAAGACGATCCCTTCCGGGCTGTTGCCAATCGTACGAACCGGGTTTCGGTCCCACGTTCCGGAGAACGGATCCTTTGCCGCGCCCGCGGCGGCGCCTTGATAGATACTGATCAGTTCACGTCCTTTGCCTTCGGGGTCGAGCCTGCGGCTCTTGACCGTCAGAAACCGTCCGTTGGGAGTAACGGTCAGGGTGGCGCCGCTGACCGGCGCTCCGTCCCGATAGTAGGTTCGTTCAATCGTCCGCTCGTCAATCCGCTTCAACGAGACGCTCGCCGGCGTAGAGAGACCCTTCAGCGGGTACGGTTCGCCATCCATCAAGGCCGTGTACTGAATGCCCCCGCTTGAATAGTCGAACGCTTTCCCGCGAATTTCGATCGTGACTCGTAATCCGGCGCGGATGTCGGATCGCGCGGGATCGAGCGTCCAATTACCCAGAAACGGGTCGCCTGCCGCGGCGAGATGGCAGAGGACAATGAATGCGGCGCCACCGCCCCAAGTCAAGCTCATTCAAACCTCTCGCATCCTGTCTTATCAATTCCGCCGGCTTGGCGGAAGCGTGGGCGGCGCCGGTTCACGTTTCGTGTAGGAGAAAGCCTTCCAATCCTGCGCGGCGATTCCGTTGCGATCCCACACAATCTGGCCTCTTCGAACCGTCAACTCCGCGGCGAGACGCTGCGAACCCATCCTGCGCGCGCCGGCCGAGTCGATGAATCCGAAGTTCCCTTTCTCGACCGCAAGTACCGTAATATCGGCCCCGGCTCCCACGTCCAGATGTCCAAGGTCGCTGCGCCGGATTTCCAGTGCGGGATTCCAGGTCGACATCCGGATGACTTCTTTCAAGGGCGCGCCGAGGTTCAACACCTTGGACATCACGTTGGCCATGTCCTTCATGCCGGCATTCATCGAGCCGGTGTGCAGATCGGTGGAAATGGAGTCCGGCAGAAAGCCTTGCTCAAATGCCGGAACCGCGACGTTCCAATAGAAACTTCCGCCGCCGTGTCCGACATCGAAGAAGATGCCGCGTTTGCGTCCGGCGATCATGGCCGGGTTCACCTTTCCGTCCACGACCTCGTCGCGGTGTCCTGAATAGCAATGCGTGTAGATGTCGCCTTTGCGCAGCTTATCTTCCATCAGGATCCGGATATTGCGCTCTTCGTTGACGTACCCGAAGTCCACCATCACCGGCAACCCGGCGAGATTGCCTGCTTTCACCGCGCCGTCCAGCGCCGGCCATCCCGGGCCGGAGTAATGGGCCGTCTTGAAGCCGACAACGACATCCGGGTGGGCTTTCGCCATCCTGGCGGCGGCTTCGGCATCCATGTCGTTCGGGTCGTTCTCGCTGGTAATGCCCATGCCTCCGCCGACGATATTGATTAACGCCAGCACGCGTGTCTGCGCCCGGTCGATGATTCGCTGGCGGAAATCGGCAAAGTTACGCCAGCCCGAAGATCCGGCGTCGACCATCGTCGTCACGCCGCTGCGGAACGAGAATGTATCAGGGTAGACGCTGCTGTCCCCGGTCAGGACGCCTTTGATGCCGGTGCCGGCGTACACGTGGACGTGTATGTCCAGCAGTCCCGGGGTGACAACCAATCCTCGCGCATCGGCGACCCGTTTGGCGGAAGAAGCCGGGATGTCGGAAGCGACACGCGCAATGCGGTTGCCGGAAACGGCAACGTCCATCACGGCGTCGATGTTGTTCTTGGGGTCGATGACCTGGCCGCCTTTGATCAGCAGGTCATACGGTTGTGCGGAAAGAGTCATGGGCAGTACGGCAAGCCAGCAAAGATTGCGAATCATCTCGCCTGGAATTATATTCCTGGAGGCAGCCCGAGCGCCTTAAACAGGAAGGCGTAGTCGAGCGCCGTCTCCTTGAAGCGGTCGTAACGCCCCGATGCGCCAAAGTGCCCCGCGCCCATGTTGGTCTTGAGGAGCAAAAGGTTGCCGCTCTTGTTCAGAGTCCGCAGCCGGGCCACCCACTTGGCCGGCTCCCAGTAGGAGACGCGCGGATCGTTCAGCCCGGCGGTTACCAGCATGTTCGGAAATTTCTGCGATTCCACGTTGTCGTAGGGAGAATAGCTCCGCATATACTCATAGGCTTTCGTCTCGGCGGGGTTGCCCCATTCCTCGTACTCGCCGACGGTCAGCGGCAGCGTGGAATCCATCATCGTGTTCAGCATGTCCACGAAAGGCACTTTCGCTATCACCGCGCCAAACAGGCCAGCCCGCATGTTGACGACGGCGCCCATCAGCAGTCCTCCGGCGCTTCCGCCCAGGATGGCGAGTTTGGAAGGCTGGGTGTACTTTTCGCTCACCAGGTGCTGCGCACAAGCGATGAAGTCGGTGAACGTGTTCCGCTTCTTCATCATCTTGCCTTCGTCGTGCCAGAGTTCGCCCAAATCACCGCCGCCGCGGATATGTGCGATGGCGAAGATAAATCCACGGTCGATCAGGCTCAGGCGTTCTGACGAGAATCCCGGCTCGGAAGGGATTCCATACGATCCGTAGCCATAGAGCAAGGTAGGGTTGCGGCAGTCTCTCTTCAGTCCTTTTCGATACACCATCGAAATGGGAACCCTGGTTCCATCGGCGGCGGACGCCGCAATCCTTTCCATTGCGTATTGCGACGGGTCGTAACCTCCCATCACATCCTGAATCTTCTTCAACTCCCGCGTCTTCTCGTCCATGTCGTAGTCGTACACCGAGGCTGGCGTGATCAACGACGTGTATGTGAACCGGACGACATTGGTGTCATACTCGGCCGAACCGCCGGCTGCCACCGTATACACCGGTTCGTCGAACTTTACCCAGTGTTCCACGCCCGTTGAGAACTTCCGGATGCGCAGGTTTCGAAGACCGTTCAGGCGCTCAGCGACGACCAGATGATCCTTGAAGGCATCGACCATTTCAAGAGTGGCCTCCCGCCGGTGCGGAATGATCTCCTTCCAGTTCGCGGGTCCGGGATCCTTCACGGGTGTTTGAACCAAGCGGTAGTTGCGTCCCTTGTCGTTGATGCGCACAAAAAAGCTGTCGTCGTGATGCGCCACCTGGTACTCGATATCGTGATTCCGCCGGAACAGAACCCGGAAAGCGCCGGTGGGCGTATCCGCGCGCAGATACCGAGTCTCGGACGTGGTCTGGCTGCGCAGTTCCAGCCAGAGAAAGACTTCACTGCGCGACTTCTCGATCTCCATAACAAAGCGCTCATCCGTTTCGTGATAGATCTCGAGGTCCTGGGCGCCGCCCAGGGTGTGCCGGAACAACTTGTACGGGCGCAGCGCCTCGTCCTGAACCGTGTAGAAGAAGGTCTTGTTGTCGTTGGCCCAAGCCACCGAAGCGGTTGCTTTGGGTATCCGGTCGGGCAGCGGCAGGCCGGTGCGCAGGTCCTTGAAGTGGATTGTATAGACCTCGTTGCCATCGGTATCGATGGCGTACGCCAGAATCTGCTGGTCTGGGCTGGCCGCCACAGCGCCCACCGAGAAGTACTTCTTTCCCTCGGCGAGGAGGTTACCGTCAATCAGGATCTCCTCCGGAGCGTCCAGGCTGCCTTTCTTGCGGCACCAGATCGGGTACTGCTTTCCCTGTTCGGTTCGCGTGTAGTAGTAAAACCCTTTCCGCCGGACCGGCACGGACAAGTCCGTCTCCTTGATTCGGGCGACGATTTCCTTGTACAGTTTTGCCTGCAATTCCTCGGTGTCTTTCATCACGGAGGCGGTGTAGGTGTTCTCCGACTCGAGATAGGCGATCACTTCCGGATTCGTTTTCTCCCGCAACCAGAAATAGGGGTCCGGGCGGGAATCGCCGTGCAGTTCAATCGTCTTAGGCTGCTTGGGAGCAACCGGGGGCGCCACGGGCGTGGTCTGTGACTGTGCAAGCATTGCTATGGAAAACACCGCTGGAAACAGAGTCCGGAGGATTGAGGCAACCGGTTTCATCTCATTCCATGGTAAGGGTAAGCATATGAGTACGACTTGGAACGGCGTTTTTCCCGCGGCGACCACGCAGTTCAACGCGGACTTCACAGTCAACGTCGATGCGACCGCGCGGCACGTGGATTACATGGCCGGCGCCGGCATCCACGGAGTGATCATGTTAGGCACTGTGGGCGAAAACATGTCCCTCCAGCATGAGGAAAAGGTCGCGGTGTTGCGCGCGGCAGTCGAGCGGGTGAAGGGCCGCATTCCCGTTCTGACCGGTATCGCCGAGTGCACCACGGCCCAGGCCTGCCGCTCCGCGGAAGCAGCCGAGAAAGCCGGGGTTGACGGCTTGATGGTCCTGCCCGCCATGGTCTACAAGTCGGACCCTCGTGAGAGCATTGCCCACTTTCGAGCCGTGGCTCGCTCCACCGGGTTGCCGGTCATGATCTACAACAATCCCGTTACTTACCACGTGGACATCACTCCTCAGATAGCCCAGGAGTTGGCCGGCGAGCCAAAGTTCGTCGCCATCAAGGAGTCATCGGAGAACGTTCGCCGGATCACCGACCTGATCACCCTGCTGGGCAACCGTTACTCGCTGCTGTGCGGCGTGGACGACCTTGTCCTCGAATCCGTCATGTTGGGCGCCAATGGCTGGGTGTCCGGACTCGTCAATGCGTTTCCTCACGAGAACCGCCTGCTGTGGGATCTGATGATGGCCGGCAAGTGGGCCGAAGCCAGAGAAGTCTACCGCTGGTACACGCCAGTGTTGCACCTCGACACGCACGTCAAACTCGTCCAGTACATCAAACTCGCGCAGGCCGAGTGCGGGCTGGGGTCGGAAGTCACGCGGCCACCGCGCCTCCCCTTGGAAGGGGCGGAACGCGAAGCCGTATTGGCAATCATCCGGAAGGCCATTGCGACCCGCCCCACCGTCGCGGCGAACGCCTGAAGCCCAGCGATGCGGCGCATTCACGCTATCGATTCCCACACCGGCGGCGAACCCACGCGGGTCGTGATTTCAGGCGGCCCCGATCTCGGGAGGGGCACGATGGCGGAACGGCTCTCCGTTTTTCGGGAGAAGTTCGACCACTTTCGCTCCGCTGTCGTCAACGAACCACGGGGTTCGGATGCCGTCGTCGGTGCGATTCTCTGTGAGCCCCACGACCCCGGCGCAGCCGCCGGCGTCATCTTCTTTAACAACGTCGGGTACCTGGGGATGTGCGGCCACGGAACCATCGGGCTCGCCGCGACGCTGGCCCACGTGGGCCGGATTCGCCCAGGGCTGCATCGCATCGAGACTCCGGTGGGTGATGTCATCGCCGAACTGCACGAATCGGGTAAAGTCTCGGTCAACAATGTGCCCAGCTACCGCCATCTCCACGGCGCACGGGTCAACGTTGACGGATACGGAACCGTTCAAGGCGATGTCGCTTGGGGAGGCAACTGGTTTTTCCTGGTGGAGCGTTCACCGTACGAACTGGACCTGGCAAACCTTGAAGCCTTGACCGGCTACACGTGGCGAATTCGCCAGGCGCTCAAACGCGAAGGCATCACCGGGACCGGCCAAGGCGAGATCGACCACATCGAACTGTTTGGCCCGGCTCGCACGGCTGGCGCACACAGCCGCAACTTCGTGCTGTGTCCTGGCAAAGCCTATGATCGTTCGCCCTGTGGGACGGGTACGTCCGCGAAGCTGGCGTGCCTCTATGCGTCGGGCAAGCTGAAGGAAGGCGAGGTGTGGCGGCAGGAAAGCATCGTGGGTTCCGTCTTTGAAGGTAGTGTCTCTGTCCGGGGCGGCAAGATCTATCCACGGATCAAAGGCAGCGCTTATATCAACGCCGAGCTCCAGCTTGTGCTCGACGAACGCGACCCGTTTTGCTGGGGCATACGCCCGTGAGCGCCTCCGCCGATGTCATCGTCATCGGCGCGGGCATTGTCGGAGCCGCGTGCGCGGATGCCATCGCACGAGACGGTCTGAAGGTTGCGGTAATCGAATCCGGCGCCATTGGTGGCGGAACCACGGCCGCCTGCATGGGTCACATTGTCGTGATGGACGATTCCGAAGCGCAGTTCGCCTTGACCCGCTACTCCAGCGGCCTGTGGCATCAGTTGGCTGCTGAACTCCCGAGCGAGGCCGAGTTCACACAAGCGGGGACATTGTGGGTGGCCTCCGGCGAAGAAGAGATGGCCGAAGCCCGCCGGAAGCACGCCTACTACGGAAAGCGCGGCGTGGATACAGAAATCCTGGACGCCCGCGCGCTTGCCGAGGCTGAACCAAATCTCCGCCCCGGACTCGCGGGCGCGCTTCGCGTCCCCCGTGACAGCGTCGTGTATCCGCCGTGGATCGCGCGCTGGCTGGTGGAGCGCTCCGGGGCACGGGTCATCCATGGAGAAGCCGTCGCCGCCTCTGGCACGGAAGTGCGCCTCCGCGATGGGACGGTCTGCCCCGCCGGAGCGGTTGTGAATGCAACCGGCGTCTGGGCTCCGCGCCTCACTTCCTCGCTACAGATTCAGCCGCGCAAGGGCCATCTGCTGATTACCGACCGGTATCCCGGCTTTCTCCGCCACCAGTTGGTGGAACTCGGATACCTCAAGAGCGCGCACGGACATGGATCGGAGTCGGTGGCCATGAATTTACAGCCTCGCGCCACCGGCCAGATCCTGATTGGTTCGTCCCGCCAATTGGGTGTTGACTCCAGCGAGATTGAGGAGCACATGCTTCAACGCATGTTGCAGCGCGCGATGGAGTATGTGCCTGGGCTTGGGCAGTTGCCGGCGACCAGGGCGTGGACGGGGCTGCGTCCGTGTTCACCGGACAATCTGCCCTACATCGGTCCGGCGGCCGAGGACTCCTCATTGCTGATCGCCGCGGGCCACGAAGGATTGGGGATCACGACATCGCTGGCCACGGGAACTCTGATTGCTGATCTGCTTCTCAAGCGCAGGCCCGCGATTCCAGCGGCGCCGTATTTTCCGGGGAGGGTCCATGCTGCGAGCCATTGAGAGGATCCCGATCACCGTCAATGGCGAGCCAAGGATGGTTCCCCGAGGCGCTTCCGTTGCCGCCGCGCTGCTCGGGCTTGGGATTACGGAGTTCCGCCGGTCGGTGACCGGCGAACCGCGCGCGCCGCTTTGTGGCATGGGGATCTGCATGGAGTGCCGGGTAACCGTGGATGGCGCGCTCCACACCCTGGCCTGCCAGACCGAGGTGTGTGAAGGAATGACGGTGCGCACGGATGAATGAACGGCAGGAATTCGATGTCGTCGTGGCCGGCGCCGGACCCGCCGGCATCGCCGCGGCTTGCGCAGCCGCCGAAAGCGGAGCTGCCGTGGGATTGATTGACGACAACTCCGAACCAGGAGGACAGGTCTGGCGCCGCGACCGCTCGCACGCTCCAAGTCAGCTTGCCCGGTTCTGGCTGAATCGCCTGGAACGCGCATCGATCCACCGGTTCAGTCAGACGCGTATTGTCGCCGCCACTGCGCGATCTCGTGTCCTGGTGGTTGAACAGCCGCGCGGGTCCTTTGAGGTGTCATACCGTAAACTGGTTCTGGCCACCGGGGCGCGGGAGAGGTTTCTTCCGTTTCCGGGATGGACGCTGCCGGGTGTGGTGGGCGCGGGTGGCTTGCAGGCCCTGGTGAAGTCGGGCTTGGATGTTCAGGGCGCCCGCATCGTCGTTGCCGGGACCGGACCCTTGCTGCTGGCCGCCGCTTCGCACCTCCGGCTTGCTGGCGCGCGAATTCAGGCGATCGTCGAACAAGCGCCTTTGCCGAGCCTCACCCGTTTTGCGCTGCAGTCGGCTCGATACGGGAAAGCTGCGCAGGCCCTCGGGCTCGGCCTGGACCTGATCGGTGTGCCGCTTCACGTCTCAAGCTGGATCGAAGCCGCAGAAGGCGCTAGGCGCGTCTCGGCAGTGCGGGTTCGCGTCTTGAAGAAGGTCAAGACTTACCCTTGCGACTACGTGGCAACCAGCTTCGGCCTGGCGCCGAACATCGAACTGCCAGTGCTCGCCGGGTGTGAGATCGAGGATGGCTTCGTCGCCGTTACCGGCGGTCAGCGCACGTCGGTCAAGGATGTGTACGCCGCGGGCGAAATCACCGGGATCGGCGGCGTGGACTCCGCTTTGGCCGAAGGGCAGGAAGCCGGCTCCGGCAACGCGCTGGGGGCGGACCGCTGGCTGCCGTTCAAGCGTCTGCTTCACGACACGTTCAACCCGCGGGACGAACTTCGCTCGCTGGCGGCGCCGGAAACCATCGTTTGCCGGTGTGAAGACGTGCGCCGGTCGGCCTTGGACGGAATGACTTGCTGGAGAGAAGCCAAGCTACAGACCCGCTGCGGCATGGGTACGTGCCAGGGGCGGGTTTGCGGTGCGGCATTGCAGTTTCTCAATGGGTGGAGGAACGAAAGCGTACGCCCTCCGCTGTTGCCCGCGCGCGTGGAGACGCTGGCAAACCCTGGCCGCCGTTCACGGTGATAGACTGTCCGGGACAGAAACCACCTTCAGGAGCGGGCTCAAACTATGACTGTGAGGATTTCGGCGGTGTGTATGGTTGGGGCGATTGGATTGATGATGCCGGCCGCGGCGCTGGCTCAAATCAACAGTCTCACCCGCGAGGAGATGATCCGGTACACGGCGCAGAACCCCTACGAGAGGTTCCCCGATGGCCGGCCCAAAGTCCCGGATTCAGTACTCGCGAAATTGAAGGACATGTCTTCTGAGGAGTTCATTGGCGCCGGCGGCCGCGGGGTCAGCCAGTTTGTCGATGGCTTCCAAATCCTCCACCCTGGCAAGAAGTTGATTGGCCGTGCGTTTACGTTGCAACTGATGCCCGTCCGGGCCGAAGTGCAGGATGCCGACGCCGCGGCCTGGAAGGCCAGCGGCCATAAACTCAATCTGACGCACCAGTCGGCAATCGACATGCTACAGGCCGGTGACGTGTTTGTCGTGGACGCCGGGGGCGGCGTCGATGGTGGCGGCATCATCGGTGACAACCTCTCGTTCTATATCTGGAAGCGGACGGGTACAGGATTCGTCATCGACGGAGCAATCCGCGACCTCGAGGGAGTCGCGCCATTCGACATGGCGGGATACTTCCGCGGCGCGGTTCCGCCAGCCATTCGCGGGCTCATGGTTACAGGCATCAACGTGCCCGTCAGAATCGGCAGAACCACCGTCATGCCCGGCGACGTGGTATTCGGTGACCGGGAAGGCGTGACATTTGTGCCGCCGCACCAGGTGCAGGGCTTCATCGACACTGCCCATATCACCCACATACACGACGAGTGGACCAAAAAGAAGTTCTCGGAAGGCAAGTACGTCTCCACCGACATTTATGGCCGCCCTCACGATCCGGCCCTGATTCAGGAGTATGAAGATCACTTGAAGAAGGAACTCGGCCCGGAGGCGTACAACGCCTATAAGAAGAAAACGGCAGCGGGACGTCCCGCACAGCAAACCAAGCCGTAAGCGCTTGTCCTCAACGCGGATTGCGGAGATACTCAGAGGTTGGGGCGCTTGAACATTCAACCACCGACGGTCGCGGCGGTCATCCTCTGCGTCTTTGCCGGGCTCAGTCCGGTACTGGCGCAACCTGTAGGTGAGTTGCGCGTTGAAGTCAAAGATCCATTGGGTGCGCCGATGGTCGCCTCAGGCGCTCTCACCAACCTGGACACAGGCGTAGCGAGGCGGTTTCAGACCGATTCGATGGGTTCCTCCACACTCTCTCTTGTGCCCTTTGGACGCTACCGGCTTGAGGTTTCGAGGGAAGGATTTGCTCCCCAATCGTCCGAGTTTCAAATCGCATCCGCTTTGCCGGTTCTCCGGACAGTCACACTACAACTGGCGGGCCCAGCATACCGGATGGACGTTGTCGGAACCACACCGCTTGAAGGGACCGAGGTTTCCCTGCTCAAGATACCGGCGCCTGTTCAGACGGGCGGCGCGGCGCAAATGGAGTCCAGCGGCGCACTCGACTTGTCCGAATATCTCAACCGGCGCTTTGCCGGCGTGTCTGTCAATGAGTTGCAGGGCAATCCTTATCAGGCGGACGTGAATTATCGCGGTTACACGGCATCTCCGCTGCTCGGAACGCCGCAGGGCATATCGGTGTACGTGGATGGCGTACGCCTCAATCAGAGCTTCGGCGACACGGTGAATTGGGACTTGATTCCGAAAACGGCGATTGCGGAAACCACGCTGATGCCGGGGTCGAACCCTTTGTTCGGCCTCAACACGCTCGGCGGCGCGGTTGCTGTCCGGACAAAGAGCGGTGTCAGCCATCCCGGTACTTCCATTCAGATCGGAGGCGGTAGCTTTGGGCGGCGCACCGTCGAATTCGAGCATGGCGGATCAAACAGCAAAGGTCTTAACTGGTACGTCGCCAGCAACCTTTTCTTTGAAGATGGCTGGCGTCAGGATTCGCCTACCAACGTGCGCCAGTTTTTTGGCCGCCTGGGCTGGCAGGGCCGAAATACGTCGGTCAACGGCGCCATTTCCTATGCCAACAATTCGCTTGTTGGCAATGGCCTCCAGGAGGACCGGTTCCTGGCGTCCGCCTATTCGAGCGTCTACACCAAGCCCGACATCACCAACAATCGTTCGCCGATGTTCACGTTCACATTGCAGCATTCGCTCACGAGCCAGTTGAAGCTCACGGCGAACACGTATTACCGCGACACCCTCTCGAACACGTTGAACGGCGACCTGAACGAAGATTCTCTCGACCAGTCCGTCTACCAGCCCAATGCCGTGGAGCGCGCCGCGCTCGCCGCCGCAGGCTATTCGGGATATCCAGTGAGCGGTGAGAACGCCTCCAACACGCCCTTTCCTTACTGGCGCTGCATCGCGCAGGTTCTGTTGCAGGATGAGCCCGGCGAGAAATGCAATGGCCTCCTGAATCGGACCCACTCCAAGCAGAAAACCGGCGGCGTTTCCGGGCAACTCAGTTGGAACTCACTGCACTCGTGGGGCCGAAACCAACTAACCGCCGGCGCGGCGTATGACCAGAGCGCTGTCTCCTTTCGTCAGTCCACCCAGCTTGGATATCTGAACCCCGACCGGAGTGTCACCCCGGTTGACGCCTACGCCGACGGCGTGACCGGAGGAACCGTTGACGATGAACCGCTGGATACGCGAGTCGACCTGGATAGCTCGGTGCGCGCCATCGGGTTCTATGGCGTCGACACGTTTTCCATAGGGCAGCGGACCAGCTTCACCGTCTCGGCACGCTACAACCGCGTCCTCATCGATAATCGCGACCGCATACTGCCCGGCCCGCAGGCGGGTTCACTCGATGGAAACCACGTTTTTCAACGCTTGAATCCATCTTTCGGTTTCACGCACAGCATCTCGGCAGTTAACCTGTATGCAAGCTACAGCGAAGGCAGCCGCGCTCCTACAGCCATTGAGCTTGGCTGCGCGGACCCGGCCCAGCCCTGCAAGCTGCCCAATGCCATGGCGGGCGACCCGCCCCTCGAACAGGTCGTAACGCGAACCTGGGAAGCAGGCATTCGTAATGGCGCTGACAGCCCGCTGCGGTGGAACGCGGGCTGGTTCCGCGCCTCGAACCGCAACGACATCCTGTTTGTCACCTCCTCGCAGACTGGTTTTGGATACTTCAAGAATTTCGGGTTGACTTTACGGCAGGGTCTCGAACTGCGAGCCAGCCACCGGATTTGGCGCATTGATGCAGGAGCTGGCTATACGTTTCTGGATGCGGCCTATCAGTCCTCTGAAGTCGTCAACGGATCCGGGAACAGTTCGAATTCCTCGGCCATCAGCGGCGACGTGGGGCTCGATGGCACGGTGCAGATTCAACCCGGAGACCGAATCCCACTGCTCCCCCGGCACCTTCTGAAGGTCTATGCGGACATCGATCTGCTTCCCAGGTTGACTCTCGATGCCGGTTGCATCGCCGCATCCGGTGCGCTGGCGCGCGGCAACGAGAATGGTCTGCATCAACCCGACGGCACGTACTACCTCGGTCCTGGAGAGTCGCCCGCGTACGCCGTCGTCAACCTCGGCGCGCGTTACCGCCTGAATCGCTGGCTGCAACTCTATCTTCAGGTCAACAACCTGTTCGATCAGCACTATTACACGGCGGCACAGCTTGGCCCGACCGGCTTCACCAATACCGGGCAGTACATTGCGCGGCCCTTCCCTGCCTCGGACGGCGAGTATCCGATTGTCCACAACACCTTTCTCGCCCCAGGAGCGCCCCGCGGATTCTGGGGCGGCTTGCGAGTCAGGTTTTGACGGACCATGCCTCGCATGAGACGAATTAGCCGCCGCGACCTCCTGCGCAGTTGCACAGCCGCGGCACTACGCTCCAAGTCCCGAATCCTCATCGTTGACGGGATTAACAACCACGACTGGCAGGCTGGTACGGCGGCGATTCGATCGATCCTCCTGGGCGCCGGCACGTTCGAGGTGGATGTGTCCACCACGCCCCCGGCAAGCGCGCCTCAGGCGGATTG
This sequence comes from Bryobacterales bacterium, assembly GCA_020851655.1. Lineage (GTDB taxonomy): Bacteria > Acidobacteriota > Terriglobia > Bryobacterales > Bryobacteraceae > JADZCI01. The sequence goes on from JADZCI010000232.1 coordinate 16,185, forward strand.
GGACCAGTGGCGGCCGGAGTTCTCGCGCTACGACGCCGTCATCAATAACTTCAACGGCGGCCACAAGGCGGATGGCATCCGCTGGCCCGCCAGAGTGGAGCGCGCGCTGGAACTCTACGTCGGCGACGGTGGCGGTTTGGTCATCTTCCACGCCGCAAACAACGCCTTCGTCGCCTGGCCGGCCTACAACGAGATGATCGGCCTCGGCTGGCGCGACAAGTCCTTCGGTCCGGGCTTGGTGATCGACGATCAGGAACGCGTTGTTGTCGTGCCAGCCGGGGAAGGGCCGAACCCTGGCCACGGGCCCCGGCACGACTTCGAAGTCATAACGCTCGACCCGCGCCACCCCATCACACGTGACCTGCCGAAGCGCTGGATCCAACCGTCCGAACAACTCACCCACGGGCAGCACGGTCCGGCCAACCCGCGCCGTGGCGCGCTGGAAAAGGAGTTGCGCATCCTGACCTGTGCGTGGTCGAAGGATTCGCAGCGCCGCGAACCGATGGACTGGGTTCGCACGTGGGGGCGGGGGCGCATCTACACCACGATGTTCGGCCACACCTGGAAGAACGAGCCCAATCCAAATCTCGAGTCGCCCGTCTTCACCACACTCTTTGCCAAGGCCGCCGGATGGGCGGCCACCCCTTAGCGCACCGCAGCCAGTAGCGCCCCGGTTTCCTTCAACAGTTCCAGACGCGCCCGCTCTACCGCATAGCGGGCATCGTAGTAGAGGAGCCAGCGCTCGTTTTCCTGAAACCGGGCCTCTTCCACCTGCCTCAGCGTGGCTCGGCCTTCGTCCGCTTGCGCCAGCAACACGGAAATCTGCTCGCGCCACACATCCAGGTCAAGCTTGGCGAGTTCACGGCGGGACTCGGCTTCCCGGATGCGTTGCCATGCCTTTCGCGTTTCACCTTGGACATGATTTCGTTTGGCGGAGAGGTCCGCACGAAGGCGTTGGCCTTCGATATCAGCCTGCGCGGCGCGCGCTTCCTGTTGGGAATCCGGCAGAACGGGAATCTGAATGGACGCGCCGAGCTGCGCGTTGTGGCGGCTGAACGTTCGAAAATAGTCCTCGTAATTATTGAACCGTGCGAACATCGCATACTGCGCGACGAGATCGATCTTCGGCAGTTTGGCCGCGCGGAAGGACTTGGCCTCCAA
>JADZCI010000233.1 GCA_020851655.1 Bryobacterales bacterium
CCAATTTACAGCGGCTTGGCGGCGCTGAGGTAGAGGGCGTTCAGGATGAACTTGAATGTGCCGGTGCTCTGGCCACGGAATTGGGGGCGGAAACCGAAGAGCACGATCCGGCCTTGGCCGAGGCGGGCGTCGACGAGGGCGGCTTTTCCCAGGACGGCGCGTTCGCCGGACACCCAGCCGCTGGCCAGGAGATCTTTCTTGGCGTACCGGGCGACGACCTTGGCCTTTTCGAACTCAGGCAGGCGCGTCAGTTCGAAGGCTTGTCCTCCGGTGGAGGTGACATAGGCCTGCGCCGGCATTCCGAAAGCGAGCGGATGGGTGTTATCGACATCCACGCGCAGGACCGAACCCGGGCAGGACCAGCCGGCGCCGGACGCCGTTTCGCCGCTCAGGAGTTCCCGGACTCCGAGCGGGAACATTCGCACGGGCAGTTCCGTGGCGTCATCGAAAGCCACGAGGGTTCCGCCGGCTTCGACGAAGCGGCGCAGGGCCAGGGCGCCTTCCAGCCCGATGCCGCCGATGTACTCGGGACGCTGAAGGCTCTTCGGGTCGGCGATGTCCCGCAGCGGGCCGCCGCGCGAGCCCTGGGCTTCACCTTCGCGAAATCCTTCGAGCAGCGAGGCCATCGGTTGGGCCGCCAGCAGAATCGAGTCATACCTGGCCCGCAAATCGCCCGCGCGAACTTCGGTGTTGTGGACGAGCGTGTGGGGCACCTGGTACTGATCGAGCAGCCACTGTGTCCAGCCCGTATCCATGTTGGCGGTCCAAGGTTCGTACAACGCGACACGTGGCTGCTGAATGCGCCAGGCGGCCGCGCCTTGTGTGCCGCTCAATATGGCGCCATCGGCCGCCCAGCGCAGCGGCTGCCCTTTGGACAGCATGGCGGCCATGGTGAGGAACGACGCGTTCTGGCGATGGTCCAGAACTTCTCCGGGCTTGGGAAACTCCGCCACCGGCTCGGCGCTGACTTCAAACGGCTCGTCCACGCGATCAAACGCCACGCCCATCTGGAAGCTGAGAGTCCAGCCGGCCAGGTCGTAGGGGCGCTTCACGCTGCCGCTGGGGCCGGAGCGGATTTCCGGATACTTCTGCGGCTCGAGCAAGTCCATCAGATATCCGCGAAAAGCCTGGGAGGCTTCGATCAAGAGCGTACCGGGCGGATACGGCTTGCCGCCCGCGGTAAAGGCCTGGCGGGCGCGCCGCACCTCGACGCCGGCGGCGCGCAGACGCCACAGCAGGTTGTCGACTTCAGAAGGGTCGTGTTGCGCCTGGGCCACGATATAGGCGAACGGCTTGCCTTTCTTGCCGGCTTCGATGTTTGCGCGCGCCATCTCCCAAGCCTTTGTCAAGAACTGCGAGGAGCGCCCGGCGGCCAGGTCGAGAATCGCCAAGTCCGCCGATAGCATGTAAGCAATGGAATCGCTCACACCCCACTTGCCGCCCATCCAGGGGCGCTGCTGGAAGATGGACGGCTCCTTGTTTGGCAAGCCATTCCGCAACCGGTCGGGAAGGTCGCTCAGGTGGAAGACGCGCGGGGTGGCGTAGGCGTAGTTGGCCGCCTCGGTCAAAATTCCGTGCATGTTGTGGAATGCGGGGGCCGTACGCAATCCGCCGTTCCACCAGGCGTCATAACCGAGGTAGGAGACGACGCCCGGCTTCCCTTCCCGGGCGAGCCGCTCGCGAATGGCAGTGCCGATCAGGCTGATGCCTTCCATCACCGGCGACGGGATGTTGGGGTTCAGAGGGTCGTCGTACGGCGGCACGGAAAAGCGCGGACCCGTGGGCCCTTGCTGGTGCTGGTTGTAGACAATCTGCGGGAACCATTCCTCGAACAAGAGCCGCGAGACGTTGCGCGTTTCGACCAGGTTGAACATGAACCAGTCGCGGTTATTATCGTGGCCGGCGTACTTGTGATAGAGCCTGGGCAGGGGCGCGATCTCGTAGGGCGTTCCGGCATTCTGCCGGTACCAGTTGACGACCGCATCCAACCCGTCCGGATTGATGACGGGCACCTGCATGAGGATCACGTTGCGGCGGATGCGTTTGACCTCTTCGGACTCGCCGGTGAGCATCATATAAGCGAGGTGCGGCGCCTGCTGAACCGGCGCGACTTCGGTGGCGTGCAAGCCGGAATCGATCCACACGATGGCTTTGCCGGAAGCGGCGAGGCCGGGCGCCTCGCCGGGCGGGGCGAGTCCCAGCGCCAGCCGGCGGCTGATGTCGCGATAACGGTCCAGGTGCTTCAGGTTGTCCGGGTCGGAGATAAAGGCGACATACATGGCCCGGCCTTCCGCGCTCTTGCCGAACTCGACCAGTTTCATGCGGCTCGACGAGGCAGCCAGTTTTTGGAAATAGCTGACCACTTGGCTGTAGCCTGCCAACTTGTAGTCGTCTCCAGGAACGAATCCGAAATGCTCTTTGAGCGAGGGAACCGCGCACTCGGCGGCCCACGCCAGGATCAGCAGAAGCGAAACCGAGCGGCCTGGACGCATGTGGAACAATCTTACTATGCCCGTCGAAAGCCACCTGTTTCGCGTGGGTCTCGTGCAGATGAGCTGCTCGGCCGAGCCGGATGAGAACGTCGAGAAGGCGGTGGACCGGGTGAGGGAGGCCGCGCGAGGCGGCGCGCAGGTGGTTTGCCTGCAAGAGTTATTCCGGTCGCAGTATTTTTGCCGTGAGGAGAACGCGGACCTGTTTGACCTGGCCGAGCCGGTTCCCGGACCAACCAGCAGCCGGATGGCGGCGCTGGCCAAGGAACTGAAGGTGGTCATCATCGCTTCACTCTTTGAGCGGCGGGCCTCGGGGCTGTACCACAACACGGCGGCCGTGCTGAACGCCGATGGAACCTTGCAAGGGTTGTACCGCAAGATGCATATCCCGGACGATCCGCTGTACTTCGAGAAGTTCTACTTCACGCCGGGCGACCTGGGATTCAGGACCTTTGACAGCCCGGCCGGCCGGCTCGGCGTGCTGGTGTGCTGGGACCAGTGGTATCCGGAGGGGGCGCGGCTGACAGCGCTACAGGGCGCCGACATCCTGTTTTATCCGACGGCCATCGGCTGGCACCCGTCCGAGAAGGCGCGTTATGGCGCGCAGCAACTGGATGCGTGGCGGACGATTCAGCGGGCGCACGCCATCGCCAACGGCGTTTATGTGGCGGCGGTCAACCGCGTGGGCTTTGAAGGTCCCGCGGAGCAAGGCCTCGAATTCTGGGGTTCTTCTTTTGTGGCGGACCCGTTCGGGCAACTGATCGCCGAGGCGCCAGTGGACCGGGAAGAGGTGCTGGTGGTCGAGTGCGACCGCCGCCGGATCGAAGAGGTGCGGCGCGGGTGGCCGTTTCTGCGGGACCGCCGCATCGACGCCTACACGCCCATCACCAGCCGCTGGCTGGGCTAGCGTTTGAGCAGGTACTCGCTCAATTTTTCGCCTTCCTCGGTCAACGTGGTGTCGTCAAAGACGCGCTGCTCACCGTCGATGGTGAACGTATAGGTCCTGGCGTCGCGCGCCTTGGGCGACTTTCCGCCGGCGGAGGCGAGCACGGCGTGCGCCCATTTCTCCACCTTCTGCGACTCGCTTTTTGAAAGAGTGGACGTGTCGAGTTCGGCGGACCTTGTCAGTCCGCCGAACCCTCCGGATTGCTTGCAAGCAATCTTCACAGACCGACCTGCTTCCAGGCGGCGTCGACCGCCTGCTGCTCGAGACTGGCCGCTCCATAGAGTTTGCCGGCGATCATGGAGGTTGTCTTCACCATGTCGGCAAACTGGCTATCGATGGTCAGGGCGAGCATGGTCCGGTACCAGATGGCGCCGGCCTTTTCCCAGGAATTCCCGCCGAGCGCCGTGGCAACCAGATAGAAAGCATGGTTCGGGATGCCGGAGTTGATGTGTACTCCGCCGTTATCCTCGTCTCCGGTGTACTTGTTCTTCATGTGTTTCGGCTGAGGGTCCGTTCCGAGGAAGGGATCCTTTTCATAAGCCAGTTCGTTCTTAAAGGTGCGCAGGGCCTTCACGGTTTTGCGGGGCACCATGATTTCGGCGCCGATGAGCCAGTCGGCCTTCTTGACGTCGTGGCCCAGGCTCCACTGCTTCATCATGACGCCGAAGGTATCGGCCAAGTGCTCGTTCAAGGCGCCGGGTTCGTCCTCGTACTCGAGGTTGCACGTGTTGGAGACCACGCCGTGGGTCAACTCGTGTCCGACGACGTCACGCGACTTGGTGAAGCGGACGAACAACTGGCCGTCGCCGTCGCCGTACACCATTTGCTCGCCGTTCCAGAAGGCGTTGTCGTATTGCCTGCCGTAGTGGACGCTGGAGATGAGGGTCATGCCGCGGGCGTCGAGCGAATTGCGCTTGAAGACTTTGAGGTAAAAGTCATGGGTGAGCCCGGAGTAGTCGTAGGCTTCGTTGACGGCGACGTCTCTCCCCGCTTTCTTGCCCTCCGCTCGCGCCAGCGACCCGGGCAGCGGCCGGGTGCGGCCTTTCATGTCGAATACCTGTCTCGCTTTCTTTCCTCCTACCGCGGGTATCGCGGCCATCTGAGGCATCGTCGTGAACACCAGCCGGCGTTCCAGGGCTGCCGCGGAGAGCCGCATTGTTTCCAAAGCCGCCGCACGCACCGCGGGCTTCTTGCTTTCAGCAAGCTTGGCCACGATGTGCGGAGGCAGGATACAGCAGAATGGGTGGGTCATAAGCGTTAGCATGAGGCGGTTCTTTTGAAAATGCAAGCGGACTACTCGGTGTCCCAGTAGACGGTAAAGCGCTGGTGATGGGATTGCCAGACCGGCGCGAAGGTGATTCCCTGGGCCTGGAAGGTAAGCGGTTTGTCCGGCGCCGGCTTCATCCACTGAGCCAGAGGCTGGCTTACTTTGAGGACGGGAATCTTAGGAAGCGGCAGTTTCCAATCGTCGGACGCCGCCTTGCCGTAGGGACCTTCCGGGGGCATGTTGGCGGTTCCCAGCAACCCGGCGAGCAGCACGGGACCGTAGAAGAAAGCCCCGCGCTTGGGATTATCCGGCGTGGGCTCGTAGCGCAGCGACATCGGGAAGGTGACATTGACCGTGTCGCCTTCCTTCCAGGTCCGGCGGACTTCGACGTAACTGGCGGCCTCCTGTTTGATGGAGACGGGCTTGCCGTTCACGGCGAGGGTGAAGCCCTTCGCAGCCCAGGCGGGATAGCGGACGGCCAGGGTGAATTCGACGGGCGCTTTGGCGGAGACTCGCAAGGACGAACTCGCCTGTTCGGGGAAGCCAGTCTGCTGGACCAGCTTTACGCCGCGTTCCTTCCACTCGACCGAAGACGGCATAAAGAGGTTGACCCAGAGTTTGGACGCGCTGTGATAGTAAGCGGCTTCGGCGTAGCGGGTGGGGTTCTCGTAGCCGGTGCCCACACAGCACCAGAAGTCGTCGTCCGGGCGCGAGAAACTCTGGAAATAGCCGCCGTAGAGTCCAAGCTTGTAAGTGTACTGGCCGGTCTGGCGGTCGAGCGCGTTATAGATCTGGTTCCACAGAGCGCGCTCGTAGTAATCCATGAGTCCGGCGCGCGGCTCCCAGCTAAACAGGTGGGTGGCCAGCTTGAGCATGTTATAGGTGTTGCAACTCTCGGTCATCTGGCCCGAACCCATATTCTTGGCGATGGCCTTCGGGTCCTGGAACCACTCTTTGTCGCTGTTGCCGCCGTTGGCGTAGGTGTAGCTGTCCAGCACGGTGCGCCAGAAGAATTCGGCGATGTGGCGGTCGCGCTCGCGGCCCTCGATTTCGTACAGGCGCGCCTGGCCGATGATCTTGGGGATTTGTGTGTTGGCATGAAGGTGGGCGAGCGAGTCGCGATCTTCGGCAAGCGGATCGAGCACGGCCTTGTGATAGAACTTGCGGGCCAGTTGCAGGTGCAGTGGATTGTTGGACAGGAGGTAGGCGTCGGCCAGGACCTCGTTCATGCCGCCGAACTCGCAGTCGAGCATCTGCTGCAACTGTGTGTCGTTCAGCCCGCCAATCACGGTGTTGGTCCAGTCCGAGAGAGCGAGGAACGAATCTCTGGCTTTGGCGTTGCCGGTCCAGAGCCAGGCGTCGCGGAGTCCGGCATAGACTTTGTGGATTTCGTACCAGGGCGCCCAGGCGCCGTTCAGGTTGTGGCGCTTGATTGAGATGAGGCGCGCGGCGGCGAGGTCCTGCCAGACTTTGGGGCGGAACTCGGTTCTGGTATCGACGAATCCCTTTCCGTTCTTCTCCTGGCAGAGCGCGATCTCATCGACAATGTAGGCGGCGCGCTGCTTGAAGCGCTCGTCTCCGGTCGAGGCGTACATCATGGACACGGCGGAGAGATAGTGTCCGAGGGAGTGGCCGGCCAGGTCGGTGCTTTCCCAACCGCCATAGGCGGGCGCCTTTGGGGCAAGGCCGGCCTGTTGGCGGAAGCGCGCCAGCAGCCGGTCCGGCGACAGTTCGAGCAGGACGGCGCCGTTTTTGGTCATGGCATCGAACAGCGGACCGCCGGTGACGCGCACGGCGGTGAGTGGGAACATCTGAGCCTGTGGAGCCGGCGGGGCGGCCGTCAGGATAAGAGACGGGAGAAAGAGGAGGCTATACCGTTTCAAGTCCATGCACGGATCATACGCCAGAGCGCGGAGATATGATGAGGGTGTCATGAGACCGCGCCTCGCGGCAATCGTTCTGACCCTGGCAAGCTTCTGTTTTGCGGCCGACA
>JADZCI010000234.1 GCA_020851655.1 Bryobacterales bacterium
GGCATAAACATCGTCTTCAGCACCAAGCGGCAGAATATCTTCTCCTATAGCAACGGTTCGTGGATGTTCAGCGGCAAGTTCACCGGCGATCCGATCGCCGACTACCTGCTCGGAAACGCGGCAACGTTTACCCAGACCAACGGGGAACGCCGGCCGTACATCCATGGCACGATGGTTTCTCCGTATTTTCAGGACACCTTTAGAGTCTCGAAGAAACTCACCCTGAACTACGGCTTACGCATGATGTACATGCCGCTACCGAATGCCCAGCCTGGGTACGCATCCGCGTTCGACCCGGCGAAGTACGACCGTGCGAAAGCGGCAATAGTGAACCCGAATGGGACGCTTACACTTACCCCCAATTACGACCCACTCAACGGGCTCATTTTCAACAGCCAGAACGGCGTGCCTCAGAACTTCACGGAGAGACATAAGTGGTTCTTCCTGCCGACGGTTGGCTTCGCCTTGGATCCAACAGGGAGCGGGAAGATGTCTCTACGCGGCGGCTTCGGCATCACTCGTACCCGGGTGTTCACCGGCAATGATTGCACCTACGCGTGCCCCAACAATCCGCCGTTCCTGCAGAACATCAACCTGCAGGACCCTTTGTTCCCGAGCCCGATAGGCACGGGGACGCGACCCCCACCGCCCGCGCTGAACCTGTCGACGCTGGACTTGGAGAACCAAGCCCCTGCCGTCTACACCTACAGCTTGAGTGTCGAACGTCAGATCGGAAACTGGCTGGTAAGCGTCGGAGGGGCCGGCAATCAGGTCCGGCATCGGGGCATCGGGCTCAACTGGAACCAACCGAAGCCCGTTGGCAACCTCGACTACCCGGCAGATATCAACACCGGCACGTACCCGTACGTTTACGGACCATTTTACGGTTGGGGCGCCATATCCTCCTTTACGACGACCGGGAACGCCGGATGGCATGGATTGCTCGTATCCGCGAGGCACCAGGTCGGACATGGCCTGTTTCTATCTGGCTCCTATACGTACTCGCATGGAGTCCAGGAGGGTTTCGGCACGGGTTTCGGCAACAACGGCGTGCAAAACTCATATAACGTGCGCGCCGATACAGGGAACTCCAGCGTGAACGTGGGCCACCTGGCATCGTTCAGTTGGCTTTACGACATACCGTTCTTGAAGAGCTCCAAGGGTGTCACGCACGCTCTGCTCGGTGGATGGAAATACAACGGAATTTCCACGTTCCGAACCGGCTTCTCGCTGAATCCAGGACTGAGCGTCGCCAACCAAGGGCTTGCCACACGCCCTGATGTGGTCGCGGGGCAGCAGCTAACTTACCCCAAATCCGTCACACAATGGTTCAACACCGGCGTCTTCCAAAGACCGGCATTCGGGAAATTTGGCAATGCCGGCATTGGGACGATCACTGGTCCTGGTCTTATAAACTTCGACATGGGCTTGTACAAGGATTTCGCCTTTACCGAGAGGGCCAAGCTCCAGTTCCGCGCCGAGTTTTTCAATGTGTTTAATCACACGAACCTTGGGAACCCGACGACCACGTTTGGCTCCGGCAACTATGGGCGAATCACGTCGGCTTTGGATGCTCGTATCATCGAGTTCGCGTTGAGACTGCAATACTGATTGACGGTGTCTTTGAGCGGGACACTCAGACGCTGCGATGGTACAATGATCGCGCCGCATGGTTGTTCCCTCTCTTGCCTTGGTTTTGCTCCAGACGGCCGCCGGCAGCGATGCCGTGACCGCCGCCGCGCATTCGAGGGCCGAAAACTCTTCCCTGCCTGTTTCCGATCGCGGCCAGGCTTACGAGGAACTGATTCGGAGCAATCCTTCAAATGCGTCCTTGTATGCCGGCTACGCTGCCCTTCTGCTCGCCAATCGCGCCTACACGCGGGCACTCACGTGGATCGAGAAGGGTCTCGCAAAGACTCCGTCCGACGGCGGACTACGACTTCGTCAGGCGATCGCGCTGCATGCACTGGGCAGACACCAGGAGTCACTGAGGATACTGGAAGGGCTTCCGGCCTCCGGCGAATCGCGGTTCTACATGGGATTGGACTGGCGGTCGCTGGGGGACCACAAGTCCGCGCAAAAGTACTTAGGAGAAGCCTGGGATTTGGGCCTACGCGATCCGTATGCCCTCTATTCGCTGATTGAGGAGGATCACGCGCTAGGAGACAAAGCCTCCGGCCTGCGTCATTTCCGATGGTTCTTGACCGCCTTTCCCGACTCGCCCTGGCTTCATGTGCTGTACGCCGACGCTTATGCACAAAAGGACAATGACCCTGAAGCGCGCAAAGAGTACGAGGAAGCCCTGCGATTGAAGCCCGATTTGCCGGCGGTGAACTTTCGGTTAGGGTTTCTGCTCTACAAGAACGGTGAGTATCTGCCGGCGGCCGAGCGCTTTCGCAAAGAACTCGATCTGAACCCGTCTTATTCCGATGCAAACCTGTTTCTGGGACAGACACTCCGCAACCTGGGCCGGGAGCAGGAGGCAATTGTCTATTTGAGGAAGGCCGTGGCGCTCGACGCGCGGTCGGAACACGCCTACCAGGCTTTGGTTGCGGTCCTCGCCGAGTGCGGTGATCTCGAAGGCGCTCTGGAAATCCTCAGAATGGCGGAGAAGGAGTTTCCCGCCGATCCCGCCTTTCCAGCCCAGCTTGCCCGCGTGCTCACGAGACTCAACCGTGAGGAGGAAGCGTTGAAGGAACAGGAGAAGTTCCGGGCATTGAAACAATTGGAACGAACCCGGGAAACGAAGCGATGACGGGTCTGCTGTTTCTATTGTTGTTGCCCGCGTCTACCGAACCGGATGCCACCAAACGCCTCACGCAGTGTATCGAAAGCCGCGACAAGTCATGTCTCACCAATGCACTGAAATCCCCCCCCGGCCACGGTTCAGCAGAGTATCTTTCAGCGGCAGCCGATGCATACCTGATGCTCGGCCGTAACGAAGACGCGATGACGGCGATTGGAGCCGCACTGAAGACCAAGCCCCACGACTACGATTTACTGATGCAGCAGGGCCGTACGTATCAGCGTTGCGGTGAACAGGTACAAGCGATCCAGTCTTTTCTGCTGGCGGCCAAAGCCAAACAATCCTCCGACGTCTTCTATGGCATAGGCATGAGCTTCTTTCTGCTGCACGAGCATGAGCGGGCCGGCCAGCACTTTGCCCATGCTGTCCAGTTGGATGAGAAGAATCACAAGGCTGAGTTCATGCTTGGAGTCATCGACATACTCAAGGACAACAACGAAGCCGGCGCGAAGGCTCATTTCGAGCGAGCCCTCGCGATGGACCCGGGGAATCCCCATTACTTATTGCATTACGGAATCCTGCTGATGGAGCACAACGACCGGGAAGGCGCCGCGAAGATGCTGGAGAAGGCGGCGAAGTCGGACCCGGCAAACCCGCTCGTCCATTTCAATCTCGGCCGGCTGTGCCGTCAGATGGGAGATATGCCAAGGGCCCGGACAGAGCTTGAGGCCGCCGTTCGGCTGCGCCCTGAACTGGCGCGAGCTCATTACCAGCTAGCCGCGGTCTATCGGGAACTGGGCGAGCCCGCCAAGGCAAAACGGGCGACGGAACAGTTCCTCAAGTTCAAGGACCAGGACCAGGACAACGACCCTATCGGCAATCCGGCGTCGCAGGTGTTCAAGGACCCAAAGGGAAGATGAGCAGGCGCTCGTTAACCCGCCGGGCTCTGCTCGCTGCGCTGATGGCGGCGCCGGCTGGCCATTCGCAGGGCGTGGCATCGAGAGGGCTGCACACCACTCCTCGAAGCAAACCCTCGGGTCTGCCGTTTGGATCCAGGCTGACGGATATTTCGGCGGCGGCGGGTTTGACCAAGGCGGCGATTTGCGGCGCAGTCGATCGGAAGGATTACATCATCGAAGTCGTCGGGTGCGGCGTCGCGATGTTCGACTACGACAACGACGGCTGGATCGATCTGCTCGTGCTGAGCGGCTCGCGGCTTGACAAGACTTCTTCCGATGCAACGAACAGGCTCTATCGCAACAATCGCGACGGCACTTTCACCGACGTCACTGTCGAGGCAGGCCTGGTGCGGCATGGCTGGGCAACTGGTGTCACCGTCGGCGATTACAACAATGATGGGTACGAGGACCTCTTCATTACATACTGGGGGCAAAACGTCCTATACCGGAACAATGGTAACGGAACGTTCACGGATGTGACGAAAGAGGCCGGATTTGTTCGACCTGGCCAGGATTGGGGTTCGGGCTGTACGTGGGTGGATTACGATCGCGACGGGTATTTGGATCTGTTCGTCGCCAACTACGCCGTCTTCGATCCTGCCAGAACGCCCAAGGCCGGCGCCAGCGCGAATTGCAACTGGAAAGGTATCCCGGTGAATTGCGGTCCACGCGGGCTTCCAACAACGCGGCCTCGCCTCTATCACAACAACCGGGATGGAACATTTACCGATGTCGGTGAGCGCTCCGGCGTGGCCGGCGCCACTGGCAGCTACGGTTTGACCGCGGTGACTGCCGACTTGGATAACGACGGTTGGCCCGACATCTACATGGCGGGTGATTCCACGCCGAGTTTCTTCTTCCGCAATCGAAAGGATGGGACTTTTCGGGAAGAGGCCATCCTTCGCGGTATCGCGCTCAGCGAAGACGGAAAGGAACAAGCGGGCATGGGCGTCGCTTTCGGCGACTACAACCTCGATGGAAATACCGACGTCCTAAAGACCCACTTTTCCGATGACACTCCGGCACTGTACGTGAACGATGGCAAAGGCAACTTCTCTGAGGCGTCAATTCGGGCTGGTCTCGGCGTTGAGACTCGCTACGTTTCCTGGGGAGCGGGAATCGTCGACCTCGATAACAACGGCCTCCCTGATCTATTTATAGTGACGGGGAGTATCTACCCCGAGTTGGAGCGTACGTTGCCCCAGTACCCTTTTCGAACACCACGCCTGGTATTCAGGAACCTCGGGGGTGGGCGCTTCGAGGAACTGATCGGCGAAGCGGGCACCGGTGTGAGCGCCGCGCACTCGAGCCGCGGGTGCGCTTTCGGGGATTTCGATAATGATGGTGACGTGGACGTGTTGGTCTGGAACATGAATGAACCTCCGTCGTTGCTCCGCAACGACGTTTCGAGTGGCGGCCACTGGTTGAAAGTGCGTCTTGTGGGTGTTCAAACCAACCGAAGTGCCATCGGGTCCACGGTAACGGTGCGCTACGGCGATCGGGTACAGGCTCAGGAAGTCACGGCTCAGGCTAGTTTCCTGTCATCGAACGACAAAAGACTGCATTTTGGCTTGGGACCTTCGACGTCCGCTGAAGTGACAGTGCGCTGGACGAACGGCAATACCGAACGGATCGGCAAGGTCTCCGTCGATTGTCTTGTAACAATACGCGAGGGCCACGGTGTTGCCGGCACTCAGCCGATGATGCGCGCAAAAAGCGTGTAACATCTGCGAACAACTGGCCGGCGCGCCCGCCTGAAGGGGGAAGGCCATCCTGTACACTCGAAGGAAGGCACGTTGCCTCGGCCGGGCCGGACCTCGGAACGCATCCGGCAATCCTGCCGTGCGGAGGCGGCAGCGAAGGACGAACCCAATGAACCGCTCCTCGATATTGATGATTGCGGGTCTGGCATGCGGATTGACCACGGGCTGTCAGAAGAAGCCGCAGTCCGCGGCTGGGCCGCCGCCCGCCGTGCCTGTGACCGTTGCGCAAGCCACGCATGAAAACGCACCCCGGGCGTTGACCGTGGTCGGCGCGGTGGAGGCCTCGGCCATCGTCGAGGTCAAGTCGCAAATTCCCGGACAACTCTTGAAGGTGCATTTTACCGAGGGGCAGGACGTGCGGGAAGGACAGTTGATGTTCACCATCGACCCGGCGCCCTATGAAGAAGCGCTGCGGCAGGCCCAAGCGGCGGTCGAACGCGACCGCGCGTTGATTGTGCAGGCTCAAGCGGCCATGGAGCGCGACATCGTTCAAGCGAAATCGGCGGAAGCCGACGCGGCCCGCTACGCCGCCCTGCTCAAAGCCAAAGTGGTCAGCGCACAGCAGGAACTGCAATATCGTACGGCGGCCGAAAGCCAGAAAGAGGCGGTCCGCGCAGACCGCGCGGCCATCGAGAGCGCCCGCGGCAGCCTCAAGGTGAACGAAGCCGCGGTCAGCCAAGCCAGGTTGAATCTGGGGTATTCGCGCATCTCGGCGCCGATTTCAGGCCGCACCGGGAACCTCCTGGTTCAGGCTGGGAATTTGGTCAAAGTGAACGATGTTGCCCTGGTGGTCATCAACCGCATTGTGCCCGCATTCGTTACGTTCAGCGTTCCAGAGAGGCACCTCGACGACATCCGCCGTCGCAATGCGCTGCACAGGCTGGCGGTCGATGCTACGCCACGCGGAGATGGCGGCCCAAAAGCCACCGGGTGGCTGAGCGTTGTGGACAATACCGTGGACCCGCAGACGGGATCCATCAAGTTGAAGGCGACATTTGATAATCCAAAGGCGGCGCTTTGGCCGGGGCAGTTTGTCGATGTCTTGCTGATGCTCGATAGCAATGCCAGCGCGACCATGGTTCCGTCGGAAGCGGTCCAGGCCGGGCAGCAGGGTCCCTTCGTGTACGTGGTCAAGCAGGACCAGACCGTGGAGCCCCGGCCGGTCTCGCCGGGACGCACGATCGGCGGCAAATCCGTGATCGAGAGCGGCATCAATCCCGGCGAAACCGTGGTGACCGACGGACAGATGTTGCTCTATCCTGGCGCGCGCATCATGGTGGCGCCAGCGCAGAAGTCAGCCTCGGTTCGCTAGGCGGGGAGGGTAGAAGAGTGGACATTTCGCGTCTCTTCATCCAGCGTCCGATCATGACCACGCTGGTCACGTTCGCGATTCTTCTGTTCGGAATTATCGGCTACCGGACGCTGCCGGTCGCCGCCCTGCCCAGCGTCGAGTATCCGACCATCGAGGTGAACGCGGGCATGCCGGGCGCCGACCCGGAAACCATGGCGTCGTCGGTGGCCACTCCGCTCGAACGCGAGTTCTCGACCATCGCGGGCGTCAAGCAAATCAGCAGCACGAACACGCAGGGTTCGTCGAACATCACCGTGCAGTTTGACCTGAGCCGGAAGATCGACGAGGGAGCGCAGGATATCCAGGCGGCCATCTCACGCGCCGGCGGGCGTCTTCCGCCCAACATGCCGCGGCCGCCGTCCTATCAGAAGGTCAATCCGGCGGAGCACCCCATCTACTACCTGGCGCTCAGTTCGACCACCGCGCCCTTCTACACGATCGACGAGTATGCTGAAACACTGCTGGCGCAGCGCCTTTCGATGGTCAACGGCGTCTCGCGCGTGCAGGTGTACGGCGCCCAGAAATACGCGGTGCGGGTGCAGGTCGACCCCAATGCGCTGGCGGCGCACGGCGTCGGCATTGACGAAGTACAGACCGCCATCGAGCAGGGCAACACCAACATTCCCACCGGGCGCTTGTATGGCGACAAGCAGGCCTTCACGGTCATGTCGAACGGCCAGTTGACGAATGCGGCCGCCTACCGCCCCCTCATCGTGCAATACAAGAACGGCGTGCCGACGCGCCTGGAGCAGCTTGGCCGTGTGCTGGACGATGTTGAGAACAACAAGATGGCAAGCTGGTTCGGCGGGGTGCGCGGCATCATTCTCGCCATCGAAAAGCAGCCTGGCACGAACACGGTCGAAGTGGCGCACGGGATTAGCGAACTGTTGCCACAGTTGCGGCGTTCCATCCCGCCCGCCATCAAGCTGGAGGTCGCCTACGACTCGTCGATCGAAATCGAGCACTCCATTGACGACGTAAAGTTCACTTTGATGTTGACCATCTGTCTGGTGGTGATGGTCATCTTCCTGTTCCTGCGAAATCTTTCCGCCACGCTGATCCCCGGCGCCGCGGTGCCGCTGTCGGTCATCGGCACGTTCGCCGCCATGTACCTGTTGGGTTACAGCCTGAACAATCTGTCGCTGATGGCGCTGACCCTTTCGGTGGGCTTTGTGGTGGACGACGCGATCGTAATGCTGGAAAACATCGTGCGCCACATGGAGGCGGGCGAGACGCGCATGAAGGCCGCGTTTCTGGCCTCGAAAGAGATTGGGTTCACGATCATCTCGATGACGATCTCGCTGGTGGCCGTGTTCATTCCCGTGCTCTTCATGAGCGGCATTGTGGGCCGGCTGCTGCACGAGTTCTCGGTCACGATCGCGCTGGCGATTCTGATCTCCGGGTTCGTCTCGCTGACCTTCACCCCGATGTTGGGCAGCCGGTTCCTGAAGATCGGCCACACGGCCCGGCACGGGCGGCTGTACCGCGCGCTGGAGAGCGGATTCGACCGGATGACGCGCGCTTACGACCGCACGCTGCTGCTGGTATTGCACCACCGGTTTACGACTCTGGCCGTGGCCGTGGTGATGCTGGCCGGAACCGTGTGGCTGTTCATCACGATGCCCAAAGGGTTTATCCCGAGCCAGGACAGCGGCTTCTTTTTCGCCTTCACCATGGCGGGCCAGGACATTTCATTTGACGCGATGGCGCAAAAGCAGTTTGCCGTTTCCGAGATCGCGCGCCGGGATCCGAACGTGGTGAACGTGGGGTCGTTTGTCATGGGCGGAAATCAGGGCGGGTTCTTCGTCAGGCTGAAACCGCGCAACGAGCGCAAGCTCACCGTCGACGAAACGATCGTGGAGTTGCGGCCGCGGTTCATGCAGGTGCCGGGCATCCTGACGTTTCCCCAGAATCCGCCGCCGATAACCGTGAGCGGCCAGTTCTCGGCCAGCGCGTATCAGTTGACGCTTCAGAGCCCGAATCTCAAGGACCTCTACTCGTGGACGCCGCGGGTGGTGCATGCGATGTCCGGGTTGCCTGGGTTTGTCGACGTAAACAGCGACCTGCAAATCGCCAGCCCGCAGGTGATGGTGGAAATCGACCGCGAGCGAGCCCGGGCGGTGGGCGTGACGCCGCAACAGATCCAGAACGCGCTGTTGAGTTCCTACGGAGACCGCCAGGTGTCGCTGATCTACGAACCGTCCAACGAGTACATCGTGATTCTGGAGGTGGAGCCGCGGTTCCAAAAGGATCCCGACGCGCTGGCGAAGTTGTATCTCCGCTCGCAGGGCGGCGCGCTGGTTCCGCTGGAATCCGTGGTGAACGTCAAGCGTTCGGTCGGCCCGCTGAGCGTGAACCATTTCGGACAATCGCCCGCGGTGACGGTTTCGTTCAACCTGAAGCCGGGCTTTGCGCTCGGACCCGCTTCCGAACAGTTGGACAGCGCGCTTCGCGAGATGCGAATGCCGTCCACGGTGACGCCGGAATACCAGGGAACGGTCAAAGAGTTCCAGGACTCGTTCCGCAACCTGACGACGCTGCTCATCATCGCCATCCTGGTCATCTATATCGTTCTCGGGATCCTGTATGAGAGCTTCATTCACCCGATTACGATTCTGTCCGGGCTGCCGTCGGCGGTGTTCGGCGCGTTGTTGACGCTGATGGTGTTCCACAAGGAGCTGGACCTGTACGCGTTTGTCGGCCTGATCATGCTGTTCGGCGTGGTGAAGAAGAATGCCATCATGATGATCGACTTCGCCATTGAAGCGCAGCGGCAGGGGCGGGACGCCGAGCATGCGATCTATCAAGGTTGCCTGCTGCGATTCCGGCCCATCATGATGACCACGGTCGCCGCGCTGTTCGGCACACTGCCCATCGCGCTCGGCTACGGCGAAGGCGCCGATGCGCGCCAGCCCTTGGGTTTGGCGGTGGTCGGCGGTTTATTGGTCTCGCAGTTCCTGACGCTCTACATCACGCCGGTGATTTACCTGTACCTGGAGCGGCTCCAGGAATGGTGGGGCGGCGGCAAGCCCAGCGAGACCCCGGCGCCGGAAGTCATCGCCAACGTTTAGGATGCTGAAACTACAAGGTATCTTTCCCCCCATCGCCACTCCGTTCAACGAGGACGGCGACGTGTACGCCGCCAAGGTGGAGCACAACATTGACAAATGGAACCGGACGGGCTTGAGCGGCTACGTGGTCTGCGGCTCTACCGGCGAGAGCGTTCATCTCTCCTTGGAAGAAAAGCTGCTGATGTTTGAGCTGGTGGCCAAGTACGCCGCCCCAGGCAAGCTGCTGCTGGCCGGAACCGGTGTGGAGAGCGTGCGCGAGACCGTGATGCTGACCAACCGCGCCGCCGAAATGGGCTACCAGGGCGCGATGGTGCGGACGCCGCATTATTACAAGAACCTGATCAACCGGGGCGAGGCGCAGGCGCTATACTTCCGCGCGGTGGCGGACCAGGCCAGGATTCCGCTGATGATCTACAACTGGCCGCAGGCGACCGGCGTGGATATTCCGCCGGATACGGTGGCCGCCTTGTCGGAGCATCCCAATATTGCCGCCATCAAGGAGAGTTCGGGAAACCTGGAGAAGGTGATGCGGATGTTGCGGGAGGTAAAGTCCGGCTTCCAGGTCCTGGTTGGTTCGGCGCCCACTTTGGCGCCGTCTCTGGCGGTAGGCGCCGTGGGGGCGGTCCTGGCGTACGCCAACGCCGCGCCTTACTCAACCATCGCCATCTGGGAGGCACACCGGCAGCGCGAGTTTGACGCGGCGATGGACTGGCAGCGCCGCATCGCAAAGGCCTCCGCCCTGGTGACGGCGCAGTACGGCATCCCTGGCTTGAAGTACGCCATGGACCTGAACGGCTACTACGGGGGACCACCCCGTTTGCCGCTGACGCCGGCCGGACCACAAGCCAGGGCCGAGATTGAAGACGCTTTTGCTGGCCTGAAGGGCTGATTTGCCCTAATGTTCCTTGACGGCCGTGCCGATTAAGGAACAGCATGAGCGTTGACCAACTGACTGTGGAAGCCAAGCTCCATGAGTTGGCTACCGAAACCGACCCTGAGTTCGTTCAGGACGTCGTAAACGAGTTCCTGTCGACAACCCCGTCGCAAGTAGTGGAGATCCAGGATGCCCTCAACCGGGAGGACTTGGTCAAAGCAGGGCGTACGGCGCACTCGTTGAAAGCCAATTGCGCCACTTTCGGTTTGGCCGGGCTGGCGCATGCTTTGCAGCGCTTGGAGCATTGCTGCCTGAACCGGCAACTGGCCGAAGCGTCCATGCACTTGATCGAAATCAAGACCAGCTACGCGCTCAGCCGTCCGGTATTGAGCGAAATTCTAGGGCGAATCCGGTAATCGGGTCCGGTTAGTCCTTTTTGGACTCAAACTTGCTAATCTTGGCCTAGATGGCTCAACAGGGCAACCGCGTCAAACCCAATCCAAAGGCCCCGCGCCAGGTGCTTCCGGTTCTCGCGCCGGAAATCCGCGCCCACTCGGCCGATGAAGTGGCGCTGGGGTTTACCGCCGAACAAGCCAAGCTGGAGGCCCTGCGCTGCATCCAATGCGCCAAGCCGGCTTGTGTGGACGCCTGTCCCTTACACATTGATATCAAGAGGTTTATTCTCAGCATGGTGGAAGGGGGCTTCGACGCCGCGCTGGAAGCCATCAGTGAGCAGAATCCCTTTCCGGGCGTTTGCGGGCGTGTGTGCCAGCATGAGTTGTTCTGCGAGGACGCCTGCCTGGTGGGCAAGAAATGGGACCCGGTCGCCATTGGCTCGTTAGAGCGTTTTTGCGCAGATCACGCCCGGCTCAGAACAGAAGAAGCCCCACCCAGTCCTCCGCGGAAGCCCACCGGACCCAAGGTTGCGCTTGTCGGCAGCGGTCCCGCCTCGATGATTGCGGCCTACGACCTGGTACGGAAGAACTACCGGGTGACGATCTTCGAGGCGCTACACAAACTGGGCGGTGTGCTGGCCTACGGGATACCCAACTTCCGTCTGCCGCGCAATATCCTGCACGATGAGATTGCCCGGCTCCAGAACATGGGGGTGGAATTCGTAACTGACTTCATCGTCGGGCGGACGGCGACCATCGACGGCTTGTTCGAAGAAGGATATCAGGCGATATTCATTGGAACCGGAGCCGGGCTGCCTTACATGATGAAGATTCCCGGCGAGAACCTGATCGGCGTCTACACGGCCAACGAGTTCCTGACACGAATCAACCTGATGGAGGCCTACAAGTTCCCGGAAGCCGATACTCCGGTCCGGGTCGGCGCCAGGACGGTGGTCATTGGCGGAGGCAACTCAGCGATGGATGCCGCGCGCTGGGCCAAGAGGTTCGGCAGTGAGACAACCATCCTGTTTCGCAGGGGCCGGGCGGAATTGCGCGCCCGCTTGGAGGAAATCGAACACGCCGAGGAAGAAGGCGTACACTTCGAGTTTCTCGGCGCTCCGGTCCGGCTCCTGGGGGACGAGAACGGGTTCGTCGTGGAGATGGAAATCATCCGCATGGAACTGGGGCCGCCTGATTCGTCCGGGAGGCCAGCGCCGGTACCCATTCCCGGTTCCGAGTACCGGATTCCGGTGGATACCGTGGTGGCCGCCATTGGTCAAGGCCCGAATCCGACATTGCAGCGCGCCACACCTCAATTGGTGACCCGGAACGGCAAGATTGCCGTGAACGGAGGGGGCGCGACCAGCCTGCCCATGGTGTTTGCCGGAGGAGACGTGGTGCGCGGCGGGTCAACCGTGATTCTTGCCATGAAGGACGGGCGCGAGGCGGCGGCCGCTATCGACAGGGCATTGAGCCAGGAGCAACAGTGAACCTCATTTTGCGTAAAGAATGGCTGGCGCCGGACATTGCCCTGATGGAAGTGGAAGCCCCTCGGATCGAGAAGCGCTGGCTGGCCGGACAATTCATCATCATCCGGCCGGGTGCGCACAGCGAGAGGATCCCGTTAACGATCGTGGACAGCAACGCGGAACGGCAGTCCATCACGATGGTGGTGCAGGCGATCGGCAAGACCACGCGTGAGACTGCGGCGTTGGATGCCGGCGCTCACATCGCGGACCTCGTAGGCCCTTTGGGAGAACCCGCCCGGATTGGAAGCGGGGCCAGAGTGCTCTGCATGGGCGGCGGCGTCGGTGTGGCCGAACTGCTGCCTGTGGCGAGAGCCTTTCGAGCGCACGGCAACCATGTCGTAGCCTTATGCGGCGCTCGCACCGATGCGTATCGCATTCTCGACGGCGAACTGAGGAAGGCCGCCGGCGACTTGAAATGGGCCACCGACGACGGCTCGTATGGCTTCCACGGCAATGTGCTCCAGCTTCTGCGGGGGATGGCCCAACCCGGCGATTTTGACGAAGGCCACGTGATCGGACCGATTCCCATGATGAAAGCCGTGGCCGACGCCACGCGGGACTGGGGCATGAAACTGCATGCCAGCCTGAATCCGGTCATGATCGACGGCACGGGAATGTGCGGCGGATGCAGGGTGACGGTGGGCGGTGAAGTGAGATTCGCTTGTGTCGACGGCCCGGAATTCGACGCGCACCTGGTGGACTTCGACGAGATGGCGCGCCGCAACCGCGCTTACCGCGAGCACGAGAAAACGATCCTGGACAAACACGCGTGCCGCCTCGGGCTTTCGCAATAGCGAGGCGGAGGCGCCGTCAGTAGAATTCGTTATAGATTTCGTGCCCCGGCCGCACCGAGCCATCCGGCTCGATGAAGCCCATATACATGGTTTCCCATTGGCGCCCGGCAACCGGACGGTGCAAGTCGGCGACCCAGGAATGATGAAGCGCATGTGGCAGGAATCCGATGCCGGCTTGCCGCAGCAAAGTCAAATCGTGGCGGATGAATTTGACGCGCATATCGTCGTCGTTCGACCCCCAACAGCATTCAGTGGCGATGGCGGGTTTCCCCAGCCGTTCCAGGTGCGCCACCATCGCGGCGAAGTTTTCGGCATGTTTTTCCGCCGGGATGGTTGGAATCCAATAGGGATGCACCGCGTGCACATCGACAAACGAGTCGATCACATTCAGATCGTCCGGCCCTCCTATGCCTGGGCACCCCTGCGTGCCCACTGAAATCGGTGTTTCGTTATCGAGTTCACGAATCTGCCGGGCCATGGCGCTCAAGAAATCCACGACGACGCCGGGACCCCTGCCACCCTGGTTGAACGGCTCGTTGGAAATGTCGTACATCAGAATGCCGCCGCCCGGCCGAATCGCTTCAATCAACTCACGCAGGTACTGCCGGTGCGCTCCAAAATTGTGGTTGCGCGCCGCATCGCGCAACTGGCTCATGGAGAAACCTCCGAAATCGACCAGTGAATGCCACCCGTTGAAAATCACGGGAATCATCTTGAGCTTGCGCTCGGCCAAGATGCCAGCCGCGCGCCGGGCGGCGGGCAGGAATCTCTTCGAATCGGCTACGTGGGCGTCATAGGAGAACCAGAGTCTCACGACGTTCATTTTCGGGAAGTGCTTCAACCCGCGGTCGATCTCCTTGGCAAAGGTCGCCGGGCGAAAGTCATTCCAGATTGTCAAACCGTGGCTGGCCCAGCTCGGCTGGTAGTTGAAACCGCGCACCCAGGAGTAGTCCCGCACGCGTGAACCCTTCGTCCCTGTGGTCTGGGATTGGCTCGATGGCCCCACGGCGCCGGCAAGCGCTCCCAGCCCCATCTTCAAAGCTCCGCGGCGCGTTCCGCCTGTTGTCTCCTCGTGCTGATTCATCGTTCCTCGCTCACGTTCCGGACAGGGGCTCCTATCGCGGGTCTTTCCGTGCTTACACTATACTTCCCTGTATAGACACGGATCGGCGAGTCCCGGCCATGGCTCGGGGCTCGCTGTGGCGTGAACGAGTTGGAGGCTTTGGGATGCGGCGCTTTCACTTGCTGGCTTGTGTATTGGCTTTGGTGTTCGCAACCGCTTCGTGCGTCCGGAAGGCCGCGGAAACCGGCGCGACCACGCACGGCGGAAACCTGGCTCCGTTGTTGAAGAACCTGGGAAACCTGCACCACCCGGTGACGACCAAATCGCCCAAAGCGCAGCAGTACTTCGATCAGGGTCTGACCTTGATATACGGCTTCAACCACAACGAAGCGCTGCGGTCGTTCAAGGAGGTCGCGCGCCTGGATCCGGGTTGCGCCATGGCATGGTGGGGCCAAGCCCTGGCGCTGGCGCCGAACATTAATGACCCCGCAATCGGCCCCGACCGCGAAAAGCAGGGCCACGAGGCGATGGCGGAAGCCGTCAAGCGGAAGGCGGGCGCGTCACCCGCCGAGCAGGCGCTCATCGGCGCGCTGGAACAGCGGTTCTCCGCGGTTGCCGGTGAGGCAAACCGGGCCAAGCTGAACAAGGCTTACGCGGTGGCGATGGCGGCCGTTCACAAGCAGTTCCCCGAAGATGCCGACATCAGCATCCTGTACGCCGATGCCGTCATGAACACGATGCCGTGGGACTATTGGACGAAAAATAAGCCCAAGCCCGGAATAACCGAAGCGCGGGCGGCGCTGGAAGACGCTCTCCAACGGCAGCCGGACAATCCTGGGGCGAATCACCTGTACATCCACTTGATGGAGGCTTCCGATGAGGTTGACGCCGCGACACCGCACGCGGACCGTTTGGGTTCCCTGGTTCCCGCCGCCGGGCACCTGGTGCACATGCCCGCGCACATCTACATCCGGGTGGGACGCTACGCGGACGCCGTCGATGCCAACGTCAAGGCGGTGGCCGCCGACGAAGATTACATTACCCAGTGCCGTGCGCAGGGCATTTACCCGGCGGCCTATTATCCTCACAATATTCATTTCCTCAACGCGGCGCTCGCCATGGACGGACGCGCCGCCGAAGCCCTGGATTCGGCAAGCAAACTGGCCACCAAGCACGACCATGAGGCTTTGGCCACCCCCGGATTCGGCTTTGCTCACCTGATGAAGACAATTCCGTTCACGACGATGGTGCGGTTCGGCAAATGGGACAGTATCCTGGCCGAACGCGCGCCGCCGGCCGACCAGCCGTTTGGAGCGGTCATGTATCATTTCGCCCGCGGCTACGCATTCGCGGCCAAGGGTCAGGCCGCCGATGCCGGCCAGGAGCTGGCGCGTCTCGGCGAGGCAATGAAAGCGCCCGCTCTCAAGGATCTGAACATTCTCGGCGGCAACACGATGGTTCAGATCAGCGCCATCGCCGCCGCGATGCTGGAAGGGGAAATCGCCCGGCGGGCCAATCGCTTCCTACCGGCCATGGTGGCCTACAAGCGCGCCGTTCAACTGGACGACGCACTGCGCTACAGCGAGCCTCCCGATTGGCTTCTGCCTCCGCGCCAGTATCTCGGAGAGACGTTGCTTGCCGCCGGGCGCGCAAAAGAGGCCGAAGCCGTGTATCGTGAGGATCTCAAGCGCCACCGCAACAACGGATGGTCGCTCTTAGGCCTGGAGGCGGCGCTTCGCAAACAGGGCAGGACACGGGAAGCCGATGAGACCAAGACGCAGCTTGCCCAGTCCTGGAGCCGCGCTGACATCCAGGTCGCGGGTTCACGGTTCTGAGAAGAAGGCTTCAACCAGTGGCGTCCTGTTTCGTGTGATAGTGTCCATGTGAGCGGGAAAAGACGATGAACGGCAATTTCTCACGGCGGTATTTCTTCTTTGGAAGCCTCCTGGCAGGCGCGGCGCCGGCGGCCGGGTACGGAAGCGTGCCCTCTCTCCGGGCGCTGGGGTACAAGCCCTTCTACGACAAGCTCAATGTCGCCGCGATCGGTTGCGGTGGACAAGGCGGCGCCATCCTGAACGACGCGGCGAGGACAGAGAACATCGTCGCGCTGTGTGACGTGGATGAAAACCGCGCGGCGTCGAACTTCAAGAAGTTCGCCTCGCAGCCCAAGTACAAAGACTTCCGGGAGATGCTCGACAAAGAGGGCAAGAACATCGATGCCTGCACCATCGGGATTCCGGATTTCATGCACGCCACCGTAGGTCTGGCTTGCATGCAGCGCGGCAAACACGTTTACATCGAGAAGCCCCTGACAAGGACTCCGTGGGAAGCGCGCCTGCTACAGGAAGCGGCCGTCAAATACAAAGTGGCCACCCAGATGGGCAACCAGGGGTTCTCGCACGAATGCAACCGGGTGGCGGCCGAGATGGTCTGGTCAGGCGCGATTGGCGATGTCACCGAGGTTCATATTTCCGCCACTCCGGGAACCCATCCAACAGCCCTGCAGGAACTGCCCAGGGAGGAATCGGTCCCGGCAACCGTGTCGTGGGATTTGTGGCTGGGCGGCGCATCGATGCGGCCGTTCAGTTCCGACTACGTTCCGTATAACTGGAGGGGCTTCCTCGACTTCGGCACCGGACAGATCGGAAACTGGGCCACTCACACCGCCGGTCCGGTTCACACGGCATTACAATTGGGCGCCGCCACAAGCGTGGAAATGATAACGCAAGTGGGCAAGAGCGCTTACACGTATCCGGAACGGGCGGTCATCCGTCTGGAATTCCCGGCTCGCGGCGGCATGCCCGCGGTGAAAGTTTTCTATCACGACTCCTGCCGGACCGAAGACGCGGAGGCCTATCATGTGCCGGGGATGGAGAACGAAACCATTCTTCCCCCGGTCAATAATCTTTCGGATAAAGGACGGCCCATGGGTGGACGGCCCGCGGGGGGCGGTCCGCCCCGTCCAGCCGGATTCGGACCCGGACCCGGGGCCGGGCCCCGACCCGCGGGAGTTCGTATGGGCGCCGGCGGCCCCGGCGTCAAGGTGTTCGGCAATCCTGCCAGCCCCGCCAGGCCCGGCATCCTGACGGGCAACGGCGCCGTTTTCATCGGAACCAAGGGAATCATGGCGACATCCAGCCGCGGCGAGGGCGTGCACCTGCTTCCGGCATCCCGCTGGGCCGAGTACACGCTGCCGCCACAACTGCTGACCCGCTCTCCCGGCCACATGCAGGACTGGATTCGCGCCTGCAAAGGCGGCGACCCGTCGTGCTCCGATTTCAGCATCACCGCACCCTACGCGGAGTGGCTGTCGCTGGCCGTTATCGCTTACCGGGTCTCCGGAAAGCTGGAGTGGGACAGCAAGAACCTGCGCTTCACCAACAGCCCGGAAGCCAATAAGTATGTGAAGCCCACGATGCGAAAAGGCTGGGAACTGAAACTCTAGCCGCCGTCAAGCTTCTTTGACGATCCCGAGGATGAGTCCGTCGTAGCCTTTGCTGCCCACCGTCTGGATGGCTGTGGCGTCAATCCGGGGGTGATCCTTCAGCGCATCGTAGAGCCTGCGGACACCCTGCGCGCGGGGATCGGTGGTGTTGGGGTCAGCAACGGCGCCGTCGCGAATGACGTTGTCGACCACGATCAGGGTTTCGGCGCGTGACATTCGGAGCGCCCAGTCGAGGTAGGACGCGTTGTTCTCTTTGTCGGCGTCGATGAATACCATGTCGAACGCCGCGCCTTCGGCCGCCAGTTTGGGCAGCGTTTCCAGCGCGACGCCCAGACGCAAGTCAACCAGGGCGCTGACACCCGCTTTCTCGAAATTGGCTCGCGCGACCTCGGCGTGCCGCGGTTCCTTTTCCAGGGTGACGATGCGCCCGCCGGGCGCCAGCGCCCGCGCCATCCAGATGGTGCTGTAGCCTCCCAGGGTGCCGATCTCGAGGATCTGCGACGCTTTCCGCAGGCGCGCCAGCAGGTGGAGCAGCTTGCCATGCGGCGGGGAGACTTCAATGGCGGGCATCCCGGCGGCCAAGGCGGTTTCAACCGCCGACGACAGCGCATCGTCAGCCGGAACCAGGCGCCCGGTGACATACGATTCGACGTTGAGCCATACTTCCTGGACCATACTGATGAGGATAGTTCACACGCCGGCGAAGGCGACACCGAGCGCCGCCAGCCCCAGGAACAAACCGAAGGGCAACTCGTATGTCGACGGATCTTTGCGGCGGGCCAGGATCCAGCCCAGCCCGGCGACCATGCCGATGACGGAACCGAGGATCAGCACGAGGAGATTGCCTTGCAGCCCCAGGAACGCCCCCGTCATCATCATTAGTTTCACGTCGCCGAACCCGAGCCCTTCCCTGCCCCGCAGTTTCAGGTAGGTCCAGCCGAGCAGCCAGAGCCCGCCGGGGATCACGACCGAAGCCGCCAGAGAATCGAGAAACGACCACGCCGCCGGCGAGAGCGATGGCGCCAGCAACGCGGGCAGCGCCGCCGGGAGAAGGACGACCGGAGCGAGCATCCACCCAAACACCGCTCCCGTCTTGGTGAACTCGTCTGGCAGGATGCGTTCTTCGATGTCTGTCGCCATCAGGCCCACCAGAAGCGCGGAAAACAGGCAGAGCTTCAAGCCGGCCCAGTTCCATCCATACAGCCATACGGCGGCAAAAAAGAGCCCGCCCGTGGCGGCCTCGACCAGCGGATAGCGAGGTGAAATCGGAAGACGGCAATGGCGGCATTTGCCAGCCAGCAGCAGGTAGCTGATGAGGGGGATATTGTCGTACGCCGCGATCGGGGCGCCGCAGCGGGGGCAATAGGAACGAGGAACGGACACCGCCAGGTCCCGCGGCAAGCGTGAGATGCACACGTTCAGAAAGCTGCCGATCAGAAGCCCGAACAAGCCCGCAATGATAGCCAATTCCATCAGGTTGGGATCACTTTCCGGTAGACAGCCCTCGTCGCGGTTTCGAGCGCCGCAAACGAGTGATGGCGCATGGCATAGGCGCGGTTGTCGCGCGACAGCCGGCTGGCCAGTGCCGTGTCTTCCTCAATCCTGCGGATCGCCAAGGCGATCGCGGCCGGATCGTTATCGACCAGGAGGCCTGTATCGCCATCATGAACGATCTCCGGAAGCCCGCCGACGCGGCTGGCGATTACGGGAACGCCGAAAGCCATCGCGACCAGCGCCGCCGAACCCAAGCCTTCGCTGTCGCTGATATACACAAATCCTCGCGCCGTCGCCATCGACTCCGGCAGGTCGCGCGTCCAGGCTATCGTCACCCCGGCGCGCACCGCCGCCGCTTCAATCAATTCCCTGCCCTTGCGCGGGTCGTCCAGATCGACGGCAGCCCAGTCTCCGGTGCGAGACCCCGGATCCTCGGGAAACAGCACCGCATCATAGACCACGGTGATGGCCGTTTCCGGTACGCGAGCCCGAATCAACTCCGCCGCGGCACATCGCGACACGGCGATGTAGTGCGCCGCCCGCCGGTACTTCCAGCGCGAGGCGAGTCCGCCGCGGACCGGAAAGGCGACACGCCGCGCAACCACAAACGGGCAGCGGGCGGCGACCGCGGCATAGCCATGCGAGCGCGCGTCGTGGCAATGGGCCACGGCGCATTCAGCCGACACTTTTCTGACGGCGAGCCAGCTCAGGGCAGCCGTGGGAATCCCTTCTTCCCGCGCAATCGAATACAGCGCGCCGCTCTTGCGCGCCAGCAGCAATGGTTGGAGTCCGTTACGCTTCTGTTCCTTCATCAAATACAACGCTTGCCACTGGCCTCCCCGCATGGAACGCCCCGAATCCAGGTGCAGAACCCGCATCAGCTCATGAATCTCGCTTTGGCATACTTCAGAAACGTATATAGGGCCGCCATATGGGCGATGGCCAGCCCCTCGATCCCGTCCAGGAATCCGCGTTGGAGAAAATACGTCCGGAAAAACGTCCACGGCGGGTCCAGCAGGAGATTGCCGTAGGTCACCGGCTTCTTGCGCGCGACGATCTCTTCGGCGGCGAGGGTTGTGTAACGGTCCATGGTCTTCAGGTGCTCGCTCAGCGATCCGCAGGTGTAATGCAGGAGATTGCCGGCAAGCTCGCCGACAGTGCCGTCCACCACGACGCTTTCGTGGACATAGTCGCCAACCCATTTCGCTTTGCGGCGGTCGAACAGGCGGATTTTCCGGTCGGGATGCCAGCCGCTGTGAAGAATCCATTTGCCCAGGTATTGCGCCAGGCGTGGCATGGTGTAGCCATCACAGGTGGCGCCGTTCTTTTTCAGTTGCCAGATCTCGCCTTCCAGGTCTTCGCTTAGCGCCTCGTCGGCATCGATGGACAGAACCCAGTCGTGGCAGGCCATGTCGGAAGCGTAATTCTTCTGGCCGGCATAGCCCCGCCAGTTCGCTTCCAGGACCCGTGCGCCAAATCTCTCCGCGACTTCAACGGTGCGATCAGTGGAACCGCTGTCGATAATGACGATTTCGTCACAGCAGCGGAGGCTTTCAATGGCCCGGGGCAGGTTGCGCTCTTCGTTGTGAGTAATGATCGTCGCCGAGATCTTCAACGCAGCCAGCCCTGCTCAGAATTGTACATAACGGGGGCGGGCATGAACGAAAGCACGAAGACGGCGATGACCACGATGAACAAGCGCTCGCGGACAGGCCCGAGAGGCTGATGGTCGACGACCGAAAAATGCCGCCGCCCCCACCAGAAGAGTACGGCCGCCCAAACCCACCATGGCCAGTAGACGAATCCGAGCGGCACCAGCAACGCAATCATGGTGGTGGAGATCATGCGGTGCCGGTCGCCGAACATGGCGTAGACGATATGGCCGCCGTCAAGTTGGCCGGCGGGGAGGAGATTGAGAGCGGTGGCGAGCAAGCCCACCCAGGCGGCGCGCGCAATCGGATGCAGGTACACATCGGCGGTGGGAACACCGGGAAAAGTGAGGTGCTCCAGCAGCCAGAGAATCAAAGGCGGCCCCGCGTGAATCTCACCCAGCTTGCTGATGCCAGGGACGTATTTCGAAAGTGCGAGGCCCAATCCCAGAGCCGGAATCACGAACAGGAAGCCCGCCAGCGGTCCGGCGACGGCGATATCAAACAGTTCCCGGCGCGAACGCACAGCCGAGCGGAACCGGATGAAGGCGCCGAAGGTCCCGATGAAGGTCGGCGCCGGAAGGAAATACGGCAGGCTCGCATCCACCCGGTAGTAGCGGCAGGCCAGCCAGTGACCGAACTCATGCGCCAGCAGGATCGCCATCAAAGTCGCCGAGTACGGTAACCCCGCGAGGAGCCGCGACGGATCCAGTGTCATGCGCCATATGCGCGCGAAATCGCGCTCCAGATCCCAGGCGGGCAGGTTGTGCCGGAAGTTGAAGTCCAGACCGGCGCCGGCCGCTGTGGTTGTGTAGACCGCCAACACAAACAACAGGATGTGCAGCCAGTAGCGATCGCGCGAAGCAGGTTCCGGACTCACCGGAAGGCCCTATCGATTGTGCACGCTCCCGTGTTAGAGAGTTTGCAGTTCCTTGCCTGGCTTGAAGCGCACGGCTTTTCCCGGAGGGATGGCCACCTCGGCGCCGGTGCGCGGATTACGCCCCACACCGGTTTTTCTGGGCCGCACGTTGAAGATTCCGAACCCGCGGAGCTCGATTCGTTCCCCTTGCGCCAGCGCGCGTTTCATCGATTCAAAGACGGTTTCCACAGCCATCTCGGCCTTGGTCTTTGTGATCCCGGTGCGATTCACCACTTCGTTTACAATGTCGAGCTTGATCAAATGGTCCTCCCGAAGACCGTCTGAGTACGCAAACCTCATGATAAGATTAGGGTTTTCCGCTTGTCAAGCGGAGCGAAAGCACTTTTCGTGCAACTGGACCCAGCCGACTTCCGACGAGCCTGCGCGCGCTACGCCACTGGCGTAGCCGTAATCAGCATTTTCGACCAGGCCAACCGGCCCATCGGGATGACAGCGAACTCCTTTACTTCCATATCTTTACATCCTCCTCTGGTTTCGTTTGCGATCGACCAGCGGGCCACGGTCTTGCCGCATTTTCGGGTTGCCAAGACGTTCGCCATCAATATCTTGGCGCAAGACCAAATCGACCTGTCGGTACGCTTTGCGACGCTCGATCACGATGAACGGTTCGACGATGTCGAGTGGCATATCGGCGAAACCGGATCGCCCATCATCGAAGGCGCGCTGGCATGGCTGGAATGTACGCGCTGGAAGTCGCTCGAAGCCGGCGACCACACGCTGTTCGTCGTCAAGGTGCGGCAGGCGGGTGTTGCAGCGGAGGGCAAGCCACTGCTGTATTTCGCCAGTTCCTACCAGAAGTTGGAGTAGGGTCGAGACGGCCTGCGCGCTGGGTCGATATACTGGCGCACGAGCGAGGGTTGCGACATGAAACTGCGCCGTCGAGACATGCTGGCTGCCACGATTGCCGGGAGTGGCGTACCCGCCTCGGCTCAGAAACAGGATCCTCCGCGTCCCACGGGCGCCGAACTCGACCGCCTCGCGGCCAAACCGGTTCTATTGCCCACCGGACTCCAGAATCCGCTGATCATCGATTCCATCCGGTTGTTGCAAAAGGACAAGGAATACCTTGTGCACGTGCGATCGAAGGATGGCGCCGAAGGAGTCGCGTTTACCAATCCGCCGCGGGCCGGCTATCTCGCACCGGTTCTGAAATCGCTGATTGTTCCGTATCTGTTGGGCAAGGACGCGCGCGGCATCGAAGACCTGCTCTGGGGACTCTACCGCTACCGCGACAACTACAAGATGTACGGGCTCGCCTTGTGGAGCCCGCAAGCGTGGGTCGAGTTCGCCATTCTCGACATGCTGGGCCGGGCCGTGAACAAGCCGATGGGTGCGCTGTTTGGTCCTATCGTGCGGCGCGAGGTTCCGATCTATGTCGCCAGCGCGCGGCGCGACACAACTCCGGAACAGGAGATCGACTACCTCCAGAAACTGGTTGACGAGTCCGGCGCCAAGGCGCTCAAATTCCGTATCGGCGGCGTGATGAGCCGGAATGCGGACGCCAGCCCGGGCAGGACCGGCCGTTTGATTCCGCTGGCCGGCAAGCATTTTGGCGGCAAAATCGCTTTACACGCCGATTCCAACAGCAGCTACGATCCGCCGCTGGCGCTCAAGTACGGCCGCATGCTCGAAGAAATCAAGGCCGTCTATTACGAAGAGCCGTGCCCGTTCGATCACCTGGAAGATACCAAGGTGGTCGCCGACGCTCTGACGATCCCGGTTGCGGCGGGCGAGCAGGAGTACAGCGACTGGCGCTTCCGCTGGGTGATCGCCAACCGGGGATGCGACATCGTTCAGCCCGACCTGAATTATTACGGAGGCATGATCCGCTCACTGCGCGTGGCGCGTATGGCGGCCGCCGCCAGGATGCCAACCACCGTACACATCTCCGGCGGATTCGGCTTTGTCTACATGCTTCACTTTGCCTCAGTCGTGCCGGACATCGGCGAGTACCAGGAATACAAGCTCGGCAGCGAGACGTACGGCCCGTGGATCGAGGGCGGTATTACGGTCAAGGACGGCAAGATGACCGTTCCCACCGGCGCGGGCGCCGGCATCAAGGATATGAAGGCACTGCTTGCCGGAGCCGTCGAGGTCTGACCTTTTGAAAACCGCACTCATTCTCCTCACAGCCGCCGCGGCCATGCAGGCGGCGCCGGTCCGTCCCACGCGGCTGCGCTGCGAGTACCGCGCCAATCCGCTGGGAATCGACGAGACCGCGCCGCGCCTGAGCTGGCGGCTGGCAGCCAGCGGCGTGACGCGCGGCATCACCCAATCGGCATACCGGATTCTGGCCGCTTCGGCGCGCGAAGCGCTTGGCCGGGACAGCGGAGATCTCTGGGACAGCGGCAAAGTCGAGTCTTCAGAGTCCGCGCACGTCGTCTACGCCGGCAAGCCGCTTACTTCAGGACGCCAGGTGTTCTGGAAAGTGATGGTCTGGGACAACGGCGGCGCGCCTTCCACGTGGAGCGAGGTGGCTCTTTTCTCGATGGGCCTGCTGCACGCCACCGATTGGAAAGCGCGCTGGATCGGCAAGGAAGAGCCGGCGGGCTACATCGACCCCGGCAGCGTATTCCACAATCTTCGCGGCGCACACTGGATCTGGGCGGCGGACAAAGCCGCGGAAAAGGCGGTGCTGCGGGCGGACCTCGCGCTGCCCGCGGGCCGCAAGGTTCGCAAGGCGATTGCCGTGATGACCTCTGACAATCGCTATGAGCTGTTTCTCAACGGCGAGAGCGTGATTCGCGGAACCAACCCAGCCATGCCCGACGTGCTCGACATCACGAGCGAACTCAAAGCGGGGCTCAACCAGTTGGAAGTCCGGGCCACTCGCCGGAACGCGAACCGGCCCGCCGGCGTGATCGGCGCCGTTCGCATCGAGTTCGTGGAAGGCGAACCTCTGGTGTTCCACACCGGTGGAGAGTGGAAGAGTGACGGCGGCGCGCCCACGACGCTTGGCGCTTACGGCGCCGCACCGTGGGGGGAGGTGGGCTTTGCCGAAGAACGCGCACTTCCGGCGAGGATGGTCCGGAAGGAGTTCAACCTTCGAGGTCCCGTTGCCCGCGCTACCGCCTACGTCAGCGGACTGGGCCTGTTCGAGTTGTATCTGAATGGCGCAAAGGTGGGAGACCACGTCCTGTCGCCAGGGTTGACCGATTACGACAAGCGCGTGTTGTACGTAACGCACGACGTCACACGGCTGCTCAAGCCCGGCGCCAATGCCGCCGGGATGATTCTCGGCAACGGGCGCTACTGGGCGCCTCGCGCGAACGTTCCCATCGCCATGCGCTCCTACGGCTTTCCTCGCGCCTTATGCCAGATTGAAGTCGAGTACGCGGGCGGAGGCGCCGAGACGATCGTCACCGGTCCTTCCTGGAAACTGACGGCGGACGGACCGGTGCGCGCCAACAACGAGTATGACGGCGAAGACTACGATGCCCAGCGGGAGATATCCAACTGGTCCCGGGCCGGATTCGCGGACTCGGGCTGGACTCCCGTGGAGATGGTGGCCGCGCCAAAAGGCGTCCTGCGCGCGCAAATGGCCGAACCCATCCGCGTGACCCAGACCCTGCGTCCCGTCAAGCTAACCGAACCGCATCCCGGCGTGTATGTCTTCGATATGGGCCAAAACATGGTTGGGTGGACACGGCTGAAAGTGAGTGGTCCGCGAGGCACGGAGGTTTCTCTCCGGCATGCGGAAACTCTGCGGCCCGATGGAATGCTCTATCTTGACAACCTGCGTTCGGCGCGAGCCTTGAACCACTACGTCTCAAAAGGGGGCGCCGTCGAACTCTGGGAACCGCGGTTCACCTATCACGGATTTCGCTACGTGGAAGTGCGCGGCTATCCCGGCAAGCCCACGCTGGACGCCATCGAAGGCCGGGTCGTACACGATGCGATGGCCAAGGCTGGAGAATTTACGTCTTCCAACAGCCTCCTGAACCAGATCGACAAGAACATCTACTGGGGCATGCGGGGCAACTATCGCAGCATTCCCACCGACTGCCCGCAGCGCGACGAGCGCCAGGGCTGGCTGGGCGACCGCTCAATGGTCAGCCGCAGCGAGTCGTACCTGTTTGATGTCGCCGCGTTCTATAACAAGTGGGAAACCGATCTCGTCGATGCGCAGCGCGACAGCGGCAGCATTCCCGATGTCGCCCCGTCCTACTGGACTCTCTACAACGACAACGTGACCTGGCCTTCGACGTTTCTGTTTGTTCCCGGGATGCTCTACGAGCAATACGGCGACCGGCGCGCCATCACTCGGAACTATGCCGCCATGAAGAAGTGGGTGGATTACATGAGCGGGTTCCTCAAGGACGGCCTGCTGCCGAAAGACACCTATGGCGACTGGTGTGTTCCGCCGGAAGACCCGAAGCTGATCCACTCGCAGGACCCGGCACGTAAGACCGATGGGACGCTCATCGCCAGCAGCTATTTCTCGTACCTGCTCAAGTTGCTGGCAAGCTACGCCCGGCTCTCGGACAAGCCGGACGATTCACAGCAACTCGAAGCGCAGTCGGCGCGCATCCGTGCCGCGATCGTCAAACGCTACTACAACGAGGCGAAGGCCGTCTACGACAACGGCACACAGACATCGAGCATCCTGCCCCTGGCGCTGGACATCGCCCCGGAATCGCAGCGCAAGGCGCTATTCGACGGCCTGGTCCGCAAGATCGAAGACGAGAGCCGCGGACACATCGGCGTCGGACTGGTCGGCGCGCAGTGGCTCATGCGCACTCTGTCCGCCAACGGACGCCCCGATCTGGCCTACACGATCGCGACTCAGCCCGACTACCCCGGCTGGGGCTACATGGTCAAGAAAGGCGCGACGACGATTTGGGAACTATGGAACGGCGATACGGCCGACCCGGCAATGAACTCCGGCAACCACGTCATGCAAGTCGGTGATCTGGGGATCTGGCTCTACGCCTATCTGGCGGGAATTCGCAGCGACCCGGAACACCCCGGCTTCCGGCGCGCCATCATCAAGCCCACCGTCACGGGAGACCTGACGTTCGTGCGCGCTTCCCACGAGTCACCCTACGGAAAGATCGAGTCCAACTGGACGCGGCAAGGCAACTCGCTGCGGCTCAACGTGACGGTGCCGCCAAATTCGACGGCGCTCGTCTACGTCCCGGCCTCAGAGCAAGCCCAGGTGACGGAATCGAATCGGGACGCGGCCACGGCGCCATCGGTCAAGTTCGTTCGCCGTGAACCGGGCGCCGCCGTTTACGAAGTGGGCTCCGGCTACTACCGCTTCGCGTCGAAGATGTAAGACTTCAGGCCGGGCAGAGCTTCTCAGGCTGGAAAGGCGGCCTGGCCTCTGAGGCTCATCGCCGCCGCGCGCGCGAGTTCGTCACAGCGGTTGTTGTCCTGGTGGCTGGCATGCCCCTTGGTCCACGCCCAGGTGACGTTGTGCCGCTCCACCTGCTGGTCCAGCTCCATCCACAGGTCCTGATTGACGACCGGCTTTTTCTGGACGGTCATCCACCCATTGCGCTTCCACTTGGCGACCCAGGACTCGATCCCCTTCTTGAGGTACTCGGAGTCGGTTGTGATCTCCACGTCGCACGGCTCCTTCAGCGCGGCCAGCGCGCGGATGGCGGCAAGCAGTTCCATCCGGTTATTGGTTGTATGCCGTTCGCTCCCGGACAACTCTTTCTTATGCGGGCCGTAGCGCAGGATTGCGGCCCATCCTCCCGGTCCCGGATTGCCCAGGCAGGAGCCGTCGGTGATGGCCTGAACTTTCTTGGCCGTCACTACGCTGTCACAGGAGCGCCGGAATCGAGGGTCAACTCGCGCTCAAAGAACTGGTCGACCAGGCTCAGGATTTCCAGCGCCTCGCGCGCCTGGTAGATGATTGATCTCAGCCGTGCGCCATTGCGAACGCCGTGCGTGAAGTAGGTGGCAAACTGCTTCATCTTGCCGACAACGTCCAGACCGCCTTTTTCGGCCAGCATACGGTAGTAGGTCACCATCATCGAGTAGCGGTCGCGTTCGGATGGCTCCCAGTATTTGCCTGTTGCCAGGTACTCGGCTATTTGGCGGAAGATCCAAGGGTTGGATGACGCAGCCCGGCCGACCATCACGGCATCGCATCCTGTCTCCTCGACCATGCGCACGGCGTCCGAGGGCGACACGATGTCGCCATTACCGATCACCGGGATTTTCACCGCGGCCTTGACTTCAGCGATGCGGCGCCAATCCGCGCTGCCGCCGTAACCCTGCTCGCGGGTGCGCGGATGCAGCGCGATGGCCTGCAACCCGTTGTCTTCCGCCATGCGCGCCATCTCCAGGTGAACCAACTCGACGTGATTCCACCCCGCGCGAAATTTCATGGTCAGGGGAATGGAGATGGATGACCGGACTTTTTTGAGCAGTTCTGCCACCAGCGGAAGGTTGCGCAGAAGACCCGACCCCCCGTTGCAGGTAACGACCTTTTTAACGGGGCAGCCGAAATTGATATCCACGGCATCGAAGCCCAAGTCCTGGCACACGCGCGCCGCATCGGCCATCACCTCCGGGTCCGAACCGAACAGTTGCGCCGAGATAGGGTGTTCCTCCGGCTCGAAGTGCAGGTAGTGGAACGCCTTGGTCTGCTTTTTGCCTTTGTTGAGCGCCACGACGCCATGCGAACTGGTGAACTCGGTCATAATGAGGCCGCAGCCGCCTTGGCTGCGGATCAGGCGCCGAAACACCGTGTCGGTGACCCCCGCCATGGGCGCCAGCACGGTGGCCGGCCTGACCTCCACCGGACCCATGCGGTAACTGGCTGGAAATTCGTGCACTCTTTTTATTTTAGAGGCCCTGGGCGAAACGCGCACGCGGTTGCGCGCGTATTTCTGTCAGGCAGGAGTCTACGGTGTCGAAGCTGATCACAGCCTTTGGTCTGGGCATGATTGCCGCCGGACTGGCGGCGTATTTGTTTATCTCGACTCATTCTTCCGAACCTCGAAA
>JADZCI010000235.1 GCA_020851655.1 Bryobacterales bacterium
GTCGTGGGAGATTCCTCGATGCTGAAGGCAGTCGCATCTCTCGCGAGCAGGATTCCGCATCTGCGGATCATCATCGACCATCTGCCGTTTGACAACGATGCGCAGGAAGCCCTGAAGCCCCTACACAGCCAGACGAACGTGTTTGCTAAAGTCTCCAATGTGCCGCGCACCGTCAATGGCAAGGTCGAAGAGGACCCTGCCTATTACCACCGCGTACTGGATCAGCTTTGGAACATTTTCGGGCCGGAACGTCTGATCTACGGCTCCAACTGGCCCGTCAGCGCCAGAATCGCGCCTTACCCCGTGGCGTGGCGTCTGGTGAAAGCCTACTTTGAGTCGCGGGGCGCCGCCGCCGCCGCCGGCTACTTCCACGGCAACGCCAAGGTTGCCTACCGCTGGGTGGAGCGTTGAAACCGGTGAGCGTCCTCGATCTGTTCCGGTTGGATGGCAAGACGGCTCTGGTGACGGGGTGCCGGCGCGGCATCGGCAAGGCGATGGCGGCCGCGCTCGCCGAAGCCGGAGCCGATATCACCGGCGTCAGCAAGTCGCTGGAACCCTCCGGCAGCGCTGTCGAGCGGGAGGTCCGCGCTTGCGGGCGGAACTTTCGCGCCTACGCTTGCAACTTGGCCGATCGCAAGGCTGTCTACGCGTTGCTTGATGCGCTTGACCGCGGCAACGCCGCCATCGATATTCTGGTCAACAACGCCGGAACCATCTTGCGCAAACCCGCCGCGGAACACTCCGACGAGTATTGGGATCAGGTCATCAATACGAACCTGAACTCCCAGTGGATCCTCAGCCGCGAATTGGGCCGCCGGATGATCGCGCGCGGGCACGGCAAAATTATCTTCACCGCTTCGCTGCTGTCGTT
The DNA here is from genome assembly GCA_020851655.1 of Bryobacterales bacterium. GTDB lineage: Bacteria > Acidobacteriota > Terriglobia > Bryobacterales > Bryobacteraceae > JADZCI01. The sequence continues at coordinate 872 of JADZCI010000235.1, forward strand.
TCAGGGAGGCATCACGGTGCCCGGCTACGCCGCCAGCAAAGGCGCCATCGCGCAGTTGACCAAGGCCCTGGCCAATGAATGGGCGGCACACAACGTGCAGGTCAACGCCATCGCGCCGGGTTACATCGCCACCGATAACACGCAGGCTTTGCGTAATGACCCGGTCCGTGCCGCGTCGATTCTGGCCCGCATTCCCGCCGGACGCTGGGGCGAACCCGCCGACCTCCAAGGAGCCACCGTGTTTCTTGCCTCCCGCGCCTCGGACTACGTCAGCGGCTCAATCCTGGTGGTCGATGGCGGGTGGATGGGCCGCTGAAAAGGCCGCCGTTCGCTAGTCGAGCGCGGCGATCTCGCCGGGAACGATCTTCCGTGTGCGATACAGCGCGCCGCGATACGACAGGTACCCGGCCGCCGCCAGGACCGACACAAACACCGCCAGCTTGGTGATGTCGGCGGCGTGATTTCGCGGCAGCAGCAGGTATAAGGCCCACAAAATGGGCTGCGCGATGCACATGGCCCACACGGTGCCGTAGAAATAGCGCCGCTCCGTGCCTTCACCCTTGGTCGACCGCTTGACTCGCGGCAGCCCGCCAAAAAGTCCCAGCAGCCAGATCGCAATCGCCATCGGAAAATACGCCGCCGCGTAAATTTGTTTCAGAATCCACTGCCCCGTGAACACCGCGTAGATCAACCCCGCCAGGTTCGCCACGCCAAAGGTGATGGCCGCCGACCAGGCAAACGTGTAGCAGATTCGGCGATAGAGCGGGTTGGGACGGTCCTCGGTAAACCGGATGATGTAAGGCGCCGGCTCACAGCCCGGCAGCCTGCCCATCAGCCCGGCGAGGCCCGTACCCGCCATTACAATCGCCAGCCACACGCCCATGCGGCTGTCAAAGCCGCGCTCGAACAGATCGAACGTCAGCGGACCGGGAATCAGGAAGAAGACAAACACCCAAATCGGCCAGTGCAGGACCCGGTAATAACCCTTGTTGCGGGTTCGAATCTTCCGTTCGCTGTCGTACTCGATCTTAACGCCGGGGCTCATGCGGAAACCTTCAGTTTCCCACACGCCGCCGGGACGGCAAACAACGCCCCGTTACGCGATTTCGCTCAATCGCACCGGGCGCCGTTCGTCGTACGACTTCCGCGCGGCCAGGCCCATCACCACCGGAATCCGCCCGTCGGCGCCGGTAACCGGAACCGGTTTGTCTCCGGCCACCGCCTCGACAAAAGCGCGAATCTCGCTGGCGAAACTCTCGGTGTAGCGGTCCATGAAGAAGTTGAGCGGCAAGTCGCGGCGAACCGATTCCGCGGTGCTGACCGTGGCCTGGTTCGGGTAACAGTTGGCGGTGGCGATGCTCCCCTTGTCCCCCAGCACCTCGGCCCGCTGATCGTATCCGTACACCGCCCGGCGGCTGTTGTCGATGGTTCCGATCACGCCGTTGCGGAAACGCAAGACGATCACCGCGGTGTCCACATCGCCCGCCTTACCGATCTCGGGATCCACCAGCACGCCTGCGGCTGTGTAGACTTCCTCCACTTCGTCGCCGATCAGGAAGCGCGCCATATCGAAATCGTGAATCGTCATATCGAGAAACATACCGCCCGAGACCTTCACGTAAGCGAGAGGCGGAGGCGCCGGATCGCGGCTGATGATATGCAACCGGTGCGGCGTGCCGACTTCGCCGGAGGCCACGGCTTGCCGGACCCGCGCGAAATTCGCGTCAAACCGGCGGTTGAATCCAATCTGCAATTTCACTCCGGCTTTGGACACCGCGGCCAGCGCCTTGTCGATCCGGGCCAGCGTCAGGTCGACGGGCTTCTCGCAGAATATGTGTTTACCCGCCGCGGCCGCCTCCACCACCAGGTCCGCGTGCGTGGCGGTCGAGGAACAAATCAGAACCGCCTGTATGGAGGAGTCATTCAGAACATCCCGGTAATCGGCGCTGACCTTCGGAATTCCACAGCGGTCCGCCACCGCCGCGGCCGCCTCGTGGTTGACGTCGGCCACCGCCATCGGAAACGCTTCGGGAACACGAAATGCCAGCGTCTCGGCGTGAACCCTGCCGATTCTTCCCGCGCCGATGATGCCGATGTTCAATCGCTGCCTGTTCATTGCCCGCTCTCTCGCCGTTCAAACCGGCTCTCGATCGATCGAAGATACTCGCGGTTCCTCCGGGCGCTCTCCTTGGGTGTGCCCATGCCTGGAAGAACATCCTGCTCCACCAGAACGTAGCCGCGATAGTCGCGGCCGGCCAGCCACTCCAGCACCGCGCCAAAGTCGACGCAACCCTTGCCTAACTCGCAAAAAACACCGTGGCGCAGCGCGGTGAAGTAATCCCACTGCTGCTGGCGTGCCCGGCGCGCCACCTCGGGCTCACAGTCCTTCAAGTGCACGTACCAGACCCGGCTGGCGAACCGGTTCAGCGCCGCGATCACGTCACAATCGCCCGCGCCGTAGGAGTAGTGGCCGGTATCAAAGACCAGGCCGACGAGGTTCGGATCGGTGAGTTCGAGAAACTTGCCAATCTCGCCGGGCGTTTCCACAAAGCCCGCGCAGTGATGATGAAACACCGTCCGCAAGCCTGTCTCTTCCAGCACCGCCCGCGCAACCTGGTTGGCGCCGCCGGCAAAGACCCGCCACTCCGGCTCCGTCAAGCCAAGCGCCGGCGTGACTCGGCCCGCGTTGCGGGTGCGTTCCGGCGCCGTCCCGTTGTCGTCGGCCAAAACGAGAAAGGGCTTGGGATCGGATCCGGCGGCGGCCAGCAGGCGCGCGGTCCGCACCGCCGCCTCGACACCCGCCGCGCGCGCCCGCGGGTCCCGGAGCGCGACCGGCACAAACGCGCCCAGCATCACCAGCGAGCGGCGCCGCAACTCCCCGGCCAGCACGGCGGGATCGACCGGCATAAAGCCCCAGTCGCCCAGCTCCGTGCCCGTGTACCCGGTCTCGGCCAGCTCATCCAGCATCTGGCCGTAGCCCACCTTCTCACCCTTCGCTTCATCGAATTCGAGCGTCCCCCACGAGCAAGGGGCGTTTCCAACAAGCAGTTTCGGCATAACGGCGCCCGCTCTAGAAGCGGCGGCTCCAATCTCGCGGCCAGCGCTCGACCACGACTTTGGTTTGAGTGTAGAACTCGACGCCGTGATGCGCCTGCGCGTGCAGATCTCCAAAAAAGCTGTCGCCCCAACCGCTGAACGGGAAGTTGGAGATCGGCGCCGCGACGCCGACGTTGATGCCGACATTGCCGGCATTCACCTCGTACCGGAACCGGCGCGCATTCGCGCCATCGGTGGTGAAGATGCACGCCATGTTGCCATAGCTGCGGGCGTTGACCATCTCAATGGCCTCGCTGAGATTGGAGGCGTGCATGAGGCTCAGCACCGGCCCGAAAATTTCGGTACGGGCGATTTCTCCTTGCGGCGGCACCTCGTCCAACACGGTGGGAAATACAAAGAACCCGCCATCGCAGCCGGCAACCGCCTTGCCGCGTCCGTCCACCAGAACCTTGGCGCCCTCCTGCTGGCCTTGCGCGATCAACGCCTCGATTCTCGCCTTGCTCTGCGCCGAAATCACCGGCCCCATTTCCATGTCGCGGTCGAGCCCGTTGCCGACCTTCCGTTTCCTCGATGCTTCCGCAATCTGTCCGGTCAACGGCCCGCGCGCATCCCCGACCGTGATGGCCACCGAAGCCGCCAGACACCGCTGCCCCGCGCATCCGAATGCCGAGTCCGCCAGAATTCGCGTCGTCATCTCCATGTCGGCGTCGGGCAGGATCACCACGGGGTTCTTGGCGCCCCCCTGGCACTGCGCCCGCTTGCCGCTGGCGGCGGCGCGGCTGTAAATGTAGCGCGCCGTGGCGGTGGACCCGACGAAACTGATGGCCCGGACCAGCGGGTGATCCAGAAGGGCGTTGACCGTGTCGCGGCCGCCGTTCACCAGTTGCAGAACGCCCGGCGGAAAGCCCGCTCTCTCCAGCAGTTCAAACAGCTTCCACGAAGTGACCGGCACCCGTTCGGACGGCTTCAGCAGAAAGCAGTTTCCCGTGGCCACCGCATAGGGCAAAAACCAGAACGGAATCATCCCCGGAAAGTTGAAGGGAGTGATGGCGGCGACCACGCCCAGCGGCTGCCGGATCATGTGTTCGTCGATGCCGGACGCGATGTCTTCGTTGTTGACGCCCTGCATCAACACCGGGATACCGCACGCCGTCTCGACGTTTTCAATCGCGCGGCGTAATTCGCCGGCGCTCTCCGAGTAAACCTTGCCGCACTCCTCGGTGATGGTCCGCGCCAGCGCGTCGAGGTTCTCCTCCATCAGCGCCTTCAACCGGAACAGAGGCTGAATTCTCTCTCCCGCCGGGGTCCGCCTCCAGGCGGCAAAGGCATTGGCCGCCGCCTGAACCGCGCTGTCCACTTCTTCGGCCGGCGACAGCGGCACTTTGGCCAGCACCTGCGCCGTCGCCGGATTCAGGACGTCCAGCGATTCGCTGGCGCGCGAAGCCCGCCAGCCTCCGTCAACGAAATTCTCCAGTAGCCGCGCCATAATCCGCCTCCTACAGGTGATACCTCTCGCTCTTCCGCGCTTCCTCGTATCGCGCCCGCGCCTCGCGCACGCTGGCGGTGCTGGAAACCTCGGCCACCGCGACGTCCCACCAGGAGTCATATCCGGGAACGCGCGTCTCGCGGTCGGTTTCCACCACAATCACTGTTGTGCGATCCATGGCCTTGGCTTCGGCCAAAGCCGTTTTCAATTCCGCCAGGTTGCGCGCGCGAATCGCGTGAGCGCCCAGGCTGGCGGCGTTGGCCGCGAAGTCGACCGGAATCCAGTCGCCGTCCAACTGCGCCGACGCCTTGGACCGGAAACGGTAGCTGGTTCCAAAACCGCACTGTCCGAGTGACTTGCTGAGCCCGCCGATGCTGGCGAATCCGTGATTATCCACCAGCACGATAATCAGCTTGATGCCTTCCTGCACCGAAGTCACGATCTCGGAAGGCATCATCAGGTAGGTGCCGTCGCCGAGAAAGACAAACACCTCGCGCGACGGATCGGCGATCTTGGCGCCCATGGCGCCCGGAATCTCGTAGCCCATGCACGAATACCCGTATTCCATGTGATAGCCGTTCGGCGTCCGCGTGCGCCACAACTTGTGCAGGTCGCCCGGATGGCTGCCCGCCGCCGACAACAGGATATCCCGCGGGCCGGAAGCTTCCCACATGGCGCCGATCACCTCACTTTGAGCCGGAAGCGGCTGATGGCCCAGTTGGAACAGGCGGTCCACCTCGCCCTCCCAGGCTTCCTTCAGGTGGGCAATCTGGAGCGCGTAGCTATCGGTGACACGGTGCGCCTGAAGCACGGCCGCGAGTTGCTCCAGCGTGGCCGCAGCATCGCCGACAACCGGTATGGCCGACACCTTGTAGGCGTCGAACTCGGCCGTGTTGATGTTGACGAAGCGCACTGCTGGGTTCTTGAAAGCCGTCATCGACGCGGTCGTGAAGTCCGAGTAACGGGTTCCAATGCCGATAACCAGGTCGGCATCGCCCGCCAGCCGGTTGGCCGCCAGATTTCCAGTCGCCCCAACCGCGCCTACCGACTGCGTGTGGTTGTACGGCAGCGAACCCTTGCCGGCTTGGGTCTCGGCCACGGGGATCCCCGTTTGGGTCGCAAACTGCGACAGAGCCCCTGAAGCTTCGCTGTACAGAACTCCGCCTCCGGCCACGATCAACGGCTTGCTGGCCGAGCGGATCGCGTCCACCGCGCGGTGAAAGGAAACCGGATCCGGCGTGGGACGGCGGATCAGCCACACACGCTTGCGGAAAAGCTCCTCTGGAAAATCGTAGGCCTCCGCCTGCACATCCTGCGGCAGCGCGAGAGTGACCGCGCCGCAGTCGGAAGGCGAAGTCAGCACGCGCATGACTTCCGGCAGGCAGGTAATAATCTGCTCTGGACGGTAGATGCGGTCCCAGTACCGCGAGACGGGCCGGAAACAGTCGTTCACGCCGGTATCCTGGGTCGCCGGCGACTCCAGTTGTTGCAACACCGGGGCCACGTTCCGGCGGGCAAAGATGTCGCCGGGCAGCAGCAGGACCGGCAGGCGATTGATCGTCGCCATGGCCGCACCGGTAATCATGTTGGTGGCGCCCGGTCCGATCGAAGACGTACAGGCGAACGTCCGCAGCCGGTTGCTCGCCTTGGCGTAACCGGCGGCTACGTGCACCGCTGACTGCTCGTTGCGCACGAGGATATACGGAAAGTCGGGGTTTTCCTGCAGCGCCTGGCCGATCCCGGCCACGTTGCCATGCCCGAAAATTCCGAGTACGCCGGCAACGAACTTGTGTTCCCTGCCGTCCCGTTCGACGTATTGATTCTTCAGAAAAGCCACAATCGCCTGAGCTACCGTGACGCGGCGGGTGTTCATTCTTTCATCCTCCCTTTCTCAGCGTGCGGGCAGGAGACGGTCCATATGGCGGCCCCGGTTTGCCGGCATCGATTCAATGGCCTGCTCCACGCTCCACGCCTTGTGCACGATTCCACCGGCGGCTTCGGCCATCGCCAGCGGATCTTCAGCGCCCGGATAGAGCACGTTGCGGCCGACCAGCGCTCCGCGCACGTTGGGTCCGGCGGCCATCGCTGAAGCGAGTTGCCGCAGAAACGGCGCTGGATCGCCGGCCGACTCCCCGCCCAGCAACAGGATCGGAAGCGTCGTCGAGCGCGCCACCGTCTCATAGCCGTCGCAGTGCGGCAGTTTGAGCCACAGGCGGCTGCTGCTGTCGCCGAGCGCCGACGCCACGCCGGCAATGCGCGCCAGCGCCTCCCGGGACTTGGTCACGGTCACGCCCTTATCAGTGCGCACCGCCGGCAGCGGCTCCAGAAACGTGGACAAGCCGAGCGCGTTGGCTTCGGTAATGGCCCGCGCGCTGGCCACCAGCGTCTGTAGCGAACCGGCATCGGAATCTTCGATGCGCAGCAGAATCTTCGTCGCATCCAGATTCCAGTCCGAGCACGTCTTGGGTGAAGGGCCGGTCATGGGATCGTCCATCTCCCACGACGAACCGGCCAGTCCGCCGCGATTCAAACTGCCCACCACGACCTTGCCATCCAGCAAGGGCCGCCCGCCGGCCTCCCGCAGGAATCCGTCAACCGACAGCAGGTCTTCGAGGATGTCCATCGTGGCCATGACGCCGTCTACCGCGTCGCTCACCAGCACGCGGAGAATGCGAGCCAGGTACTCGCGGCGGTCCGTCATCGCCAGCGGGTCGTCCCCTACTTTGGTGACGCGCCGCGCCGGGTGATCGGCGGCGAGCAGGTTCAATTTTCCATCCGGCGCCAAATGCTCGCGCCGCACCCGCGCCTTGGCGGCGCGCCGGGAATAGTCCGGATCGCTGACCCGCCGGTCCGTCAGGCGGGCGACGGTCGATGCTGACAGATACTCTGCGCTTGAAAACATCAGGCGTGCTTTAACTTCCCTTTCTGCTGAGACAGGATCGCCTGGACCTCATCTTGTGTCGGCATGGCTTCCGAGCAGCTCAGCCGGCTCACCACGATCGCCGCCGCGGCGTTCCCGTAGTGGAGACACTCTTCCACGGGCAGTCCCTTCAACAAAGCCGACAGAAACCCCGAGGCAAAGCCGTCGCCGGCGCCGATCGTGCTAACGACCTCCACGCGGTACGGCGGCAGGAACACGGATTCATCGCCGCTCCAGACGCGCGTGCCCTGATCGCCCAGCTTCGAGACCAGCAGCGGCACTCTGGACCGCAACTGGGCCGTAGCCTGATCCAGATCCTCGACGCCGGCAACGAGTTTCAGCTCAGGCTGATTCCCGATCAGCACATCCACCCAAGGCAGGGCCAGCCGTATGGCCAGACCGGCTTCTTCGGCGCTGCGCCATGACATGGCGCGGTAGTCGGCATCGAGCACGACCTTCGCGCCCGCGCGGTGCGCCCGTTCCAGCGCCCGGTAGGTCGATTCTCGCGAAGGCGAGGCGCACAGCGAGGTCCCGTTGGTGATGAACATCCGCGCCGACGCGATGTAATCCAGGTCGTCGGCGGTGACGTCGAGCATGATGTCGGCGGCGTCGTGACGGTAAAAGACTTGTGGAAAGCGGTCCGGCGGAGACACCTCGGTCAGCGAAAGCGAAGCCAGGTAGCCGGGCGCGCGCCGCACGCGCGACGTATCGACCCGCTCGACGTTCAGAAAGTCCACCAGAAAATCGCTCAGGCTGTCGGCGCCGAGCGAGCTCACGATCCCCACGCGCGCGCCAAGGCGCGACAAGCCCACCGCCATATTTGCGCTCGATCCTCCCAGGTAACGGGAGAAGCGCCTCACCTGACGCAGCGGAACATCCGGCTCGTCGGAGATCAGGTCGTATCCGATTCGTCCAACGATCGCAATATCGATCATCCACTCAACCCTTTCTCACCACCGGCACACGCGGGTCCTTCTCCGCCCACGCCGAACGCACCCACGCATAAGCGGGATCGTCGGACGCCGCCATCGACCGCGCGGACCCGGCCAGCGCGTTCAGGTAATACACGTTGTAGCCGTGAGCCGCTACGACCGGATGATAGCCCTCGGGAACCAGCACCATCTCGCCGTCGCGCACCGTGATCGCTTCGTCAATGCGCCGGTCGGCGGTGTAAACCCGCTGTATCGCATATCCTTCCGGATGATCGACGCGGTAGTAGTAAAGCTCCTCGAGGTCCACTTCTCCCGGCGGGTTGTGTATGTCGTGCTTGTGCGGCGGATAACTCGACCAGTTTCCCGAAGGCGTATAGACTTCCACCACAAGCAGCCGCTGGGCCGGGAAATCGGGCTTGATGATGTGGTTGATCTGCCGCGTGGCGTTGCCGCCGCCGCGCACTTCCACCTCGACGTCATCCGGTGTGATAAGCCGCGCCGGATAATGCTCCTCGGCCTTTGAATAACACAGCGCCAAGTCGCAGCCGGTGTCCGCGGAAATGGAAAACTCGGTCCCCGTCGAAAGGTACAACGCAAACGGCATGCCGGTGAAAACGGATTTCCGTCCGCCAATGCCGCGCCATGCCCCCGCCGAGGCTTGCACCGAGCATGTGCCCCCCAGGACGACGGCCGCGAGTTCGTTCGACGCGGTGGCCGCCTCAAACGACGCGCCCGCCGCCAGCCTCACATTCTGAAACGACAGATACTGGTATCCGAAATCCTCAACCCGGTCTGTGAACCGTTCAGCCGGAACCAACAATTTCGCCATCACTCATCCTCCCTGCCGGTGTCGTGAATCAGAAGTATCGCCCCAGCCGGAACAGAATCGAGCGGAATCCGCTCTCGCCGACCGAGCCGCCAAAAAACAGCAAACCCAACGGCGTATCGGAAGCCACCCCGATGACGCCATCGTTAAACGGGTTGGCCGAATTGCCGCGAGTCCACGCCGTTCCCACTTCGTAGCCAACGGTAAAGTAGGTCTTGCTCAACAGCCCGATCGGCTGGTCCGACAGCGACCGGAAGATCGCCACCCGGCCGTTGTAATAGCTGTTTCCGTGAAGTTGCCCGCGCGCCAGCGCGCTCAGACGGTAGAGTCCGCCGGTGACATAGAACAAATTCAGAGCACGATCGCCGGACGTCGCTCCGCCGGCGCCTTCCACGATGTAGGAGTAACGCTTTGTGATGCGCCGGGCGTAACTCACTTCCCCTTCCATGGCGGGAAACTGCTTGTTCATCCCCGGGAAGTCCGTCATCCAGTTGGCCTGCACCGACGAACGCAATCCGTCCAACGGAATGACCGGGTTGTTCTGCTTGTCGTAGCTCCACTTGCCGCGAAAGCCGCTCGTTCGCCCGCTCACCGAGCCGGGCAGGGACCCGGTGCTGACTGTGTAGGAAATATGTCCGGCGTCGTAACCAAAACGCATCTCCTGAAAGCGGCCAAAGGCGTATCCGAGATCCGCGCCGCCGCCGCCCGTGTTGGTGCGATAGTCCATCACGTGCGTGTGGCCGGCGTAGAACGGCAGCAAATCGCTGACCCAGTATCCACGTGGCGCGATAAACCACTTGCCACCCTGAAACCGGTAGTAGTATTCCGTAGCCAGCCGGTTGATGGTGCCGATGCTGAGGTCGCTGCGCCACTCCGACGCGGGTCCGCCGAAGTCGAGAAACGTAATGCGCGCTCCAACGCCGAACCGCAGCCCGCTATCCGGTGCTCCGTCCAGCAGAATTCCTAGCTTGAGAAACGGCGGTCCATAGCTTTTCTCGTGGGCTGTGATCTTGATGCCCGGCTCACCGTTCTTATCGACAAACTCATACCCGGCCGTGTCGTACCGGCCCATACCCGTGATCTTGGTCAGTTCGGTTTCCAGATCCTTCTGGGTCACCACGCCATCTTTGTCCGCCTTCAAGCTCGCAATCAGCGCGGCTTTGCGCCTGGGGGCCATATCGCCTTCCACTTCGATGAACTTGGGCTGAGTCACTTCGGGCCGCGTCTTCCTTGCCCGTGCCTCCCGGTAAGCCCGATATTCGCCCTCGGACAACTCCAGCATTTTGAGCATCTGCTCTTTTCGCGCGGCCGCCTCGTAACCGACCTTCCGGAAATCGTCGTAACGCTGAAACGCCATCGCGTCGAAACCCTGCAAATCCGGCATCAGGACGAGGTCGGCCAGTCCGATGTTGCGCCTCTCGTTGTCGGTGATCATCACGCTGATGGAACGGCCGGCCGCGCCCAGCAGGCTCTTATACGCCTTGGCGTCCGGCGGCTTATCCAAGGCCACGGCAATCACAATGTCGGCGCCCATCCGCTTCACAATGTCGACGGGAAGGTTGTTGACCAGACCTCCATCGACCAGGATCTGCTTGCCTCTCTCCACCGGAGCAAACAAAGCGGGCAAGGACATGGTGGCGCGCATCGCCTCGAACAGCGGTCCCCGGTCGAACACGACTTCTTTTGAAGTCACCAGGTCCGTCGCCACACAGCGAAACGGCGTCGGCAGCAGATCGAAACTCGTCTCCTCGCTGTAGGGCGCCGCAAAGCGGCTCAGAATCAGCCCGACGCCATGCCCCGCGGACAATCCGCCAGGCAACTGCAAACCCTTCTTGTAGCCCATCTCGAGATTGGTTGGAATCTCGCGCTGGTCTTCTTTTCGCCGGAACGAGATGTTCCGGTAAGGCGGTGACGCGGAAAACGCGGCCGCCCAATTCACATTCTTGACGAAATCGAGCATTTCGGCCGAATCGTGGCCGGTCGCCCACAGACCCGCCACCAAACCGCCCATGCTCGTGCCGGCAATATAGTCGACCGGAATCCGGTGCTCTTCAAACCATTGCAGAACGCCGACATGCGCCAACCCCAGCGCGCTACCTCCCGCCAAGGCGACGCCAACGGTCTTGCGTTTTGGTTTGTCGGCCGTCTGAGCGGCGGCCGCAGAGGCGGCAACTAGGAGTGCGATTACAATCCGGCCCATCACGACAAAGCATATCAAACTACAGTGTAATGAGTATGTTACGCTGAGGTTCCGATGTGGTCCCCGGAGTCCTGGAAAAGCAAACCGGCGCGCCAGCAGGTTGTTTATCCCGACCAGGACAAGTTGAACGCGGTTGTCGACGAACTCGGCACCTTACCGCCCCTGGTTACCTCCTGGGAGATTGTTGCTCTCCGGGCGCTGCTCGCTGAAGCCTCCCAAGGACACCGCTTTGTCCTGCAAGGCGGCGATTGCGCGGAGCGTTTCGCCGACTGCCAGCCGCCCAAGATCGCCAACCAGCTCAAAATCCTCTTGCAGATGAGCCTGGTCCTGGTGCAAGGCAGCCAGCGGCCCGTCATCCGCGTTGGACGCTTTGCCGGACAATACGCCAAGCCGCGCAGCGAAGATTTCGAGGAGCGAGGCGGAGAGCGCCTGCTCTCTTACCGCGGCGATCTGGTGAACCGTTCCCCGTTTACCGCCGCGGACCGGCAGCCCGACCCTCAGCGATTGCTGCGGGCCTACGAACGGTCCGCGCTGACCCTGAACTTTTGCCGCGCCCTGGTCAAAGGGGGCTTTGCCGACCTTCACCACCCCGAGTACTGGGACCTCGGCTTTGCGCGTCAATCGCCGCTCGAAGACGAGTACCAGGAAATGGTGGCCGAAATCTCGCGCGCCTTGCGCTTTATGGAAAATGTTCTCGGCGTGCGAGCCGGAGAAACGGACCGTATCGATTTCTACACCAGCCACGAAGCGCTTCATCTGCCCTATGAGCAAGCTCAAACCAAGCAGGTTCCGCACCGGAGCGGATGGTTCAATCTGGGGGTCCATTTTCCGTGGATCGGCGTTCGAACCGCGCTTCCGGATGAGGCGCACGTCGAGTATTGCCGCGGCATTGAAAACCCGGTCGGCATCAAGGCCGGTCCCGCCACCACACGCGAGCAACTGCTCGCGCTCATCGAGCGCCTGAATCCCCGGAACGAACCCGGCAAGCTGGCCGTGATCCACCGCCTCGGCAGGCGGCAATCTGAAAGCGTCCTGCCCCGCTTGATCGAATGGGCGCGCGAGGCGGGAGCCAATCTCCTGTGGATTTGCGACCCGATGCACGGCAACACCCGCCTCACCTCCGATGGCATCAAGACGCGCAACTTCGACGACATCCTAGGCGAACTGGAACTCGCCTTCACCATTCACGCCGGCATGCGAAGCTATCTCGGCGGAGTCCATATCGAGCTGACCGGCGAGAACGTAACCGAGTGCGTCGGCGGCGCGCGCGGTTTGAGCGAAGCGGACCTCAAGCGGGCCTATGTCTCGGAAGTCGATCCGCGGCTGAACTACGAACAGGCGCTGGAGATCGCCCTCTGCATCGCGCGGAAAATGCGCGCCACGCCCGCGGGTCCCACGCCCGCGAGTCCTTGATATGATGCCCCGGAATCGCCGGAGCACATGAGCAAGACACCGAGACGGACGTTCCTGCAAGGCGCCGCGCTGGCGCCACAAGCGGCGGCCATGGCGCTCGCGCAGACGGCTACGCCAGCCGCCACGCATCCGCCATTCGAGTACCCGCGCACATTCACCGGCCGCCATCTGGCCATGCTGGCGTTTCCGCTGGGAGGAATCGCGGCGGGCTCCATCAGCCTGGGCGGACGCGGACAACTTCGCGATTGGGAAATCTTTAACCGCCCTGACAAAGGGCTTCAACCCAACTTCGCCTTCGCCTCCCTCTGGGTGAAAGCCGGCGCGGCGGAACCGGTGGCCCGGGTATTGGAGGCGCAGGTGCTTCCGCCCTACGAAGGGCCGTCCGGATTGGGTTCCAATAACTCGCCTGGGCTGCCACGCTTGAAACAGGCGGTCTTCACCGGCGAATTCCCACTGGCGCGCATCGATTTCGAGGACCCGCATCTGCCGGTCCATGTCGCGCTGGAAGCGTTCTCGCCGTTCTTTCCGCTCGATGCCGATGACTCCGGCTTGCCGGCCGCCGTGCTGCGCTACCGGGTCAGTAACCCCACGCCACAGGCTGCGAGCGTCGCCATCGCCTGGTCGATTGATAATCCCGCCGGACTGGGCGCGACGACGCCGGAGTATCAGGAGCTTGCCAAACAGCGCCGCAACGCCGCGGTGAGCGGGAGCGACTGGCAGGGATTGCTGATGGACAACCCCGCCATGCCACCCGGCGATGAGCTGTGCGGAGAATTCATCTTGGGCTTGTGGAAACCGGGCGGCGGAGAAGTCACATCCTGGCGTGGATGGCCCCGTGGGCGCTGGTGGAACAGTCCGATGCTTTACTGGGACGCGTTCTCATCTCAAGGCCGGCTGCCCGAAGAACCCGCGGACCCGAACAGCGTCGGGACTTTGTGCCTGCGCCGCGAAATTCCCGCGGGCGCCGAAGCCGTGTTCACGTTCCTGCTGGCCTGGCGGTTTCCGAACCGGACCCCCCGGCGCTGTGGCTGGAAAGCGCCCAAAGGCCAGGAGCAGGCCGTCATCGGCAATTGGTATGCCCGGCGGTTCGGCAGCGCCTCGGCCGCGCTCGATTACCTGACGCCGCGGCTGGAATCGCTCGAAGCAAAGACCCGCGAGTTTGCCGCCGCGGTTCGCGAAACCACGCTGCCCCCGGTCGTCAAAGACGGCGCCATGGCCAACCTCTCCACCCTGGTCACACAGACCTGCTTCCGCACCTCGGACGGCGAGTTCCACGGCTTTGAAGGATGCAACGACAAGTCGGGATGCTGCTACGGCAACTGCACGCACGTGTGGAACTACGAAACAGCCACCGCGCACCTGTTCCCCGCCCTGTCGGTTTCTCTGCGCCGCGCCGCCTTCGGCTATTCGCTCGACAGCGCGGGCGCCATCGGTTTCCGCCAGCTTCTGCCCGATGGCATGGAACGGTCGGGCTTCGCGGCCGCCGACGGACAGATGGGACAGGTCATGAAGGTGTACCTCGACTGGAAGCTCTCCGGGGACACGCCGTGGCTGAAGGACATCTGGCCGCGCGCCCGCAAAGCCCTGGAGTTCGCCTGGGTGCCCGGAGGCTGGGACCCCGGCAGGGACGGAGTCCTCGAAGGCGTCCAACACAACACTTACGATGTCGAGTTTTACGGGCCCAACCCGCAGTGCGGCATTTACTATCTCGGCGCTCTGCGGGCGGCCGAAGAGATGGCCAAAGCCGTCGGAGACCCCACCGCCGCCGCGCAATACCGCCGCCTGTTCGACCAGGGTTCAAAGTGGATTGACGCCAACCTGTTCAACGGCGAGTTCTATGTTCAGCAGATTCGCGGTGCCGCCAAGGACCGGATCGCTCCCGGTCTCCTGAGCGACATGGGTTCGGAGATGACGGAATCACCCGAGTACCAGGTGGGAGACGGGTGCCTGGTCGACCAGCTTGTGGGCGAGTATCAGGCTCGTGTCTGCGGGCTCGGAACGCTTCTGAACCCGGCCCACATCAAGAAGACTCTCGAGTCCATTTACCGCTACAACTACAAGCGGGATATGTCCACTCATGTATCGGTGCAGCGGACCTTCGCCGTCAACGACGAGTCCGCCCTGGTGATTTGCGATTACGGCAAGGGCCGGCGTCCGCGCATACCCTTCCCGTATTACGCCGAAGTGATGACCGGTTTCGAATACACCGCCGCATCGCACATGATGTGGGCGGGCCTCGTTTCGCAAGGCGTGGAGTGCATCGGCAATATCCGCCGCCGCTACGACGGCGAACGCAGGAACCCCTGGAACGAAGCCGAGTGCGGCCATCATTACGCCCGCGCCATGGCCGCATGGTCGGCAATCCTGGCGCTGAGCGGCTTCCAATACCATGCCGCCGCGGCCAGGCTGGAAGTACGCCCGGCCGCCACTCAACGTCCGTTGCGATGTATCTGGTCCACCGCCGCCGGCTGGGGTGTCTTCCGGCAGGAGGACAGGCGTCTTGAGTTGGAAGTCCGCTCCGGCCGTCTGCCGGTCCGGTCGCTCACGGCCGCGTTTGCGGGCGGCAATCCCCGCCTCCTTCTTGGCGGCCAACCAGCGCAGGCCCAGGTGGCCGGTTCGGCGGACGGCGTTCTGACATTGCTCTGCGACGTCGTGGCGGAACCCGGCCGGCCGTTGGTCCTATCATAGACAGACGTAACCCGTATGCTTCGACGCCACTTTCTCGCATCCGCTGCCTTGGCGGCCGCACCCGGCAAGGTCACCGTCAATGCCCACCCTTGGGTCTACGCCGCACGGCAGCCGGGTTATGATCCCACGCCGATTCTCGATCAGATCTTCACCGAGATCAGCCAGGCTGGCATCGATGGCATCGAACTGATGCATCCCGTGTTGCTCCACGACGAAGCCGTCCTGGCCCAGGTCGAGGAACTGTCGCGGCGCAACCGTCTGCCCGTCATAGGCTGCTCCTGGTCGGCTGCGATGTGGGACGCGTCACAACACGATTCCATCGTCAGGGAAGCCGGCACGCTCCTGCCCCGGCTGGCCAGGTTGAAGGGAAGGCTGCTCGGCACGAGCGTCGGCGACGCGCGGCGGCGCAAGACTCCGGCCGAACTCGATGCCCAGGCTGCCGTCCTGCGCAACGTTATGCGGATAGCCCGGGACAACGGCGTCACTGTCAACCTGCACAACCACGTTTACGAGGTCGCCAACGGCGAGTACGACCTGTCAGGCACGCTGGAGCGGATACCCGATGCCAGGCTGGGTCCCGACATCGGCTGGTTGTTCCGCGCCAAGGTCGATCCGGCGGACTTCATCCGCCGCCACAAAGGCCGGATCGTCTACGCGCACCTGCGGAACGAGAAGGCCGACGGCAAGTGGCCGGAATCCATGGAAGAAGGCGTGATCGATTTTGCCTCTGTGGCGAACGCGCTCCGCGAGACCGGCTTTGCGGGAGACCTCGCCATCGAGATCGCTCATGAGCGCGGCTTCCAGCCCACGCGCCCCTACGGTGAGAGCATCCGGCTGAGCCGCGCCTACGTTCGCCGCGTCATGGGCTACTGACCGAGTCCCGCCGGCAGCCTAACTGGCCGCGGCTTGCGCGTATTGCAGCAGCGAGTTCTCGAACGTGTAGTCCTGTCCCGGCCGCGCGTGGTGCCGCACGTACCACCGGTAGGTTTCTTTGAGCCCCTCGGGAAACGCCGTGGGCTTGAACTTCAGCACACGCTGCGCCTTGCTGATCACCGTGGTGATGGGCGGCATGTCGAAGTACATCCCAAAGTACAACTGCGGACCCATGGGATGCCCGCCGGCGCGGTGGATCCGGTCGCGCGGAATCCGCACCACCATGGTCTCCTTGCCCGCCGCCGCCGAAAGCGCGTCGAGCACTTCGGCCTGGGTCAGCGGACGCGAGTTGGCGATGTTAAAGGCGTGGCCAACCGCATTCGGTTCCGTCATCACCTTGAGCATCGCGCTCACCAGGTCTTTGACAAAGACAAACTGCATCAGCCGCCGCCCGTCGCCCGGCAGAATGATGGGACGCTTGTCCCGCAGGCGGTCCCAGAAGAAAGCCTCGCGATAGAGAGGGTTCCAGGGGCCGTAAATATAGGGCGGCCGCAGCGTCACCACCGGAATCCCGTAGCGGTGATGCATGCGGAACAGCAAGCGTTCCGACATTGCCTTGTTGCGGATGTAGCGGTCGGGATGATCGTCCGGCGCCAGCGCGTCGCCTTCGTGATGATTCAGGCCGTCGCCGTACGCCGCCACACTCGACATAAAGATGTACCGCGAGACCCGGCCAGGCAGCGCCCTCACCGTCGCCTCGACGTGCGCCGCCGTCGTCCCTCGGTCCGAATCGTAGGCATTGTCGAATACGACGTCGAACTTGTGCCCGGCCAGCGCCGCTTTCACCTGCGCTCCGTCGTTACGGTCAGCCCTCAGGTTGAGGACTTTCCTTCCTAAATCGTTCTCCATCCCGCGGTGCAGGACCGCCACTTCGTGGCCTTCTTTTTGCAGGGCGGCTACCAGGTGTTTCCCGGTAAAGAGCGTGCCGCCGATGACAAGAACTCGCATAGGCTCGTTCCGCGCTCCCTCTCTTTGTAACAAGTGTTAGTCGTAATACTCCAACCCTAAGTGGGTTATCAGGTCTTCGCCTCGCATCCACCTCAAGGTGTTCTTCAATTTCATTAACTGAATGAAGATGTCGTGTTCGGGGTATAACCCCGGCGCCGTCATGGGGGCCTTGAAGTAGAATGAGAGCCACTCCTGTATGCCCTTCATACCGGCGCGCTGCGCCAGGTCCAGAAACAAAACCAGATCCAGCACCAGCGGCGCGGCCAGTATCGAATCACGGCAAAGAAAATCGATCTTGATCTGCATCGGATAGCCCAGCCACCCGAAAATGTCGATATTGTCCCAACCTTCCTTGGCGTCGCCGCGCGGCGGATAGTAATTGATCCGAACCGCGTGATAGAGGTCCTTGTAAAGCGCCGGATACAGATCAGGCTGAAGTATCTGATCGAGCACCGACAGCTTTGTTTCCTCTTTGGTCTTGAACGAGCCCGGATCTTCGAGCACCTCGCCGTCGCGGTTGCCTAAGATATTGGTCGAGAACCAGCCATGGACGCCGAGCATACGGGACTTGAGTCCGGGGGCCAGCAGCGTCTTCATGAACGTCTGGCCCGTCTTGAAATCCTTGCCGCAAATCGGAATGTTCCGCTCGCGGGCCAGGCCTAGCAACGCGGGAATGTCGTGCGTCAGGTTGGGCGCGCCGTTCGCAAACGGCACGCCGCTTTTCAACGCGGCGTAGGCGTAAACCTGGCTAGGCGCGATGTCCGGGTCGTTCTTGTGCAAGCCCTCTTCAAACGCCGCCATCGTCTGGTGCACCGCGCCCGGCCGGTGAAAAACTTCGGTCGAGGCGCACCAGATCATGATGGTGCGCGCAACCCCGTTGGCCTTTTGGAAGTCCGAGATGTCCTGCATCAGGGCTTCCGCCTTGTCCATCTTCGACCCCATCGTCTTGACGTTGGGACCTTCGATCTTCTTCACGTACTCGTGCTCGAAGACGGCCTTCATCGGCTTGACCGCCTGGAGCGGCTCCCTGACCTGTTCCAGCAGCGAAGCGTCCAGCACCCGTGCCTTCCGCGCCGCCTCGTAGGCTGTATCTTCAAAAATGTCCCAACCGCCAAAAACCAGTTGGTCCACCCCGGCAAGGGGCACGAAATCGCGGATATAAGGGCTGCGGCCGTCGGTCCGCTTTCCGAGACGGATTGTGGCCATTTGCGTCAGAGAGCCGATGGGCAAACCCAACCCGCGTTTTACGGCTTCCACGCCGGCCATGAAGGTCGTCGATACCGCCCCAATTCCCGGAATCATGACCCCAAGCTTGCCTTCAGGGGGAGCGATCTTGACGTTTTCAGTACCTGGCAAAACCTATAAACTCCTTGCGCTCGCGGCCACGCCTGAACAAAGTGGCCCAACTGTTATCCTATCAGGCGGATGCTGTCTCGCGCGACGCCGGCATTTTCAGCGGTCCTGGTTGACGACGAGGCTCCGGCCCGTGACGAGCTGGCGTTTTTGTTGAAAAGCTTCCCCGAAATCGAAATCCTCGGAGAGGCGGCGAACGGCCTTGAAGCCGTGCGGATGATCGAGGAACTGGAGCCCGACGTGGCTTTCCTCGATGTCCAAATGCCCGGTCTCGACGGACTGGGCGTCATCCGGCGATTGCAGGACAAGGGCGTTCCTCTGCCGTCGATCGTCCTGTGCACGGCGTACGAACAATACGCTCTCGAAGCCTTCCGGCTGGAGGCGCTCGACTATCTGCTCAAGCCTGTCGACCGCGACCGCTTGGCCCAGACGATTGACCGGCTGATGCGGCAGGCGGCCGCGCCGGCGCATTCGCACTCGGTGAGCGCCCCGCTTCCCGCGCCCCAGGCGCGCACCAAAATCCTCGTTAAGACCGCGGGCAAGAACCTGATTGTCGACTCCGGCGATCTCATCTACGCCACCATCGAAGACGGGCTCATCTCGGTGGTCACCACCCAACTGGACGGCGAAACCAACTACAAGACCATCGAGGAGCTGCAATCCAGCCTCGATCCGGCGGCGTTCTGGCGCGTCCACCGGTCCTACCTCGTCAACATCAACCGCATCCGCGAAATCATCCCCTGGTTCCGGTCCAGCTTCCAGTTGCGGATGGACGACAAGAGCCACACCGAAATTCCGGTAAGCCGCGCCCAGACTGCGCGCCTGCGCGAGCTGTTCCGGCTGTAAAAGCGCGCCCGGAAGATGTTGCTTGACTAAATATTAGATTAGACGTATTCTAAACTCCGGCATGGATGCCCGGGCCATCAGGCAGTCCTTGGAAGACAGCGGGTTGCGCTGCACCGCTCAGCGCTACGCCGTGATGGCGTTCCTGGTCGAGCACGCCGGGCACCCCACCGCGGCCGAAATCTTCGCCGCCGTCAACCGCGTGGACCCGCGTTCTTCTAGGGCGACGACTTACAACAATCTGCGGGACCTGGTGCGCGCCGGCCTGGTGCGCGAGGTCGCTGTCGAGGGCCGCGCCGCGCGCTTCGACGCCCGGGGCATCAGGCACCACCATTTCGTCTGCGACCGGTGCGGTAATGTCGAGGACCTGGAGTGGTACGACGTGCCCAGGCCCGCATCGCACTCCCTCGGAAAACGCGTGCTGCGCGAGTGCGAGCTCATTTTCCGCGGGCTCTGCTCGAACTGCGCCCGCCGGCGCGCCCCACGAAAAGCTTCATGAGACGTTGTACCCGGATGAATTTCAAAAGGAGACTAATTGATGGAAAAAAAACCCAGCACTGTCGAAGGGGCGGCCTCCGTCCCCAATCAACAGGAGCAAACCTCCTCAACTGAAGGCAAATGTCCCATGTCGGGCGGTGTCCGCGGACGCGCCCGCACGATTACGGACTGGTGGCCGAACCATCTCAACCTGAGAATCCTGCACCAGAACGCGCCGCAGACCAATCCCATGGGTGGGACGTTCAACTACCGCGAGGAATTCAAGAGCCTCGACCTCAAGGCGGTCATGAAGGATCTGCATGCGTTGATGACGGATTCGCAGGACTGGTGGCCGGCCGACTACGGCCACTATGGCCCCTTGTTCATTCGCATGGCGTGGCACAGCGCCGGCACCTACCGCATCGCCGACGGCCGCGGCGGCGCCGCTTCCGGCGGACAACGCTTTCCCCCGCTCAATAGCTGGCCGGACAATGCCAGCCTCGACAAAGCGCGCCGGCTGCTCTGGCCGGTCAAGAGCAAGTACGGCCGCAAGCTCTCCTGGGCCGACCTCCTGATTCTGGCCGGCAACGCCGCGCTGGAATCGATGGGCTTCAAGACTTTCGGTTTCGGCGGCGGACGCGAAGACGCCTGGGAACCGCTGGAAGATATTTTCTGGGGGCCGGAAGGCAAGTGGCTGGGCGACGAGCGCTACACCGGCGACCGCCAACTCGACAATCCCCTGGCAGCCGTCCAGATGGGCCTGATCTACGTCAATCCCGAGGGGCCCAACGGAAAGCCGGACCCGGTTGCCGCCGCGCGGGATATCCGCGAAACCTTCGGCCGCATGGCCATGAATGACGAGGAAACCGTTGCGCTCATCGCCGGCGGGCACACGTTCGGAAAAACACACGGGGCCGGCCAAGCAGCCACCTATATCGGCCCTGAACCCGAAGGCGCCCCCATCGAAGAGCAGGGCCTCGGCTGGAAGAACTCGCTCGGCAGCGGCGCCGGCGCCAGCGCCATCACCAGCGGCCTGGAGGGCGCCTGGACGCCTAATCCCGTGAGGTGGGACAACGGCTTCTACGATACGCTGTTCGGCTACGAGTGGGAGCTCACCAAGAGCCCGGGCGGCGCATACCAGTGGAAGCCTAAGGATTGCGGCGGCGCGGGCTCCGTACCGGATGCGCATGACAACACCAGGCGCCACGCCCCCACGATGCTCACGACCGACCTCTCCCTACGAATGGACCCGATCTATGAGCCGATCTCGAGACGCTTCCACGAGCACCCGGACCAGTTTGCCGACGCGTTTGCCCGGGCTTGGTTCAAGCTCACCCACCGCGACATGGGACCCGTCTGCCGGTACCTCGGCCCGCTGGTTCCCAAGGTGGATCTGATCTGGCAGGATCCCATCCCGGCTGTCAATCATCCCCTGGTTGACGAGCGGGACATTGCCGCACTGAAGGCTAAGATCCTCGCCTCCGGGGTGTCGATCTCACAACTGGCCGCGACCGCCTGGGCATCGGCGGCGACCTTCCGCGGTTCCGACAACCGTGGAGGCGCCAACGGAGCGCGCATACGCCTGGCGCCGCAAAAGGATTGGGAAGTCAACCAGCCCGCTCAACTGGCCAAGGTGTTGGCCAAACTCGAAGCGGTCCAAAAGGAGTTCAACTCGGCGCAATCCGGCGGCAAGCGCGTCTCGCTCGCCGACCTGATCGTTTTGGGCGGCTGCGCGGCCATCGAAGCGGCGGCCAAGAAAGCCGGATTCGAAGTCAAAGCGCCCTTCACGGCGGGCCGCATGGATGCATCGCAGGAACAGACGGATGCGCCCTCGTTTGCGCCGCTCGAACCGGCCGCCGACGGGTTCCGCAACTACCTCCGCGGCAACCTGTCCCTCTCGGCCGAGGAAATGCTTCTGGACCGGGCTCAGTTGCTGACCCTCACCGCGCCCGAAATGACCGTGCTCGTCGGCGGCATGCGCGCGCTCAATACCAACTACGGACAATCCAAACACGGCATCTTTACCAGCAGACCCGAGACGCTGACCAACGACTTCTTCGTCAACCTGCTCGACATGCGCACCAGGTGGGAGCCGTCGGCTACCGAAGGCGTCTACGAAGGGCGCGACCGCGCCACGGGCGGACTAAAGTGGACCGCCACTCGCGTGGATCTCGTGTTTGGCTCCCACGCGCAGCTCCGCGCCATCGCCGAAGTTTACGCATGTGACGATGCGAAAGAAAAATTCGCGAATGACTTCGCCGCCGCGTGGACCAAGGTGATGAATCTGGATCGCTTCGACGTTGCCTGAGCGTCCGTTCTTCCCTCACGCGCGAGTTCCAACCCCGCGCGTGAGGGACTCTGACGCTTGAACTCGGCGTCTCGCGGGCCTACGATGGAATTAGGAGTCCACCATGATTTCAATCGTGGAGCGGGAGCCGATCCCCGGGCCTCCGGCGCGATCCGCCTCAGCGGCGGAGCACAAGATCACCGCGATGCTTGAAGCCTCCGGTGTCCGCGTCGGCGGGGAGCGGCCGTGGGACATCCGGGTTCACAACCCGGATTTCTACGAACGGGTGCTGGCGCACGGCAATCTCGGCGCCGGCGAATCGTACATGGAAGGCTGGTGGGACGTTGACGCCCTCGATGAATTCTTCGCCCGCATTTTGCGGTCGGATTCCACCAGCCACTTAGGAACCCTCGACACGCTTGCCTTGTCCCTCTACAGCAGACTGGTTAACCGCCAGTCGCCGGAGCGGGCTCAGACCGTTGCTCACACGCATTACGATCTGGGCAACGACGTCTACGAGGCGATGCTGGGCCGCCGCATGCAATACACCTGCGCTTACTGGCAGCAGGCCACTTCGCTCGACGAAGCCCAGGAAAACAAGTTGCGGCTCATCGGCCGCAAGCTCTACCTTCGTCCGGGCATGACCGTTCTGGACATGGGTGGCGGCTTCGGCGGGTTGGCTCAATACCTGGCCGCCGAACACGGATGCCGCGTCGTGACCTACAACATCTCAAAAGAGCAGGTCGACTACGGCCGCAAGCTGTGCCGCGGCCTGCCCGTCCGCTTTGAGCAGCAAGACTACCGCAAGGCGGTGGAAGAGAAATCTCAGTTCGACCGCGTGGTGGCCGTCGGGCTGTGCGAGCACATCGGATACAAGAACTATCGTTCGTTCCTCGAGCTTGCGCACCAGCTCCTCCGCGACCAGGGCTTGTTTCTGCTTCACACGATTGGAGGCAACTACTCGGAAACCAACACCGACGCCTGGGTGGACCGCTACATCTTCCCCAACGGAATGGTGCCCTCCATCACGCAACTGGGCGCCGCCATGGAGAAGCTGTGGGTGATGGAAGACTGGCACAACTTCGGTCCCGACTACGACCGCACTCTGAGGGCGTGGTGGAACAACTTCGCCCAGGCATGGCCCCGCTTGCGCGGCCATTACAGCGAGATCTTCTATCGCATGTGGCGCTACTACCTGCTGAGCTGCGCCGGAACGTTCCGGGCGCGGAAGCTCCAGCTTTGGCAGATCGTGCTCTCCAAGGGCGATCTCCCGTCCTACGCGCCCGTGAGGTAGCGGCGTGGAGACGCGGGCGCGGCACCAGGAAAAGTGTGACCTCGTCGCCCGCCAGCTCTCCGGGATTGTCTCCGCGGGCCGGCCCGTGCGGCTGGCCAAGTCCACTTCGAATCTCTTCCGCCGGCGTGAGTCAAGCCTGGCGCCGTCCCTGTACGTTGGCGGCCTCAATCAGGTCCTGGCCGTCCATCCGGCGGAACTCACCGCCGAGGTCGAAGGCATGGCGCCTTACGACACCATCGTGCGCGAGACCTTGCGCTACGGCCTGCTCCCGGCCGTAACTCCCCAACTGAAGAGCATCACCGCCGGCGGAGCGGTAAGCGGCGTCGGAATCGAGTCCTCTTCCTTCCGTTACGGCCTGGTGCACGAGACGGTGGAGGAAATGGACATCCTGCTCGCAGACGGCCGCCGCGTGGTCTGCTCGCCCGCTCAACTGCCGGATCTGTTTTACGGCTTTCCGAATTCGTATGGGACGCTCGGATATGCGCTGCGGCTGAAAATCCGGCTGATTCCCGCCCAGCCGTTTGTCCACCTTCGCCACCACCGTTTCGAGCAGCCCGCGGAATTCTTCGACGCGATCAGCACGGCCGTTCAAACCCCGGCGGCCAGCTTTCTCGACGGAACGGTGTTTTCGCCACAGGAAATGTACCTGACCGCGGGCGAGTTCACCCCATCGGCGCCCTCAACCAGCGACTACCGCTGGATGAACATCTACTACCGCTCCCTGAGGCATCGCACCGAAGACTGGCTCACCGCGTGGAACTACATCTGGCGCTGGGATACCGATTGGTTCTGGTGCTCAAAGAACGTCGGCGCCCAACACTGGCTGGTGCGATTGCTGGCCACGCCGCTAGCGCTCAACTCCCGCACCTACCAGCGAATCATGCGCCTCGCGCAGCGGCTTGCGCCCGGCGGCGGCGGCAGCGAATCGGTGATCCAGGATGTCGACATCCCCGTTGCCCAGGCGGCCGAGTTCCTGCGATTCCTCCTGACCGAAATCAAGATCACCCCCATCTGGATCTGCCCCTTCCAGCACGCCGGCGGCGGGCAGTACGATCTCTACTCGTTCGACCCGGCAACGGTCTACATCAATTTTGGTTTTTGGGACGTGATCCCGTCCACCCGTGAACCCGGTTACTATAACCGCCGCGTCGAACAGGAACTCGTGCGCCTGGGAGGCAAGAAGGGCCTGTACTCCAGCGCCTACTTCGACCGCGAAACTTTCTGGAAGCTGTACAACGGGCCCGCCTACGAACGCTTGAAATCCCGCTACGATCCTGCGCACGCGCTTCCCGGGTTGTATGAAAAGTGTGTACGAGTCTGAGCACGTGTTCAAGCCGGCTCCTGTTGCGTAAGACAGTGCAGCGAGCCATAGCCAAGCACCAGATCCACCGCGTGAATCCCCACCACCGGACGATCGCGGAATAGCTCCCCCAGAATTCCCAACGCCACCCTGTCCTTCACGTCGTTAAACGTCGGAACAAGCACCGCCGCATTCGAGATGTAGAAGTTGGCGTAGCTTGCCGGCAAACGTTCCCCCGCAAAGAACAGCGGAGCGGGCATGGGCAACGCCACCACTTCGGGTCTTCCGCCGTCCTCGAGACGCAGGCCGCCGATCCGCTCCCAGTTCTCGCATAACGGGCGGTAATTGACGTCGTTGACATTATCCTCGCGAATCAGCACAACGGTCGACGGATCTACGAACCGGCAAATGTCGTCGATGTGCCCGTGTGTGTCGTCGCCCACCGGACCGCCTTTCAACCAGAACACGTTCGTCACGCCCAGGTGGTCTTTCAAGACCCGCTCGAAATCCTCGCGCCCCATTCCCGGATTGCGCACCTGCGTGACCGGGTCCAGGTAACATTCCTCGGTAGTCAGCAGCGTGCCGAGCCCGTTCACCTCGATTCCGCCGCCTTCGACCACAAACGGTTTGCCGTTCCATTGCGCCTCGTACAAGCGCTTGCCCAGGACCTTTGCCGCCGTCTCCGGAACCTTGCGGTCCTTCGCCCAGTCCGGATACTTGGCCCAGGCGTTGAAGTGAAAGTGGACGATGGCCTTCGCGCGCCGCCGGCCGGTTTTGCGCGTCACCCACACCGGACCCGTATCGCGTGTCCAGCCGCGGTTGGTCGCATGGACGATGAACTCCACACGCTTCAACGCCGCGCCGGCCTGCGAGAGATAGCGGCGCGCGAGTTTCTCGTCAGCGCGGGAATTGACCAGGATCCGGACCGTCTCGCCGCTCTCAATCTTGCGCACCATTTCGCCGTACACCCAGCGGATCGTGTCCAGTTTGCCCGGCCAGTCTGTCTCATTGTGAGGCCACCCGAGCCACGTGGCTTCGTGCGGCGCCCACTCGGCGGGCATGCTGTAGCCCATCTGCGACAAACTCTTTCCGGTCCTGCTGGCGGCTGCTGGCATAATCGTATTGTTAACCATGCCAAAGAAAATCGGCTCCAGCCGGCACACCTACCGCGAAGACATGAAAGAAATACCCGATTGGCTGAGGAAGAAGAAGTGCCCCAACCGAGACAAGTACCTGGCGGGCGGGCGCATCCTGCCCCGGAACCTCACGGGCAAGGACAAACTCGCCGACGTGATCGACAACGCCTTCCTGGCCTACAATTCGGCGCGTCTTAAGGAGGGTGCGCGCCTCTTCACACAAAAGATGCTGGAGCCCGGCGTCACCGTGGGCATGAGCCTGTCGGGCGCTCTCACGCCCGCCGGTTTGGGCTGTTCCTCCATCGTGCCCCTGATTAAGGCCGGATTCGTGGACTGGATCGTCGCCACCGGCGCCAACCTGTATCACGACCTCCACTTCGCCCTCAACTACCCCGTGCACCAGGGCGACTTCCGCATGGACGACACCGACCTCCGCAACAACGATATCGTGCGGGTTTACGACGTTCTCATGGGCTACAGCGATTGCCTCATGGCGACCGACGAGATCCTCCGCGAGATTCTCATTCAGCCCGAATTCCAGAAGGAAATGGGCACGGCGGAACTGCATCATCTTTTGGGCAGGTACGCCGCCGAGTGGGAGCGCAAAGCCGGCTTGAAGGATGTCTCCGTTCTCGCCGCCGCCTATCGCGCCGGCGTTCCGTGCTACACCTCTTCCCCGGGAGACTCGACCATCGGCATGAATGTCGCCGGCGTCGAACTGCGAGGCAACAAGCTGCGCGTCAACCCTTCAATCGACGTCAACGAGACCACCGCCTACGTTCTCGCCGCCAAACGTTCCGGCGGCAAGAGCGCCGTGGTGCTGTGGGGTGGCGGCAGTCCGAAAAACTTCATGCTGCAAACCGAACCTCAGATCCAGGAAGTCCTGCGCATCAAGGAATTCGGCCAGGATTACTTCCTGCAGGTCACCGACGCGCGGCCCGACACCGGCGGCTTGAGCGGCGCCACGCCCAGCGAGGCGGTGAGTTGGGGCAAGGTCGACCCGGCGCGCCTGCCCGACGCCGTCGTCTGCTACACGGACACCACCATCGCC
Organism: Bryobacterales bacterium; assembly: GCA_020851655.1. GTDB lineage: Bacteria > Acidobacteriota > Terriglobia > Bryobacterales > Bryobacteraceae > JADZCI01. Next base: position 28,016 of record JADZCI010000235.1, read on the forward strand.
ATGCCTTTGATCACGTCCTACGCGCTGGCCCGGCACGCTCCGCGCAAGCCCCGGCGGCTCTACGATCAGCGCGGCGCCATGATGAAGGCGCTCGCCAAAGAGTACTTCAAACATAACAAGGTAAAAATGATCGATGGCTCCGAACCGGTTCTCGATTAGATGAACACGCGCCAACTCCAGGCCATCGCGCGGGAGCACGGCACGCCCGTCGTCGTCATCGATCACGAAACGATCCGGCGGAACTTCAGACGGTTCCGCCGGGCGCTGCCCAAGGTGCAGCCCTACTACGCCGTAAAAGCCAACCCCGCCCCGGAAATCGTCGAAACTTTGTTCCGCGCCGGCGCCAGCTTCGACGTCGCGAGCTTCCCGGAATTCCTGACGGTCTACGAAAACATCCGCCACCTGCCGGCGCAAGAGCGGCAGCAATTCATCTGGGACAAGATCGTCTACGCCAATCCCATCAAGCCACGCGAAACGCTTCAGCAACTCGATCAATACAAGCCGCTCGTCACCTACGACAACCTGGATGAGCTCAAGAAAATCCAGGCCCACGCTCCCAACGCGGGGCTGGTGCTCCGCCTGCGAGTCCCCAACACCGGCTCGCTGGTCGAGCTTTCTTCAAAGTTCGGATGCGAACCGGCGGAGGCACTCGACCTGATCCTGCGGTCGTTCGGAGCCGGCCTGGTGGTCGAGGGAATCTCCTTCCACGTCGGCAGCCAGTGCATCAACGACGACAATTACATCAGCGCGCTGAATATCGCCGCCGAAGTCATGGGTGAAGCCAAGGCCCACGGACACGAGATCAAGATAGTCGATATCGGCGGCGGCTTCCCCGCCCCCTACCACTCTCTCGTGCCTTCCTTTGAAAAGCTGGCCCGCAAGCTGAACGCGGAAATCGACCGCCTGTTTCCCACAGGCGTCGAGGTTCTGGCCGAGCCCGGCCGCTTTATGGTGGCCTCCGCGGCGACGCTCGTCGCCCGCATCATTGGCCGCGCGCGGCGTGATGGCAAGACCAGCTATTACATCGACGACAGCGTCTACCACACGTTCTCCGGCATGATCTTCGATCACTGCGCCTACCCCATCAAGAGCTTCAGGCGGGGCGTAAAGCAGGTGTGCTCGGTCTTCGGACAGACCTGCGACGGTCTCGACACCATCTCACAATCTGAAGAGCTGCCGCCGCTTGAAATCGACGATCTCATCTACGCCGAAAATATCGGCGCCTATTCCAACGCTTCGGCAACCACCTTCAACGGCTTCCCGCCGGCCAAGGTGGTTCACGTCAACCGGTAGCCGGCCGCCGCTATACCCAGTCGGGCGAATCGCCTACCCGCTGCCACTCCTTCACTCCGGCATCGTCCAGGTCGACACCAAGTCCCGGCGCCTCGGGTTTCGGCGCCATGCCTCCCTTGAGCACCGGCGGGTTCTTGGCCATAACGAGAATGTCGCGCGCGCCGCCCATCCGCGCTTCGCTGGTCAGGAAGTCGTGAATCGAAAGTCCGAAGTGTATCGACGACATGGTCAACAAAACGCCTCCGACATTGTGCGTCGCGACCGGAATCCGGTACAGCGCCGCCAGGTTGGCGATCTTCATGATTGCCGAAATCCCGCCGCAAAATGCGATATCGGGATAAATGAAATCCACCGCCTGCTCCTTCAGAAATGGATAAAATCCGTTCGGCATTTCGAGCTTTTCACCGGTCAGCAGCGGCACGCGGCATTCGCGCTTAAGGGCCACCCAACTGTCGGAAAACGGCGGAGGCAACGGGTCCTCCAGCCACTTCGGCTGGATGTCTTCGACTACCCGGGCAATGCCCTTGGCGCTGGGTAGATCGAATTCGTTGTGGCAATGGACCATGACATCGTAATCCGGCCCCAGCGCCTCGCGGATATTCCGGAAGGCGGTTCCGATCTTGTTCAACTCGACATTCGAAAGCGTCGGAATGTAGCGTCCGGCGGGCATTCCCAGCGCCCCGGTCGTATTGACCTTGACCGCCCGGAAGCCCTGGCTTTGCGCTTTGAACTGGTCCGCCCACGCTCGCACGGCTGCCTTGTCTTGCATGTTGCGGGGTTCGGAATTGATGAACACCGGTACCTGGTCCCGAAATGGCCCGCCCAGCAATTTGTACACCGGCTCACCGCGCAGCCGTCCGGCGAGATCCCACAATGCCATGTCAATGCCGCTCAACGCCGGCGCGCTCGCCATGTAGGTGTGCATCAGCGTGGACATGCGGAAGAAGTGATACTGAATGGCGAGCGGGTCCTGCTGGAGGAGCAGCGGCTTGTACCGTTCGAGCCACGCCTTCATCATGGCGCCCGTCACCCCGGACTCTCCGTAACCGGAAACACCCGCGTCCGTGTCGATGCGAATCAGTGTGTGACCCACCCCCGAGATGGGTTTCATCTTGATGCCGGTGATGGCAACCTTGCCCCGGTCGGCGGCGGTGAGACGGTTGAAGTGCGCCCATACGCCCGCCGCGGGGAGCGCCAGCGCGGCTCGCACAAATTCGCGTCGAAACATTTCTGTGAATTCCTTCCGCGCGAATTATATCGCGCCGCCTGCTTTGCGCACCCACTCGCATTTCTCCCGCAAAAGGACCTAAGATCACGTCAGGATCAGGCAAAGTGGAGAAGCGATGAAACTGTTCGGCATTCCGCACATGCTCATCCTCCTCGGCATTGCCGCCGCGGCCGCTTTGTCAACCGGCGCGGCGCGCCGCAGTCCCCGTGCCGCCCGCGCTCTCCGCATCGCGCTCGGCTGTTTCCTGGCCGCGAATGAACTCGTCTGGTACGCCTACCGCTACTCGCGGGAAGGATTCCGTTTCCCCGAAGGTCTTCCGCTCGAACTCTGCGACGTGGTCGTGTGGATCAGCGTCTTTGCCTGTCTGCGCCGGAACCGTGTGGCGGCTGAATTCATCTACTTTGCCGGCATCGCGGGCTCCGGTATGGCCTTGCTCACGCCCGATCTGTGGGCGCCGCTGGCATCCTACCCCAGCATCTACTTCTTCCTGGCGCACGGCGCCGTCGTGATTGCCGCGGTTACGCTCGTCATCGGAGACTACCTTCGCATCAGCCTGGCCTCGCTATGGCGCGTCATGGGACTTCTCAACCTCTACGCCCTCGCCGTAGGAGCGTTCAACTTCGTCTGGCACACCAACTACTTCTACCTCTGCCGCAAGCCGGACAACCCCTCCATCCTCGACTGGTTCGGCCCCTGGCCCGTCTACGTCGTAGTGGGCGAGTTGTTCACCTTCGCCATCTTCATCCTGATGTGGATGCCGGTACGTGCGCCGCGCGCCAGCAAGCGAGCCGCCGCCTAGCGGTGATGATAGACCGGCCAGCCCATGTACGTCTCCAGCGCACTGGCCAAACGCCGGGCGCAGGAGGAAGCGTTCATGGCCGCGTGATGCTCAAACCCGTTGAGGCAGATATAGCGCAGCAGCCCCGGCAGTCCGGGAACCTCGACCACCGCGCGGCTGCCAAACGTGGACAGCGGGTCGTCGGTGAACCGGCCCTCCCCTACATACGCATGGATGCGTCCGTTGCGGTCGTCGGTGCTCACCCGCGCAAACGTGACCGGGCCGGAAGGCGTCCGTCCGGCCACCGCTCCGAACGTGTTCTCCTCGCCCAGCGTCGTACCAAGAATCGGCGCGGTGCCGATTTCAATGCCCGGCAGAAAGCTCTTGGCCCAGTTGCCGCAGTGGAAGAAGACGCACTTGTTCTTGTCCCCGCCATAGTTGTTGTTCCAGTCCACCAGCGCGCTGGGGCGGCCCGAAGCAAGCTGTAGCGCGTACATCCCGGCCACTCCCGCGATATCCACTTCGCAGGCGCTGGGCATCAGCCGCTCGCTCATCATGCTCATCACGGTGCAGACGTTGACCCCGAAGTTCTGCTGCATCGAGCTCCAACACTGAATCGCCGAAGCGTCCAGATCGTTGGCCTCCATCCAGTCCAGCAGGACCACCGCAAGCTTGGCCATCTTCGTCAGCGCCGCCCCGGGAACCTGCTCCGCGGCGGCATATCCGCAGATCTCTTCGACCTTCTGTTTGACCCTCGGGTCGCCGTCCTCAATGCGCGCGGCGCGGCCAAACACGTCGGAAAGATCCATCGTGCTGACACTGATCCCCGCGGCTTGAAGCAGCTTCTCGCTGTAGCGCGTGGTGTTGAACGCATTGGGCCGCGCGCCCACCGCGCCGATCCGCGCTCTGCGCAATCCGCCTACCACCCGGCATTGCGCGGCAAAGTCGTCCAGGTCCCGCCGGAAATCCTCTGTGAGCGGGTGGACCGTGTGGTCCTCGGTCAGCGTGAATGGAATCCCGTACTGCCGCAGGTTATTGCACACCGAGATCTTGCCGCAGAATGCGTCGCGGCGCCGCGCCACCGTGAGCTGATCCAGGTCGTCGGGATAGGCCTGCACCAGAACCGGGACGTTCAACTCGGCGAGCTTCAGCGTGTCGGCGACGCCCTTCTCGTCGCCGAAATTCGGCAGACAGACAACGACTCCGCTAATCCTGTCCCGGTTGGCGCGGAACAGCTCCGCGCAGCGCTTGGCGTGCTCCCACGTCTCAACCGCCCCGAGCTTGCTCGCCTGCTCGTCCAGCAGTACGGCTTCGATCCCCATTTCGCCAAACAGCTTCAGAAGGTCGCGCCGCGCTTCGCCGGCCAGCACGTCGGGAAAAAAGTCGCGGTTCCCGATGATCACACCCAGTGTCACGTTAGCCATGTCAGGTTCACCTTCAAGTCTCACTTCCTGCCAAACAGGCCGAACTGCCCGGCATTCACCGGCGTCACCAGTTCACAATCGATCGCTTGCTTCTCCGGCATTCCCGTCGAGCCGGCCGTGAGAAACTTGTGCGCCTGCTCCACCGCGAGGCGCGCGATCGTGGCCGCCGGCTGTAGCACCGTCGCCTTGATTCCACCGCTCAGGATCGACGCGATGGCGTCCGGACTGCCGTCAAAGCCCACCACAATCACCTTTTCGAGTCCGGCGTTCTTCAGCGCGGCCGAAGCGCCAAGCGCCATCGTATCGTTGCCCGCGATGACTCCCTTGATATTGCGATTGCCCTGAATGATCGTTTCCACTTTCTGATACGCCTCGGCCTGGCTCCAGTTGGCGCTCTGGCGGCTGGCCAGCCTGAGCCCGTCATACTTGTCCAGCACGTCGTGGAACCCGCGCGTGCGTATGCCCGCGTTCGTGTCGGACTCGCGCCCCACCAGTTCCACGTAGTCGCCTTTCTCGCCCATCAAGCGGACAAATTCCTGCGCTCCGATCGTGGCGCCCTGATAGTTGTTCGAAACAATCTGCGCCGCGGCCACTCCCTTTGCGTTGATCTCACGGTCGATCAGGAAACTGGGAATGCCGGCCGCCTTCGCCTTGCTCACCGCGGTGACCGACGAGTCGGCGCCGGCGTTGTCGAGAATGATCGCCACGGCGCCATGTGCGATGGCCGCGTCGACCAGTTGATCCTGCTTGTGCGCATCATCGTCGTGCGAATTCACGCTCGTCTCATAGCCGAGCTTCCGCGCTTCGGCCGCCGCCGTCTCCGCTTCGGCCTTGAAGAACGGGTTGTCGTTGGATGGCGTGATGATGGCGATCAGTTTCTTGCCCGATGATTCACGCGTTCCGCATCCCGCCATTACGATGACGGAAGCCGCGGCCAGCGCCGCCACCAAGGTCCGGAAGTTCATTTCCACTCCATAAGCTCTATCCCCTCAAAGCGGCCGCCGCCTTCAGGGCGTAGCGTTGCTGCATCTGATCGAGAATGACGGCCACGACAATCACCAGGCCCTTGATCACGATCTGCCAGAATTCGGATACCCCGAGAAGGATCAGGCCGTCGGCCAGAACGCCGATCACAAATGCGCCGGTGATCGTGCCGCCGACGCTGCCGCGGCCGCCCATCAGCGACGTGCCACCCAGCACGACGGCGGCGATCGCGTTCAGTTCAAAAGTCTCTCCGGTGGCCGGATGAGCGGCCCCAAGCTGCGCCGCAATGATCAGCCCGACCAGCGCCGCGCAGAAGCCCGAGATCACGTAGACGAAAAACTTGTTTCGCGCCACCCGGACGCCGGAAAGCTCCGCCGCCCGCTCGTTCCCTCCGATGGCGTACACGCGGCGGCCGAACGGGGTGCGCTCCGCCAAGAACACTCCCGACAACGCGACGGCCAGCATCAGCCAGATCGGCAGAGGCAACCCGAGCACTTGGCCCGACCCGAGCGTCAGGAAGCCTGTGTTGCCGAGTTCCACCGATCCGCTCAGATTGGCGAATGTGGCGCCGTTGGACATCAGCATCGCCGCGCCGCGCGCGACATACATCGAGCCCAGCGTCGCGATGAACGGCGCGACCCGCAGCCGGGAGACCAGCAGCCCGTTGGCCGCCCCCGCGGCCGCGCCCACCAGCAGCGCAAGCGCGATCACGAGCCATGTGTGAAAGTAAACTTTCACGCCAAAGGAAGGCAGCGCCAAGCCGGAGTGGATCAGCCCGCCTGCCACAATGCCCGCCAGGCCCGCGATGGAGCCGACCGAGAGATCGATGCCGCCGCTGAGAATGACCAGCGTCATTCCCACGGCCAGTATGGCGTTGATCGCGACGTGCTTGACGAGGATCGTGAGATTGCCCGGTGTCAGAAACGCAGGCGACAGCGCGGTGAAGATGAACACAAGAATCGCCAGGACAATCAAAGCGCGCAGCCGGAACAGGTAGCCGGCGAGCGGCGTGCCCGTCCCTCGCGCCACGGTCCGTGTGACGTCCCCGCCAGCCGCCGGCGTCATGGAACTCATTGCCGCACCCCCGCCGAAGCCGCTGACACCAGCGCCTCGTCCCGCGCCTGCGCGGCGGGCATCTCCGCCGTTACCTTTCCCCGGGACATGACGAGCACACGGTCCGCCGTGGCGCGAATCTCTTCCAGTTCCGACGACGCCAGGATCACCCCCATGCCGGAGGCGGCCAGGCGCCGCACCACGGCGTGGATTTCCTGCTTGGCGCCGACGTCCACACCCCGCGTCGGCTCGTCCAGCAGGAGCACTCGCGGATTCGTCAACAGGCACTTCGCCATCACGACCTTCTGTTGATTCCCGCCGCTCAGCGCGGAAATGCTGTGCCTCAGTCCGGGACTCTTGATGCGCAGGTTGGCCGCCATCCCGGACGCGGCGGCGGCCTCTAATGTGGGCGAAAGCCACGCGGCGCGCGCGTACCGGCCCAGGCTCGACAGGGTCATGTTGGCCAGCACCGGAAGACTCTGCACAATCCCGGAAGCCTGCCGGTCCTCCGGAACCATCGCCAGGCCCGACGCGATCCGCCCGGCCGTGTCCATCCGGTCGAGCCGTTTGGAATCGAGGTATACGCTTCCGGCCGCTTCCCGGTGCAGACCCATGATGCACTCCAGCAATTCGGTCCGGCCCGCGCCCATCAGGCCGTAGATTCCCAGCACCTCGCCGCCGCGCAGATCGAGTGATACGCCGCCGAGCAGCGGGCGCCCGCCCGGCGCGTTCAGCCAGAGGCGTTCGAGACGCAGTAGCGGCGGCCCCGGGTCACACGCTTCGAGCGCTGCCGCCGGTTCGGCCGCGCGCCCGGTCATGCGCTCGACAATCCAACCGGTGTCGACATGGCTCGCCGCTGCCTCGGCCACCATGCGCCCGTCCCGCAGCACCGAAACATAATCGGCCACCGCCAGCAGTTCGTCCAGCCGGTGAGAAATGTAGACGATCGCCACGCCCCGCGCGCGGAGGTCGCCGATGATCCGGAACAGGATGGGAATCTCGGTGGCGCTCAACGCCGATGTCGGCTCGTCCATCATCAGGATCCGCACGTTTCGCGCCAGGGCCTTGGCGATCTCGACAATCTGCTGTTGGCCCAGCGGCAGGTCACCGGCCCGCGCGCGCGGGTCGATGGGATGCTCCAGACGGGCCAGCAATTCGCGCACTTCCGTTTCCTGCCGGCGCTTGTTGAGCACTCCCTTGGCCGTCAATTCACGCCCCAGGAAGATGTTTTCGGCAACGCTTAAGTTCGGACAGAGATTCAGTTCCTGGTGGATGATGCCAATGCCGTGCGCATCGGCGTCGCGAACCGAATCCATCGCAAACTCTTTGCCATCGAGATTGAGAGTTCCACTCGTCGGACGCTCGATGCCAGCCAGGATCTTCACCAGGGTTGACTTGCCCGCGCCGTTTTCGCCGATCAGCCCGGTCACCGTGCCGGGGCGGAGCCGGAACGTCACGCCGTCCAGCGCCAGTGTCCCGGGGTACTGTTTGGACACGTTCCGCGCTTCCAGGACAAATTCCCCCCTCACCGGCTTCCCTCCACGGTCAAGACGGCCGGAATCAGGCCGGCCAGCGGAGGTTCGGATTTCTCCTCCAC
>JADZCI010000236.1 GCA_020851655.1 Bryobacterales bacterium
AAGCCTAACCCAAGTTCACCGGAACCACCTCGTCCCAAACCGTCTGCGGCAAGTTGATGCCCGCGATTCGGAAGCGGTCCAGGAGTTTCGGCTGATAGCCGGTCCACTTGAACTTCCCCTGAACCTTGCCGCTCTCGTTGACCCCGGCGCGTTCGAAGACGAACACATCGGCGGTTTGAACCCGGTCCTGCTCGACGCCGGTTACCTCGGCGATGGTGATGATCTTGCGAGTCCCGTCCTGGAGGCGGGCCAACTGCATGACCAGCCTGATGGCGTTGGACATCTGCTGCACCAGCACGCGCGATGGGACCTCGATATCGGCCATCAGCATCATCGACTCCAACCGGGAAAAGGCGTCGCGCGGCGTGTTGGCGTGGATGGTCGTCATGGAGCCCTCGACACCCGTATTCATCGCCTGCAACATGTCGAGCGCTTCCGGTCCGCGGCACTCGCCGATGATGATCCGGTCGGGGCGCATGCGCAGCGCGGTTCGCAGAAGCTGGCGCTGGTTGATTCCGCCTTCCTTGCTGATATTGGGCGGGCGGGTTTCGAACTTGACCACGTGCCGCTGCTGCAATTGCAGTTCGGCCGTGTCTTCGATGGTGACGATGCGCTCCTCCTCGGGGATAAAGCGCGACAGCGCGTTGAGGGTGGTTGTCTTGCCGGAACCGGTGCCGCCGGAGATGAGAATGCTGACCTTGGCCTGCGCGCAGGCCGCCAGAAAGCGAAGCATTCCCGGGCTGAGGGTCTTGAAGGAAATCAGCTCTTCCGAGGTGATCACATGACGGCCGAAACGGCGGATGCTCAGCGCCGGGCCATCCAGCGCCAGCGGCGGAATGATCGCGTTGACACGCGACCCGTCCTGCAGCCGCGCATCGACAATGGGCTGCGCTTCGTCAATGCGCCGTCCGGCCTGCGCCACGATTTTCTCGATGATGTGCAGTAAATGGGCGTTGTCGCGAAACCGCACCTGCGTCAGCGAGAGCCGGCCGGCGCGCTCAATGTAGACCTTGTTCGGACCGTTGACCAGGATGTCGGAGATGCTCGGCTCCTTGAGCAGCGGTTCCAGCGGGCCCAGCCCCAGAACTTCGTCCAGGACTTCTTCAACAATCCGGTTCTGCTCGGCCAGAGTCATGGGCACGCGCTCCTCTTCCAGCAGGCGCTCCACGACGCGCCCGATCTCGGAACGCAGGCGGTCCTTTGGCAGGGACGAGACCTTGTCGAGATTTAGGATTCCGATGAGCTTGCGGTGGATCTCGGACTTCAGCTCAAACGTCCGGTCCAACGCTCGCGATGGCCCGGGAACCCGTGACATGCCCCCCAAGAGTGTATTGCCTCCGTCCTGCCTTGTGCTCCAAGAGATGCCCGGTTACGGCGCCCACTCTTCCGGATGAAACCCCAGCAGCACTTCTTTGCCCCGCACCAGGATCGGCCGCTTGATCAGGTTGGGATGAGCCGCCATCAGGCGGATGGCCTCCGCGCGCGACGGAGGGTTTTCCTTCATGCCGCGCTCGCGATAAAGCTCATTCTTCGCATTCAAAAAGAGGCGGTAATCCCGCTTGCCGATCAAGGCATCGAGTTGCGATTCAGTCAGGCCCTTGTTCAAGTCGAATACTTCGTCCGGGGTGATTCCGTTGTCGGCGAGGAAACTCCTCGCCTTGCGGCAGGTGGTTCAGGTCGGCTTTGTATAGAGCTTCATTTGTCAGTGTTCCGGATCCGCGCGAAGAGAAAGGTCAGGCGCGGATGTCGTCCTTTCCAAAATCCCACTCCACCACGCGCCCGGTTCGGGCGGCGCGGTTGATCATGTGCGCGCAGGCGGCGGCATGATGCCCGGCGGCGGCGTCTTCCCAATATGGCTTGCGCGAGCGGATGGATTCCAGGAAGTGGCCCAGGTGCGCCACCGTCGATTCCAGGCCCATCTCTTTGAAGGTGAGGGCGGTCTCTTTTACCTTCGGGGCGCCGATAAACTTGTATTCCGTCTTCCGGACTTTCGGGTCCGCCCAGTATTTCTCCTCCAGCGGCTTGGGCCAGCTTTCGACAATCCAACGGTTGTCTTCGACCGAAGCCTCCGGTTGATACTTCAGCGTGCCCCAACCCACGTCGAGCGTGCCTTCGGTGCCCAGAAATTGAAAGCTGCCTTGTCCCAAAGTCTCGTTGTTAAACGTGGAACTCAGATTGACAGTGAAACCTTCGGGATATTCCAGAATGGCGTTCAAGGTGTCGGGAACGTCGCGGTTTTCTTTCCAGCGGTACAACTCACCCATGGCCACGGCGCGCGCGGGCATCTTGGCATCCATCAAGTAATGGATCGTCGTGCAGAGGTGAACAAAGAGATCGGTGGCAATGCCTCCCGAATAGTCGTCAAAGCAGCGCCAGCGGAAGAAGCGCGCAAGTTCAAATGGCCGCTTGGGCGCCGGACCCAGGAACATGTCCCAATTCACGGTCTCCGGACTGGCATCCGGTGGGATCGGATACAGCCACGCGCCGGACGCCGTATTGCGGTTGTAGGCCGCGCGAATCATGGTGACCCTGCCCAGCTTGCCGGCTTTGATCATCTCTTTAGCCTTGTTTTGAGCCTGCGTGCTCATTCCCTGGCTGCCGGCTTGGAGCATGCGTCCCGTTTCGCGAGCCGCCGCCATGATTTCCAACCCTTCAGATGAGCGAAACGTCAACGGCTTCTCACAGTAAACGTCCTTGCCCGCGCGCATCGCTTCAATCACCATCTGCTTGTGCCAGTGGTCCGGCGTGCAGACAATCACCGCGTCGAGGGACTTGTCGGCCAGCGCCTCGCGGTAGTCGCGCATCACGCGAGCCTGTTTGCCGGCACGGTCCACAGCGCGTTCCGTCCGCCCTTTGTAGGCGTCCACCACGGCGGTGACGACCGCTTCCGGATGCTGAAGTAAAGACTGCATCAGCTCATGTGACCGGGCCCCGCAGCCGATCACGCCAAACTGAATCCTGCTGTTGGCGGACACCGAGCCAGCCGCCGCGCCGGCGGCGTTAATTTCAAGAAATTCGCGTCGGGAGTATTCCATGGCTGCTCTGAACTTGACGTTAGCACGAGCGCCTTACGGCCGATTCACCGGCTAGTCACGATACCGGGCCAGGTGGGGGACATTGGCGGCGCATAGCCGCCGGTACAGAGGTTCGTCGCTTGGGAAAATGGCTTGCGCCGTCATATCAGCGCGGCCCAGGTCACGGAATGGAAAGTGGAGCTTGACCACCGCCGCCGGCCAGCGCGAACGGATTGTGTCGCCAAAAACAGGCATTCTTGCGTAGGGCGACGCGGGATAGACGTGAATTCCGAGAAAGGGCAGCGAAGCGGCCTCCTGGACGACAGGGCGCTGCGCGACCGCGATCAGACGTTTTACCTGGTTCAGGAACACAATCGGATACATCTCGCGGAGATCGCCGGCGGAAAATGGCGGCTGGACAAAGATGTAAAGCGAAGGCGTCTGAGCGAGATCAGCCGGACCAGGCGGCGAACCTCGCGGTGAACCAGCGCTCCGCCGAGGTCGAAACGCAATCCGTCCATCTCTGGCTTTGACCGCCGTGTGCAATGCGAACCAAAGGGCGACGGTGGCGTCCGAGGTGACGTCCAGGTTCCCGGTGGGAAAGCCATAGTGCTGAAGAACGCCGGCGACAACGGGGTTGGCTCGCGCCACCGCTGTCGGGTGGGACACCGAGAGTCCTTGAGGCAAGTCGAAGCCGGAATCCCTGAGCAGGTCTGAACCTACGCCGATGCCGCTACCGGTATCGATGCCCAGGTCATGTAAGACCTGGAACCACGGCCGGACTTCGTCGCTCCAGCGGCTGGTTGCCACATAATAGGCGCCCAGCCACCTCGGGCGCAGGATCATCGGAGTGACAAGCAGCCGGCCGGTGGACCTGTCAAAGTAGTCTCGGACTTGGCCCCGAAACAGACAAGCCCATTTCACCTCCTCCGCCAGGCTTGAGTACTCGGCAATCAGGCGCAGGGCCTCGTCCGGCGTGGCGGCATGATGCAGCGGAATCCGGAGCTTTTGCCGGCTGTCGACCCATGCCACGTTGCCTTGCGCGGCGAGTTCATCCAGGTAGTCGTCGCTTACCAGGGCGGTGAATCCACCCGCGTTCGAAACTCGCTCCCGGAATCGAATCACTTCCACCTCTACGCCGCAACCGCTCGTCACAATCATAGCCGCAGCTCGATGGCATAGGCGTGCCGCCCATGTCATGCTAGTGACGGAGTTTCCGATGCGGTTATCGTTGTTGGCTCTCTTGGCGCTTCCCGCGCTGGCGCAGGAGTTCCGGCCGTTTGAGGTTCAGTGGCGGCCCGACGCCGGTGTCATGGCCGATATGTCCTTCCTGTTGGATGCCCCGGCGGGTAAGGACGGGTTCATTCGCGCCGAACGCGGGCATCTCTATACCGGCGCCGGCAAGCGTTTCCGCATTTGGGGCGTAAACCTGTCCTTTACCGGCAGCCTGCCCAGAAAGGAAGATGCGCCGGATTACGCGGCTCATCTCGCGCGTTTCGGCATCAACTGTGTTCGAATCCATCACCTCGACTGGCGCACACCGCGCGGCATCATCGATTCGCGTTATCCCGACTCCCGGCATCTGGACCCGGACGTGCACGACCGGTTCGACTTCTTCGTCAATGAACTCAAGAAGCGGGGAATCTACGTCAATTTGAATCTGAATGTGGCGCGCGCTTTCCAACCAGCCGATGGCGTGAAGGACGCCGCGGACCTCGGTTTCGCCAAGGCGGTTACCTACTTCGATCCACGCATCGTCGAACTCGAACAGGAGTACGCGCACGCCATGCTGGCTCATAAGAACCCGTACACCGGCTTGGAGTACCGCAACGATCCCGTGGTGGCGATGGTGGAGATCCTCAACGAGAATTCCCTGATTGAGTCGTGGGTGAACGGACGCCTGACGGGAAAGGGTCCCAATCCCGGCAATCCGGACCGCACCTGGACTGACATCCCGGCAAGTTACGCCAACGACCTGACCATGCGATACCAGGAGTGGCTTGCGGCGCGCGTTACCGCCGCCGATCGCGAAGCGATCCTGAGAGAAGCCGGTTCGCCCCCTGCGAGGCTCAAGCCCGCCGAGTTCGCGCAGGCCAGCCCGCTTCGCTTCCGCACGGAAGCCGCCTTTTACATGGAGCTCGAGTCGTCATTTTTTGAAAAGATGGCCTCCTACCTGAAGAACACGCTCAAGATCCACCAACCCATCGTGGGCACCAGCGCGCACTCGCGTAGTTTGTCTCCTTACCCGCTCCTGTCCTCGACATCCAGGCTCGACATCGTTGATGCACACACCTACTGGCAGCACCCGCGCTACTACATGCGGGACGGCAAGCGGCTGTGGGACATTCCGAACACGCCGATGGTCAATTCGCCCGAAAATTCCACGGTGATGACCCTCGGCCGGGTAGCGGTGAAGGACAAGCCGTTCATCGTGTCGGAGGTGAACCACCCCTACCCAAACGAATATGCGGCCGAAGGCATGCTGATTGCCGCCGCCTACGGCGCATTTCACGATTGGGACGGCGTCTTTTGGTATAGCTTTTCGCATACAGAGCCGTCGGCGTGGAAGCCGGGTCCGCCGAGTTTTTTCGATATCTGGCAGGATCCCGTACGGATGGCGCAGACCGCGGCGGCGGCGCTCCTGTTCGAGCGTAGAGACGTAGCGCCGGCAAGGAAGACCATCGGCCGGGGATACTCCCGGAACGAGGTTCCCGATTCCCTCAGGATGACTTCCAAAGACGCTCCGTTGTTTACGCCGGGCTTTCCTCCTCTGGCCGCACTGGCGCACGGGACGCGTGTGGCGGCTTTCGATCGCGCCTACTCGTATCAGCCGTTCGCTCCATCCGGAAAAGTGACCTCCGACACCGGTGAACTCACCTGGACGCTGGAACCGGCTGACCGGAAGGTTGTCATCGTTGATACGCCCCGCTCACAAGCTCTGATCGGGTTTGTCAAGGCTGCGCAACCGGCAGCCAGGAACTTGATCGCGTCGATAGAAACCGATTTTTGCGCGCTATCCCTTCAGTCGATGGAGCCGGTCGCGATCGAACGCGCCTCCCGGCTCCTGCTAGTGGCCGCGGCGCGAACCGCCAATCAGGGCATGACCTGGAACGAGAAGCGGACGGCCACCTTGACGGAAGGAACGGCGCCGGTGACCATCGAACCCGTGCGAGGCACAGTCACGCTCCGGAATCTGGCGGCGGCGGCTTCGGTCCACCTCCAACCCATGGATGGGGGTGGGAAACCTCTGGGTAGTCCCATAGCGGCTGAGATGACGCCGCGGGGTTGGCAGGCGCCCATCGGCCAACCCGCCACGGTCTGGTACATGGTGCTGGTATCGCGCCGGCCGCCCGGCAGCGGCAACTAACTAGGCAAGGGCTTCGCCCTTGATATCCCTGCGGGATATGGAAGCCAGAAGTCAGGAGCCAGAAGCCAGAATGGCGCGCGCGTAGGCGTTCAGCAAACGGCTGGCTTCTTCCAGCGT
>JADZCI010000237.1 GCA_020851655.1 Bryobacterales bacterium
GCTTCGATGGTGTGTTTCCCTTTCACCCAGCTCCAGTCGTCTGTCAGGGTGTTCTCCAGGTCGGAGGCGTGGGTCAACGGCAGTGACTGGACGACGCCCCAACTGGACCAGCCTCCTGAGAAACGAACCTCCGGCAGCCGGTTGGACAGGAACCCGTTGTATGGCAGCGTGGATTGGAAGTTCGGGACTTGGTCTTTGTAAACGAGACCACCAACTTCAAGGTTCACGACGTAGATATTGGAGCCGACCGAGACTTGGTTGACCATTTGCGGCGACACGATCCACGTGAACTGGGCCAGGGCCAGTTTACTGCGGGTAAAGAATGCCTGAGTTTGGTTCGTGAATCCCGGCGGGCTGGGTAGCCACGTCTGAGCCGGCAGATTGTCGTCCTGCCGCAAGTCAAAGTATTCGCCCATCAGGCGAAACTTGTCGCTGATGTTATGGTCGCCCTTAATCTGGATGTCGTTTTGTTTCAAGATTTCGGGATTCGAATTGAGGTAGTTGTTGAATCCCCCGCTGTTATAGTTCGGAAGCAGGGCCATCGCATTCATATAGGTCAGCGAGTTCGGGTTGATCCGGTTCCGCGGAATCACATACTGTCCGGACGAGTTCTGCGGGAACGGCTGCCCGTTCGTCGGATCGACGATCCTGGTATTGAAAACGCCATCCCGCATAGCCTGGGGCGGCGTCGCACCGAAGATCGTGCTGGAGATATGCTTGTTCACCGCTGACTCGCTGAAGAAGAAGAATGTCTTGCTCTTGGCCTTGGGGTACAGCTTCGGAATGAAGAACGGACCGCCGATCGTGCCACCGAAGATGTTTTGCTTCAGTGGCAGCACTTTGGGGCTAAAAAAGTTTCGCGCGTCGAATGCATCATTGCGCAGGTACTCCCACAGCGCGCCGTGAAATTCCGACGTGCCGCTCCGGCTCTGAACAAGAACGACGGAAGCGCCCATCAGCGTGAACTTGGGCATGATGTTGTTTTGAAGCGTTCGTACTTCCTGAATGGAATCCGGGTTCGGCGTAATCGTTGTCTGGGTCATGTTCCCCGTGTTCATGTTCCAGACCCCGTCCAGCAAATAGAGGGTCCCGCTTTGTCCCATCCCATTGATCGACATCAAGTTGCTGGTGCCGAACCCACCCGTCCCTTGGGCCCCGGCATTTCCAACCTGCATGTTCAAAACGCCTGGCATCAAGGCCGAAAGGCTCTGGTAGTTCCTGCCGTTGAGCGGCAACTCCTCGATCTGCTGCTGAGCGACGTTATTCGAAACCGATGACACCGTGGTTTGAACCTGTGCGGTGGACGCCTCCACCGTTACGGCTGTCTGTACCGATCCGACCGTCAGTGAGGCGTTCACTGAACGGACTACGGTAGGGCCTACGAAGATGTCTCTTTCGGTGTACTTGTTGAATCCCTCTTTGATGACCGTCACCTCGTACGTGCCGCTTGAAAGGCCCGTCATTGAGAACGCCCCTTGGCTGTTCGTTTGAGTCTCAATTTTGACACCGGTACCCTGGTTCGTAATCGTGACGTTGGCTCCGGGAACCACCGCCCCCGTGTTGTCAACCACGAGTCCGTTGATGGTGGACGAAGCGCTTTGCGCGTTCGCCAGACCTGCTAACAGACAAAAACTCAGCATCGCCGCAACGCGCGACGCTCGAATTCGAAAACTTGGCATTGTAGGACCCCCAAACCCCTGGCACGCCTATCACACGTAGTCGGCTCGACTCTGCAAGCCCCCTGCACCATTGACGCTACAGCCCGAACCAACCGGCAAATCCAGGCCTTGCCGCATGTACGGGTGAAAAGTATATCACAACGTAAGCGCTTCCAGACAAAGAAATCACAAATCGGGAAAACTTCAGGAATTGTGCTTCCGCATCCGCGAGGGCGCAAAAGAGCCGGGCCCGGACGTTATGGAGTCCACCGCAATCAAGTCCGAGTTGCTTTGATACTGGCGCCTATGCGCGCCACGGCCGGGGCCGGTTCGGCAGGTCCGCCAGAATGCCTTTAGCCAATTGGACGTCGTCCGCAATCTCGAAGTCGAACATGCCTGCGAGCACGAAATCGGCCCCTTTCTCAAAGGCGTAACGGAATGCGTTTTGCGGAGGGATCGCCCCGGCGGCCATCACCTTGAATGCAATCCAGGGCTTCTTGACCGTGCTCATGAACTCGACGGTCTCCTGAGGCTTGCCACACCAGTACCCCGGGAACTCCCGGAAGTCATCCGCCGCCTGGCCCGGCCTGGGAGCGGTGGGGTAATCGTGGTGATGCAATGTCTTCAAATAGAAGTCGCAGTCGATGCCGGCCTTCTCACATTCGACAACGGTTGCCAGGGCGTGGCCGCCCATGCCGACCGGCAGCTTCGTGGCTCTCATGACTTCGACGGCCTTAGCGAGCAGGTCCATCTTTCCCGCCTTGACGAGTTGGTCCGCGCGAACACCCCAGAAGTACAGCGCGTCGGCGCCCTGTTCGACCAGGTCCGCAACCCGTCGCCGGTGGGCGTCGAGATTTCCTTCCACAGGGGCGGCCTCAGGCGGCTCCGTGCACAAAATCCATTTGATCTTGCCGCCGCGCGCGCGATGCCGTTTGAGCACGGGCATGGTCCTGGGGTCGGGATGGACGGCGAGAGTGTCAATGCCGTGGGCCTCGGCGAGCGCCAGGGTCTCCAGCAACTTCTCGTCCGTGTTGTAGTGCTCGGCCAGCCTATAAACGTATTTCAAGTCGCGGCTATGTGTGTACCGTGCCAGCAGATTGCCGCCCAACATCAACCGGCTGATCTTCAACTTGCCAATCTCGCCTTTCGGCAGCGCGCTCTCCGCGGCAGGGGCCGCGGCACTTACCGCCAGCGCCGCTGTCGTCTTCATGAGTTCTCTTCGCGTCGGTCTGTCCGGCATCACTAACCTCCCGTGTTATTCAATCGTTGAGACAGTCTGCGCCATGCGGCCATCGACCGGGCCAAGTGATCACGCGCATCGCCAGGGATGCCATAGCACTGCAGACCGACCGGACCGGCGTAGCCTAGTTCGTGTAATGTTCGCAAAAAACCGTGGACATCGAACGAGCCGCTGTCCAGAGGCTGAATCCAGTTACCAGCGCCGGACTTAATCTGGGCGCCCGTGTCCGCGCCATTGATGCTGACCGCGCACAAGTGCGGCATGGCCGTCTTCAACAGCTCTCTCAACCTGCTTTCGTCGCCTATCTTCAACCAATGACAGAGATTGAACATGACGCCGGCATTGGGGCGGTCGACCTTCTTCGCGACGCGCACGGCGTCTTCCACACGTTCGAGCCAGTTGTTGACATGCGGATAGAGGGCCACGCGGACGCCATGCGGTTGCGCCATGCCCGCCATCTCCCGCACCAGTTCAACGGCCCGGCCGTCGAGCCCTTCGTCGGAGGGTTTGCCGCCGCTGGTCAAAACACCCAGGCTGACCCCCCGCCCCTTCAGCAACGGCAGGGTCTCACTCAGCCGCGGATCGTATGCCGATTTCGCGTTCGGAGCGATATTGAGCTGCATATAGATCTGGAACAACTTCAGGCCAGCCGCATCCAGAGTCGCCAGACGCTCGCGCACGTTGTCCAACCACAGGTGGCCGGCGCCGTCGTAGCCCAGTTCATGCAGGAGTTCTGCTTGTTCTTGGAGGGTCCGCTTCTTGGCGTCATGCGTGTCCATGCAGAGCGCAAAGAAAGGGAATTGTGATTCTCCGCTGGACGCGGTGCGAAGGCCAAGCCCAGTGGCAGCGACGGAAAGAGCCCTGACGAATTCCCCGCGAGTCAGGCGGAACTCCATGCATTCATCCTTCCGTAGTCAAGATTGCTTGGCGATCTATGGACCTGATTATTCTCTATTACAATGCTGCTGTCAATAGGGCGAAATGGGGCGTCGAAATGGGGCGGACGTTCGTCAGCGGGAAGGGCGTCTCATGCCACCATGGCTTTCGCCACAAGTTCGCGCATCCAGCGAACACTGGGATGGAGAATCTCGTCGGCGCCCTCACACTCGATCGAGAGCACGCCGCTCCACCCGGTGTCCTGCAAATAGCGCACGCAGGCTTCGATGTTGGGTGAGTTAACGCCTGCCCCGATGGCCGCTACTGAGGTGGCGATACCGGTTGAAGCTCCTCGTTCCGCATGCGCCAGCGACGCGGCCACGTCTTTGATGTGGCAGTGCGATACCCACTTCCGCACGCCCTTGAGAAATTCCAGCGGATCGTTACCCGAAATATAAGTATTGCCTGTGTCGAAGTTGACCTTCAGGTATTCCGATTCGAAAAATCCCATGATCTTCTGCATCGTAGGCAGGTGCGTCGTGTAGGGCCCGTGGGTCTCAACGTTGATGATGACCTTGTGCGCCTCGGCTGTCTCCAGAATTAGCCGCAGGTTGTGCTTCAGCAGGGCGAGCACTTCTTCATCACTGTAGCCCTCCGGCTTGCGTGCGCCGTCAGTAGTGTCTACACAGGGGCACCCGATGGCTTCGGCAAACAGGATCGCTTTGCGCACGTAAGGTACGCCGTAGGGTCCAGTCTCTGGGCTAGTCAGCGGGTATGCCGCGTCGATTTGGGAAACTTCGAGACCCTTTGAATCAAGATAGCGTCGCAGTTTCACCGGGTCGGTGGTCAGCGGCAGGTGTGGATTGTAGCCAAGGGCCTGAATGAAGTATTGGCCTTCGAAAACCCCAAATTCGATGCAATCCAAGCCGAGTTCTACAGCGGCCTCGACCGCCGTTTCGAACGGCTTGTCGAGGTGACGCCAATTGTCAGTATGCATTCCAAGGCGAATCATCTCTTGTTCTCCTAGATTCAATGGCGCGCCCATCAAATCACATCCGGGACGCCGTCGTCAATCAAGAGTCAAATCGGCCGACAAGGCGGGACCCTCATTTATCGGCCGTCCGGGATTCAGCGAACGCCGCCAGCCGGAAGCATGCGGCTGGAACCTTTGACGAATCTGCGCGATTCGATAATGCCCTTTCCCTGCCGGATCACCACAAGTTGATTCGCGTCCACCGCGGGGAATGTCTCTGTTTTGCCCCCCAGCCACCGGATCGCGATGTCGGCTTTGACTGCTTGACCCAATCCGAAATGGACTCGAAAATCGCCTTGTGAGATATGGAAGCCGCCGCTGCGGACTTCGTCGATCTGTTTGTGGGCGCCGGTGGTAACCGTGACGCGCGAACCAATGGCATCGCGGCCCGAGACGGTTAGCGCCCGGATCAACAGCGAGTTACCCTTCTTTCCGAAATTCTTGAGTAGCGACGGCGGCTCGAAGAGATTCACCACCACAATTTCCATCTCTCCGTCGTTATCCAAGTCGCCGATCGCGATTCCGCGAGAAGAGTGCTGGGCTGCAATGCCCTGTCCGCTCGTGGCCGACATGTCGAAGAAGTTTCCGTCGCCTCGATTCCAGAAAAGCTCCCGAGGTTGTTTGAAAGTCTCGCCCACCCCCGACCCATCCACAAATGGGTAGATGTGCCCGGCCGCGACGAAAAGGTCCTTCCAGCCATCCTGGTCGATATCGAGAAAGCCCGTGCCCCACTTCACAGCGCGTGTATGGACGGCAAGACCAGACCCGGCAGTGACGTCCAGGAAACCGCCATCTCTGGTGCTTCGATACAGCGTCGACGTGTCGCTGGAAAAATTCGTCTTGAAGATGTCCAGGTAGCCATCCCCGTTGTAATCGGCCGCGGTTGCGCCCATGCCCGCTTGCTCCCGGCCGTCCTCGTTCAGTGCGACTCCGGCAACCACGCCTGTTTCTTCAAACGTGCCATCGCGCTTGTTCCAGAACATGAGACTTGGGGTGGAATCGCAGGCGACGTAGAAGTCCGGCCAGCCGTCATTGTCGAAGTCGCCTGTAAGCACGGTAAAGCCGTAATACCGCCGCGGAACCTCCACGCCGGCCTTCTTCGATACGTCGCTGAAATGACCGTACCCGTCGTTACGGTACAGCAGCATCGTTTCGCCCTTCTGGCCGCGCGGACCGCACGGCACGGACAGGCCCTTCCAGTCACACGCTTCCGGATCGCCCTGCTTCGAAACATCGCTGGGTTGGAAGTCGACATAGTTCGCTACCACAAGATCGAGATAGCCGTCGCGGTCATAGTCGATGAACGCGCAGCCCGTACTCCAGCGAGAGGCGGGCTGGTACAGACCGCGATCCTTCGTCTCATCGCGAAACTTGCCATTGCCGAGATTGCGCAGTAACAGGCTGTGCCCCCACTGGCCGATGAAAAGGTCGACAAAGCCATCGTTGTCGAAATCGCCGGCGCACACTCCCTGTCCCCAGCCGGTGTGGCCAAGACCTGCTCGATCCGTCACATCCTCGAAACGCAACCCGCCCAGGTTGCGGTAGAGATGCACGGCCGGTGGCGGAGACAGCGGTTTGATTCGGTCGGCGTTGACCAGGAAGATGTCGAGGAGGCCGTCATTGTCGTAATCGAGAAGGGCTACGCCCGTCCCGGTACCTTCGACCAGATAGTTTTGCTTGAACTCTCCGGAAACGATAACCGCTTTCAGCCCGGCCTCGCCGGCCAAGTCGCGAAAGTCAACCACAGGCGGCTTCATCCCCGCGGGTAAAGGAAGTCCCGGCCGGTCCTTCGCGCCAGTGGAAGCCATTTGAGCCCTGGCCGTCTGAACCCCCGTCGAAGCGAGAAGCAGAATTCCAGCGAAAACAGCCGCCCACCGGATGTGATTACGTCGAATACGTCTCATCTTTCTTGACTTGGTAAGGAAATGTCCCCGCCGGTCTCGACGAGCTTAAGTTTAGATCAGTTCATTCCCACGAAACCGGCCCACTGCCGGCCGGGAGTGTGCCACTATCTGCCGTTCTGCGGCACAAGAGGAGCGCGTGAAACGGACGGCTGTGGAACCGTGCTAATTGACGACGATCTCGTCGCCTTCGTTGATGCCGGACTGGATCGCGACCTGGATGCCGTTCGAGACGCCGAGGCTGACCGGCCGGCGCTCAATGCCGGCGACGGTCCTGACTTCGACGTAGGGCTTTCCGTTGGCGGTCTTCACCGCATAGGCGGGAACGATAATCGAGTCGAGTTCCTTGTCGACGAGAATTTCGGCCGAACCGGACAGGTCCGGCAGCACGCGGCGGTCGCCGTTCTCGATCCAGACGCGGATTGGCAGGGAACGGATGTAGTAGTTCTGAAACCGCCCGCCGCTGGCCAGCGCTCCGATCGCGGCCACCTTGCCCTTGTATGTGACGCCCGGATAGGCGTCCAGCTTGACGATGGCATCCTGTCCCAGCCGGAACTGTCCGCTCTCGGACTGGTTGACGGTCCCTTCAAGCTGCATGTGGTCCGGATCGATCAGCCGCGCGAACGTGGTGCCCGGATACACCCGGTCGCCGATCGCGTAGGTCACCTGATCGCCGCCCGGCCGGAACTGCTGGAGCACCACCACCATGGCGTCCATCGGGGCGCGAATCGTGAACTTGGTCTTATCCACCTCGTGCCGCTTGTAGTGCCGGTCCTGCTCTTCCTTGGTCAGTTCTGAGAGCCGCAGGTCCGCCTTCTGCGATTGCATCTGGAAGTCGAGGTCGGCCTGCTTTTCTTTGTAGGCCGCGGCGGCTTCTTCTTCAGAGAGTTGCAGGATCTCGCGGTCGATTTCAGAGCGGATTTCCGTGGCCTTCCGGTCCAGCCGCGCCTTGTCGAGCGACGCCTTGGCCACCGACAGAGCTTGCTGCAGGTTGACGGTATCCAGCTCGAGCTGAACCTTCTTCTTGGCGACGTCGTTCTCGCTCTGCTTCACCTGGTTTTCCACGTCGTCGAGATGGTCGTTGATGCTCTGGGGATCAAAGGCTGCGACGACATCGCCCTTCTTGACCAGGGTGCCGGACGCGGCCAGCGTCAGCAGGACCATCTGGCTGTCGCTGTCGGGAACCATGAGTTTGGGCGCGGTGACGTTGGAGAATGTGCGCGCCGACGTCTGGCCCGTCACCCGGATCCGCACCTCGAGCGAACCGCGTTTGGCAGCCACGGTCCGGATGGCGACGGGCCCCGCGGTGGGTTCCTTGGGCTTGAGATAGAGCCACAACCCGGCGGCGCCCGCCAGCAGCAGGAGCAACCCTCCCCACAGGGCCCCGCGGCGATTGGCCGGTGGCGCCGGGACTGCGGCGGGCTGGGGTTGCGGCGGCGCTGGCCGCGGGCTCGGTTGGGTCAACGGCAGTGACATCGTCTATCTTTCAGACTATCGAAAAAGGGTTTCGGTTGTCTTCTATCAGACAACGCCGTCGCCGGCGAGTAGGATTACCAGTAGATTTTCAGCCCGATCTGCATCTGCCGGGGGTCGTTCGCCTGGCTGGTCACAATGCCGAAATTTCCGGCGTTGAGATTCGTGCTGCCCGTCCCGAAAACTGTCCGGTTGAACAAGTTAAACGCCTCGCCGCGCAAATCGATCCGGAGGGCTTCGGCGATCTGGAATGTCTTGGCCAGGCTCACGCTCTCGTTCAGTCCCCAGAACGCCCGCATTTTCGGGTTGAACCGCGTCGCATTGCCAAACGCCGCGGGTTGCGCCGGAAACGCGCTGGCCGGTTTCAGGAACCGGTCGACGTTGGGATCGAACGAATCGCCGGCCACCGGCGCCCGCCAGTTCTCGTCTGTGTCTACCAGCGGCCGGGTGACGCCGTTGAGGATCGGGAGTGGGTTGCTGCGAGCCAGCGCCACCGGCAAGCCGCTCTGGTAGATCTGAATCGCCGCCAGACGCCAGCCGCCGATGACCCAACTCAGCCACCCGCCAGTCGCCCAACGCTGTCCCTTGCCGAAGGGAAGGTCGTATAAAGTCGAGAACTTGAAGACGTGTGTCTGGTCAAACTGCCCGATCGATTTCTCCAAGCGGCGGTTGTAATGATCCTGCGCCGCCGTGCCGTTGGCAAAATAGCTATCGGAGTCGGTCAGCAACTTCGAAAAAACGTAGTTCCACTGGAAGGTCCATCCTTTTGTCAACCGCCGGTCGGCTCGCAGAATCAGCGAATGATACGAAGAGTGCCCGCTCTTGTCGCCGTTCTGCACTCCAGTGACGATGTTCTGATATTGCGGAAAGGGGCGCAGCGCCTGGTTCACCGTGCGCAGCGATTGCTTGGTGAAACTCGGATAGGGAGGCGTGATCCCGGCGTTCACCGCCAGGGGAGACAGGATGTCGGCGCGCATGATGCTGAACGCCTGCGTCACGCCATATTGGGCGATCATCTGGTTCATGATGGCCGTCGGAACCTGGTTGTAATTCAACAGTCCAGTCTGAAGGTGGGTTCCGATATTGGCGTTGTAGCCCGCTTCCAGCACCATGTTGTTGCCAGCTTGCCTCTGGACCGTGAACGTCCAGAACAGGCTTTCCGGCGCGCGAGTCATCTCTTGTCCCTGCCACCAGTCCACCGTGTTGCCGTTTGAGAAAGCTGGATTGATGGAAGGCGGGAGCGTGTAGGCCGGAAGCCCCTGGTCCAGCTTGAATGTCGGAGTGACTCCCTGCGTGTTGTTCTGGAAGACGTACTGGCCGATAAATCCCGCAAAGTGGCCGCTGCCCTGCACGGCCGTCACGCGGGAGAACGACCGCCCGAACGCGGCACGGACCGTGGTCTTGGCGCCTGCGCTGTAGGCGAGGCCAAGCCGGGGGCCCCAGCCTCCATACCAGCCCGGCACCAGGCTCCGAGTGTTCTCACGCCCTTCGCCGTATCCGGCAAACCACAGCGCACCCAGGCGCCCGTCGGCGCCCGGATTGGGGCGCGCCGGGTTGAAGTCCGAGTACTCGTCCTTCTCATTGGTCGGCGGCAGCGTAAAGTCGTAGCGCAAGCCGAAGTTCAGGGTCAGCTTTCGCGTAATGCGCCAGTCGTCCTGAGCGTAGAAACCAAAGTAGGGATACTTCTGCGTGACCGCGCGAATCGTCTCGGTCCTGCCAAGGTAGGCTTCACCGAGAAGCAGTGAGGCAAACGAACTGCCGCCGCTGTTCGGAAACGAGGTGTTGGCCGGGATGCTGGTGCTCAGGAAATTGAAATCCGCCCGCCCCGCGATATCCTGCTGCCCGAAACCGTTGGCGTTCTGATTCTGGTGCTGGAACCCGAACTTCAGCGTGTGCGAACCACGGATGTAGCTCAGATCATCCTTCAAGCCCCAGCCGGGTTGCTCTGTGCCGTTGTAGGACGGCGAGCCCCACGTCGAGTACTCGGTGAAGTTGATGGTGGGAAAGTTCTGGTTGCAGTCCACGACGTTCTTGATGCAGACCTTGTCTTTCCAGTTCTTGTCGACGTTGGCCGAGTATGAGTTCTTGATGAACGTGTTGGCGGCGAATGAGACGTGATTCACCATCCTTGGCGATAGCGTCCAGTCGTGTGTCACCCGGTATGCCGACGTGTCCCAGGCGGTAATCTGTCCGCTCCATAGGGGTTCCGGCAGCCCGGGTGCGCCTGCCGGGCCGGGCTTGCCCCGGTAAGTGGTCTGGTTCCACAGAAACGACACCCGGTGATTGGAACCAAACAACTGGTCGCCCTTGGCGCTCCACTTGTCCGTCGGCGTAATCATCGTTCCCCCGGTCACGATGTAGTTGTTGCGAA